>JAHFHF010000003.1 GCA_023247055.1 Candidatus Omnitrophota bacterium
TCTTGTTTTTACTCCCTCTCCCTCTGGGAGAGGGCTGGGGTGAGGGGAGATCGGATTACGCAACTTTTTCTGTCGAATTCTCAGCCTTCGCGGCAATCGGCAAATCAATGACAAACGTACAGCCGCAGCCTTCAAAACTTGAAACATTGATTGTACCGCCATTTTTTACAATAAGCTGCCGGGCGATATAGAGACCGAGTCCATTGCCGCCCTGCCCATGGCGCGTACTGTAAAAAGGCTGAAAAATTTGGGCAATAGAGTCTTGAGAAATTCCCGGACCGTTGTCGGCAATCGTAATCATGGCGCGGGGCTCATCGCGGCCCATACCGACTTCGGCGCGCAGGATCAATTTTTTATCCGGCCAGGCCACCGTGGCATTGGCGGGAGGCTGGTTTTTAAGCGCATCAATCGCATTTTGCGCCACAAGACAGATGGCCTCTTGCAGATCATGTTCGCCGCACAGGAGGTCAGGGAAGTTTCTGGGAATGCTGGCTGAGACTTGAACACGCGCCTGGGTTGTTTCAAACCGCAGGCCGTTTTCAACAATAAACCAGATGTCTCTCAGGTTAGTACGGCCGCCTTCGGTACAATGGGGTTTAGCTTTGATACGCAGACCCACACTACGGGTAACATCGAGGGTACGGCCCAAGATACCATAAACCTTGGTCAGGCATTGTTCAGCTGAAGTCAGCCTGTCCTTATCGTTTTTAAAATTTGGAGATTCCATACGGCACAAATGATTTTCTAAAACACCTTTGGCTGCGTACAACAGGGTAATGATGTTATGGCGTATACCAAGCATATTTTTCACGCTCCTTTTTCAATATTTACCAGCATACAATTTGTCATTCTGAGCCCGGCGAAGTTTTTACGAGGGGCGAAGAATCTCAGAACGAGATCCTTCACTTCGTTCAGGATGACAAACGAAGGATTCAGAATGGCACAGGATTTTTCATGAACCACCACATCCTCATCGTCGACGACGACCCCAAAATCCTGTCCCTCACCGGCACTATCCTGAAATCCAACGGCTATGAAGTCACATCGGCCCGTGCGCCCGAAGAAGCCATTGCGCTTTTTAAAGCCAGCCCGGATAAATTCTCGCTCATTCTCTTGGATTGGAAACTCCGTGCCGCCCTTGACGGCGATGTCGTCATGCAAGTCATTCATCATATGTTTCCCTCCAACAAAATTCCGGTCATCTTTGTCACCGCGCACACCAGCATTTCTTCCAAATACCTCATGCGCCTCGGTGCTTTTGATACCTTGTCCAAACCCTTTACCGCAGAAAAGCTTCTGGACGCCGTTGAACGCGTCTTTGGTAAAAAACCCGAAGAAAATCCTCATAAATATTCCGCTCCTTTCGAATCACCGCGCGAACTCAAAAAACAAGAACTTGCCCGAAAAATTATGAATGCCATTACCGCTTCAAAATCTCTAAAAGAAGCTTCTCAACGTCTGAACTGTTCGCGTATGACCCTGTACCGCTGGCTCGAAAAAACCGGCCTTCATTCCTTCGTCATCGAGAAAGAACCATGAATCTAGTTGTCATCCTGAACGCAGCGAAGAATCTCGTTTTTCTCTTTTGTCATTGCGAGATAGCATGCAGCTGAAGTCGAAGCAATCTCGAAGCAAAGGTGCGTTCCCCTTTGCAGCCATCTGAATTAATCTCAAAGAACGTTCATCTAAAAAGGACAGTACACGCACTCTTAAAATAATTCAAGTAACCCATTGAAAATAAATGACTTATGGTCGATTTTTGTGACACAAATTGCCTCTTGTGTCACATTTTGATGTGAAAAAAAAGGAAAGCTGGCGGTTATTGCGGCTTTTGGAGAATGATCTGACGTGGAACTTCTAACTCTCTTTGGTGATTATCGCTTTTTATCAGCCTGCGCGATTTTAACCGCAATAGGTTGCTATGCGTTGGCGATGCTGGTGTTGCTCGCAAACCCACGTTCTCGCATATGCCAACTTGCATGCATTTTCAAAATAGCTATTGGGACGTGGTGTCTTTTTTATGGACTAATGTATTGGATGCGTACAGATAGTTCGTCAATGGCTGTTAATAGAGTTTTGACAACGGCCGCTTTTTTTATTAGCGCCGTCTTTCTTCATCTGATTGCTGAGCTGTTGCATAAAACCAAACAAATTAAAAAACTTATTTGGGCAAATTATTTATATTCAACCATTGGTTCTATAATTACGGTTAGTTCCAGATTGCTCGTGAACGGATCTGTCCCTAAATTGGATATGCCAGCATACTTAGATGCTGGACCCCTGTATTTTTTGCTGCCCCTGCAAATGTTTTTTTGTGTTACACAAAGTATTATTTGGCTACTACAGAGTATTCGAAAAGAAAAAACTGTTCAGCGAAAAACACAGCTGACTATATTTTTGATTGCCACGGCAATAAGTTTTGCTACTGGCATGGTAGCGTACCTTCTAACTTTTGATATTCCCATTAAACCTTTTACGACGCCATTCGTTGGAATTTACCCTCTATTCATGGCGTATGCGATTATTAAACATCGTTTTTTAGATATTCAAAAATTAATTCGGAACACGCTAATTTTTTCTCTCCTTTTTATTTCTCTATTGTCAGTTGTCTCTTTTTCGCTTTTTATTTTTCAGAAAATCCTTGTTAAACGCGCAGGTCTCTCCGAAAGCATCTGTCAATTTATAGCTATTCTTATGGCTCTTGTGCTGTATAGCCCATTAAAAAAAGGACTTTCGATCATAACGCGCAAACTTTTATATCAACACAAGCAAAATCCCGCTGATATGTTCCGCCAGCTTTCCCAGGATTTGTTTCGTTTCGCGGATGTGAAAAAGTTAGCAGACGAAATGATTTCACGCGTTTCTTCATGTTTAGCCCTCGAAAACATTATTTTTTTTAGACGCGACAGAGCGGATGAAAGTGCCTTTGTTTTGATATCCGGTTTATATAAAGCACAGCCTGGTGCGCCCAAAACCGGGTCAGCCTTAATTCGTTACTTAGAACACAGCGGGGATGTTCTTCTTAATCCTCATAGGGTTGCAGAAAATAAAATTAGGAACAAACAAAAAGGAATGAGAGAGGACTGGAAGCAGGTGCGCCAAGACGCATTAAGAGAAATGGCCCGCCGCGACCGAGTTGTAGCTCTGCCCGTATTTATTGGTGGGAAACTAGACGGCATTATTTTAATAGGAAACAAAAAATCGGATGGTGCCTGGACTCAGGAAGAGCTCGGAGTACTCAAAAGTTTTACACGTTGCTTTTCGCTCGCTCTGGCCAATGCGGATGCGGCTGAACATATTCGTTTTCTGCAGCGAAAAATCAGCGCGAGTGAACGCGATGCCTCAGCGGGTGTCTTAATCGCCGGCGTCGATCATGAGGCGAAAAATCCTCTCCATGCGGCGTCCTTGGCTTTAGGGGCGCTTGAAGGTTATTTGACCAAAGAAAAATTCAAAGCATTGCCTCGCGAAGAACAGGAGAAAACGGTTATCGAAACAATGCAAAGTGTTCTAGAAGATGTCGAAGAGGTCAATCGCATCATTCAACACCTTTCCGATCTTGCCGAGCAGAAGCCGCTGCAAATTCAAAGCGGGGTTTCTTTGAAAGAGATTCTTCGAAAAACTTTGCGCACTAGCGCTGTGCCAGGAGATGTTGCCGTTTCTATAGAATTTCCTGAGAATTTTAGTCTGACTTGCGATCCGGATGCGCTACAAGAAATTTTAGTCAATTTAATCCGTAATGCCGTGCAGGCTGCAGCCCAACAAATCCAAATTAAGGCGTCGGCCGAAAAAGGAACCGTGACGATCGAAGTCAAAGATTCAGGCAACGGCATTCCGCCTGCCATTCAACAAAAGATTTTTGAGCCCTTTTTTACCACGAAGGAACGTAAATCCACCGGCAAGCCTGAAGGAACAGGTATGGGGCTTTTTATTGTTAAAGAATATATGCGTGCGATGGGCGGTGAAATCAAACTATTGCACGATGTAAAACCAGGAAGCGTATTTCATTTAGTGTTTAGCCAATTTCCAAATACTCTGGCTGAGGTGGCGTAATGCAATTTGATTTATGGCAGGCCTATGTCGTTACCGGTTTTCTAACCGCGTTTACGACATTATGCGTTGGAATTTTTGTTTACAGTAAAAATGCAAAATCTGTAGCCCATCGCGCTTTTATGCTGCTTGCATTGGCCATTTTTCAATGGAGCTTTTGTACAGCGCTTCAAGGCATGCAGACGCAGCTTGCGCCCGCTTTATTCTGGGGACGCATTTGTCACATCGGCGTTCTGTTTATCCCCGTCTTTTTCTATTATTTTGCTCTAAAAATGACAACTGCAAAATCTGAGGCGTTCTTAAGAACCGGCTTTTGGTTCGCGGGTTTGCTCTGCATTGCCGTGCTCTTCACACCCTATTTTATTCCAACGGAAAGAGCCAATGTTGGCGTCAATTTTATTGTGCAGGCTGGGCCTCTTTATGCCGTCATCATAGCTTTTTTTGTTTTTTATGTACTTTTAAGTTTGGCACAATTTTATACGGCTATTCGCCATTCCACAGGCGCACGCAAAAAACACCTCGAGTATTTCTTTTGGGCGTCAGTGATTGGTTATGGCATTGGTGTGATTAATTTTTTTCCGGCCTATGGCATTACCGTTCCGCCTTATCCTTATTCAGCCGCCTGCGGCGCTATTTATTTCTGGATTATCGGCTATGCCATCCTCAAGCACCAGCTTTTCGATATTGAAATTTTTTTTAAAAAGGGAATGGTCTTTGCTATGCTTTTTGGCGTGGTTTATGGCATTGTTTCTGGGGTTATTTATTTTGCGGGACTTCTGACTCTCGGAGCGGCTAAACCCTGGATGCCCCCATTTTCTATCGCGCTTGCCATGCTCATTTACGAACCGTTGAAAAAGCTATTGGAGAATTGGACTCACCGGTTTTTATTTCAGAAGAAACGCCAGGCAGTCTCGCGCATCCAAACATTGTCAGCCGGCTTAAGCCTCGAAGCGGGGCGGGGCAGCATTCTTCCGGACAGAATTGTGAATTTTTTAACCAAAGAGATGGAATTGAAATGGTGCGCTTTTTATCCGCCCGAACATCCCTTGGCAAGTTTGCTTGTCGCAGTAAACCGGCCTTTACTTTTGCCGCCTTTAAGCTTTGAAGCGCGTACGCCTATTGAAGAGAAACTGCGCTCAGAAGGCATTGAGGCCGTTGTTCCCATAAAAAGCGAAAACGAATTTTGGGGTATTTTGGTTTTTGGGTCTAAGAAATCAGACGAACCCTATAATCAGGAAGACGAGGCGCTCTTGCATTTCCTGCAGAATGAGTTGGGAATGCTTTTTCTTTCAGCAAAACTATTGGCTGAAACCATTCGTTCTGGCCTTGAGCTTTCTCAGCGTGCCAAGATGGCTTCGCTGCGTCATTTGGCGCGTGGCGTCCATCATGAGGTGAGGAATCCTCTCCACACCATGGCCCTCTTCGCCAGCGCTACGCTGGATGAAATGAATAAAGGTCATGCAAAACGCCAAAGTGCTGATGTCTGGCTTGGAGAAATCGAGGATAGGACCCGCTCGATGCAGGAAGAGATCGGCCGTATCCGGGATTCCCTCAGCCGCTTTGCGCAGTTCGCCAGGCCCGGGGAAGAGAATCCGCGCAGCCTGCTTTTAACCGAACAAATCGATAAATTTTTGGCTTTAATGCGTGAAGGTCATAAACTCGATGAGATCCAGGTTCAGAAGACAATCCCTGAAGCAATTAAGGTCACAGCGACAGAGGGAATGCTGCAGGAAGCCTTATTCAGCCTGTTCATGAATTCATTCGAGTCCATGGCCGGAAAAGGGCAGGTTGCATTAAAAGCGCAAGTACAAGATGATAATCAAATATGCTTGGCTATTAAAGACAGTGGCCCAGGCATTCCCAAGCAGATTCTGCCAAAAGTTTTCGAACCACATTTTACAACCAAGGCTGATACAGGTGCGGCAGGTATCAGCCTTTCAACGATCAAACATCGCATTGAGCGTCTCGGCGGCCGCATTGAAGTAAAATCAGAGCCCGGCCAAGGCGCCGAGTTCCTTCTCTATTTCAAACAAGCTTTTTGACTCGAATCATTCCTTCTCCCTCTGGGAGAAGGTTAGGATGAGGGGAGTGGGCAAAAGGTGCCTGGCTCTCTTTTGCGGGAACCTAATCATGAATCAACCTAAAAAAATCTTAATCATCGACGACGAACCCAAAATCATCAAAGCCCTTTGCGACGCCTTTCGCTTTGAAGAAGATTTTGTTGTTGAAGGCATTAGCGATGGCGGGGAAGCCCTTCGCTGCTTAGAAAACGAAAAACCCGACCTTGTTATTTTAGACTGGCGCCTTTCGGGAGAAGTCCAGGGCCGGAATGTCCTGCAATTTATCAAGGCCAAATCTTCTGAAGTGCCAGTTTGGGTCGTAACGGCAAGTATTCATTTTTTGGATGAAATTAAGACTTATAGCCCTGCGGCCAGTTTTCTTAAACCTTGTCCCAGCCTTAAAGAGAAAATAGAGATTTTTTTTAAGCAGAAATAAAACCCGCTTCTTTTCCGCGCCAAAGCAATTCTCACTGCCCATTTTTCAGGCCAACTTTCATTTTTATCCAAAATCCGCGTAGCGTTTCAATCTTTCCCGCATTAATTTAACACCCATTCCTCAAACAGTGGCGTCATGCACCGCGCACCAAGCGCCAAGCGTCGAAAACTTTAAGGAGAATTCATTATGAAAAGCAGACTTAAGTTTTTAGTTTTTTTCTTAGTTCTTGGCGCATGGAGTTTGGCGCCTTCAGTCGCTTTCGCGGTGCCCCAGCTTCTGTCCTACCAGGGTATTCTCAAAGACAGTTCTGGTAATTACCTGACCGGCACGTATTCCATTCAGTTCAAACTTTATTCTGCATCAACCGGAGGTTCAGCGCTTTGGACAGAGACCCAGTCCAGTGTTTCTGCAGCCTCCGGCAAATTCAGCGTACAGCTTGGCAGCGTTACAACGCTTGATCTTGATTTTGATCAAGATTACTGGCTTTCCATCAAAGTCGGGAGTGATGCCGAAATGTCTCCGCGTGTGCAGCTTACCAGCGCTGGATATGCCTATATGGCTGAGAACGTCGTGAATAGTTTTACGGAAGCAGAACACGACGCGCTTTCTCATAAAAACATTGAGGGCGTCAAAGACAACACGGTGATGATCGCCAAAACCAATTTCAAACTCGATGCTTACGCCTTGGCCGTTGCAAACAGCCTGGGCGATATGGTGTTGGATACTTTTATTGATGCCAGCGGCATTGCCTCGGGTTCTTCTACGAATTACACCTGGCGCGGGAGCTCCAATTATGACGTCATTGTGACACCGTCAGGTGGCAGTACGATTCAATCAAACACTTCTGAAAGTGATATGTCTGAAATTTTGAGCAATGGATCGGCCACCTACAACGGGTTTGGCCAGCAATTTCAGCATAGCGCTGCAGTCACAGTGGACCGGGTTGGTTTTAAATGGCAGCGCTACGGAAGTCCGACAGGTAACGTCCGCATTCGTTTGTATGCAAGTTCAAGCGGTATTCCCGGAACCCTATTGGCTGAATCGGCAGACATCAGCGTAGCGGGTATTTCCACAAGTTATGAAGAAGTTACGGCAACTTTAAATTCCGCAGTGGCTTTGTCTGCAAATACGCAGTACATCGTCGTAATTGAAAACACGACGGGTTCAGGCGATGGCAGCAACCATGTCAATGTGCGCCGCTCCAGCGATAGCAATCCCTATTCCAATGGATCTGCGCTCGCCAAAAATTCCAGCGGCACATGGTCAGCTTTTTATACGGATTACGACACCTATTTCAAAGTTTACGAACAACCGGTTCAAAGCGGCACGGCAACCGTAATTTCCACAGCTTATTCTGAACCGACGGCCCCCACAACCGCCATGGTGATTGCGGATGAAACGCTCAATGGGGAATCCATTACTTATTCCGTTTCGCGTGACAACGGCACTACTTGGACGACGTGCACCAAAGAAACTCTTTGCAATATCAGCGCTCAGCCAAGCGGCACTCAGCTTAAATGGAAAGCCGTGATTAGCAATGATGCGGAACTTAATTCAATTGCAGTGGCGATCTGAAAAAATCAGGGAATAGGGATTAGGGGCCAGAGATTAGGCCTATACCTTAACTAGCCCCTAGACCCTACACCTAATCCCTAACCCCCTAACTCAACAAGGAGAATTTTTATGAAATATTATCCAGTCTTATCCGCATGCCTCTTGGTTCTTGGCGCAGGGTGCTTGGCACCTTCGCCTGCTTCCGCTGCCCCCGAACGCATCGCCATCAAATCTCAAGTTCACAAAGTAAAAGAGCAATCTGCCCAAACAGCGCTCAAGACCGTGGATGTCCGCGATATCGAAGATCCGGCTGCCCGCAAAGCCATCCGCGAGATCATGAACTACCTTAACCTTGAATATAAAAAGTAAATGGGGGACCTATGTTCATCCAACCGTCTCGCTTTCTAGCCTCTAGTCCCTGGACCCTAGCCCCTAGTCCCTATACCCTAGTCCCTATCTTTCTTTTTGCCCTTTGCTTTTTGACTTTTGACTTTGCTTCGGCTGATCCTTCCTCTACCAATTACGCCATTGCCGAAAGCTATTTCCCCACAGCATCCGCCGGCACGATCACATCAACAAATTACAAGGTGGATGAAGGCAGCATAGATCATTTTTTCAAGACGACCACGACCAGCACGAATTATGCCGCGGAAGGTGCATTTGGTATTGCCGGAGCTGACTTGATTCCTGTGATTCAAAACATCAGCCCATCGGCCGGCCGGTTTTTTTCAGACGCTAATGCTGATTTCACGGTCACAGCCGTCAGCCCCGACAGCGATACCCTCGGATACCTCGCCAAACAAGACAGCACAACCAAGGATGGTCCGCAATCATCCAGTAATCTTGTTTGGGCCCTAAGCAGTTCTGATCTCGGCCGCCGCGCTGTTGCTATTCATGTCAGCGACCCTGACGGCACTGTGGTTCAGAACGTGAGCGAGTATGTATTCCGTAGACCTATGAAATAGGGACTAGGGGCTAGGGAATAGTGATTAAAAGCTACCAAGACCTAAAGGTGTGGAAGAAATCTATTGATCTTGCGGAGATGTGCTACCGAATTTCGGAGAATTTCCCAAGGTCAGAGAACTTCGGTCTTATAAGTCAGATGAGACGTGCAAGCGTTTCAGTTTGTTCAAACATCGCAGAAGGGCATAGCCGCCAGTACACCAAACAATTTTTAGAGTTTCTATCTATCGCCCAGGGATCTTTGTCTGATCTTGAAACACAAATGCTTATCGCCTTTCGACTGAACTATTTGAATTAAGAAACGCTTGAAAGAACTTTAGTTGTTACGAGTGAGGTTGGCCGGATGATCAGTGGTTTAAAAAAATCTTTAAAGACTATTCACTAATTCGTCATTACTAGCACCTAGTCTCTAGCCCCTCAAAGGAGATTTCATGAAAAAATCACCCCTTCGCCTCACCGCTTTCCCGCTCCTCCTCGCCTTCACCTTCACCACCCTCACCGACTCCGGCTCTCTCGCATTCGCCTTTGTAGGTTCTTCAGCAACGGCCTCGGGCAATGCCACTAGCCAGCTTGGCCAAATTGCCGAGTCCAGTTCCGCTGTGCAATCCTTTCAGACCGATCTATTTACAGGCCGCGCGCAAACCAGCGTTCCTATTTTTGTCCCGCCCGGCAGAAAAAACGTTCAGCCAAGCTTAAGTTTGAATTATTCCTCCAGCGGGGGAAATGGCCCTTTGGGATTGGGTTGGGGCCTTGATCTCGGCTGGATTCAGCGCGACACCAAAAAGGGTGTGCCTAAATATGACAGTACGGATAAATATGTTTTTTCCTATCAGGGCGTGTCTTCAGAGCTGGTTTCTGTAGCCACCGACGAATACCGCGCCAAAGATGAAGCGCTTTTTTTAAAATTCGTTTTTGATTCCACGAATAACCAATGGATTGTCACGGATAAATCAGGGGTTAAACATTATTTCGGGGGAACGTCTGGGAGCCGGCAGACCAATTCACTCGGGACGTTTAAATGGGCCCTTTCAAAAGTGACCGATACGCTCACCAACTATATGAGTATTTCCTATGCTACCGATGAAGGCCAGCTGTATTTATCCTCCATTGAGTATAACGGTAACGAGTCGCAGAGTTTCGCGCATACGCACAAAGTCGAATTTACGTCGGAAGATCGCACCGATGATAGTCTTTCTTATAACACAGGAGCCCGGGTCGAAACCAATAAACGCTATAGCCTGATTGAAGTCAAAGTCAAAAACGGCAGCGGCACCTATCAATTGGCCAGAAAATATGCGCTGGGTTATGAATATTCAACCGCAACACTTCGCTCACGGCTGATTTCGGTAACAGAATATGGCCCAGACGGAACCACCAGCCTGCCTGTGACGACGTTTGTCTATAACGACAAGATTTTAGGCTTTGATTCAATGACGGATGCCGGCGGCATTGAACGGCTGGAGACCGGTTCATCCGACTATGATTACTTCCGCATGGTGACAACAAGCCGTGAAACCAAAGTGGATTATCTCGATATCAATGGTGATGGTTTTAACGATCGCATTCAGGCCAAGAGCACTAATACAAATTGGAAAATTCAGCTGAATGATGGCGAGGAATTCGCATCTCTTACGAATTTCGATACGATTTATAAGCCCACTTCATCGGCATTTTATGATTATATTTCTTATGTGACAGATGCCCGTGAGCAGGTCGTTGATTTTTCAGATATCAACGCCGATGGTCTGCCCGACAGAATCATCTCCCAAGACAGCAATACCAATTGGGTCGTTCAGCTCAATGATGGCGCCGGTTTTGAATCTTCCAACTCAAGCTGGGGAACAATCTCAAGAAAAGTTTCTTCCAGTGGCCGTTATGACCATATCCGTTATTCGCCTATTTACGACACTTATGGATCACAAACATGGGTTGATTTTTTTGATATCAACGGCGATGGTCTGCCTGACCGTGTTATGGCTGAAGATAGCGATGACACCTGGAAGGTTCAATTCAATACCGGCAGTGGTTTCACGACCATGCAAAACTGGGGTGATACTGAAAGAATGACAAGCACATCCGCGCGTGATGCCATCCGCGCATCCAGCTATGCCCTCGAGACCTTTGTGGACATGATCGATCTTAACGGCGACGGCCTGCCGGACAGAGTTCAGGCCTCGGATAACAATACGAATTGGAAAGTGCAATGGAACACAGGTGCCGGCTTTACAACGATGGAAGATTTCGGCCCCATTGAAAAAATGGATTCTGCGGTGCGGCGTTCTTATATCCGGCACTATAGTGATTCGGGCGAACAGACCGTCGATATTTTTGATATCAATGGCGATGGCTTGCCGGATCGTGTCCAAGCGGCCGACAGCAATACGGTCTGGAAAGTTCAATACAACACAGGCACGGGATTTACTGAAATCGAAGATTACGGAACCATTAGCTATATGGTTAGTTCTGTGCGTTACAGCTACCCGCGCTGGACCGATGCGGCAGGGTATCAAGCCGTGGATATTGCTGATTTTGACGGCGATGGTCTGCCGGATCGTATTCAATCCCAGAGTGGAAATACGGCCTGGAAAACGCAGAAAAACAAAGGCCCTTATCCCGATCTTCTTAAAGAAATCAAAAATGGTCGTGGCGGAAAAACCGCCATTACATATTCATCCTCAACTCAATTTGACAATACCGACACAAACGGAGATGAGCGTCTGCCGTTCCCCATCCAGGTCGTGACCCAAGTTGATCAATCCGATGGCATGGGAAATACCTATACCACCCAATATGCGTATAAGGGCGGCATGTACGACGCCACGAATCGTGAGTTCCGGGGATTTAAAGAAGTCACCGTGACCGATGCTGTGGGCACGAAGACGATCCACATGTTTGGGCAGGACGATCACAACAAGGGCAAGCTGCTCGAAAAACAAGTGAAGGATTCTTCGGGCAATCTCTTCTCGAAGGAGGTCACGACCTGGTCGGATACCCACCCGCACACCGGCGTACATTTTGTGTATGTGAGCCAGGTCGATTCTTACCTTTACGACGGGGATACCAGCTACAAGCAAACGCGGCAGGAATTTACTTACGATGATTACGGAAATCTGGCTTCCACAACGGAAACAGGGGACCAAAGCATTTCCACCGACAGCCGTAAGACCGTCAACACCTATGTCTACGCCATGAGTGCGCCCGGAACCGGCTCAGGCACGTACATCGTGAATACACTGTCAAAAACAACGCTTTATGACACGGATCTCACCACCATCAAAGCCGAACGCTATTTTTATTATGACGGCGCAACCTCCATCACAACCGCGCCTACTGCCGGTCTTCTCACCAAAGAAGAAGAATGGCTGAACACGGCCTCAGGCTGCGGAACGGCCGGCACGTGTACGAATAATCCCAAAACAACCATGACGTATGACAGCTACGGCAATGTAGCCACCGTCGTAGATGCCCGCAGCTACACCACGACCAACACGTATGACAGCACGTACCATCTTTTTCTCATTGAAATCGAAAATGCGCTTGAGCATACGCGCGAATTTACCTATGACCCCTGGCTTGCACAAATCCTAACTTCCACGGATCAGAATGGCCAGGTCACGGAAACGGTTTATGACACACTTGGCCGGGTAACGAAAGTTATTGCTCCATTGGATTCTTCAAGCGAGCCTACGCAGGAATTTGTCTACGATTATCCCAATCTCGGAGCCTGTGGTACGACTTGCACCACCAAAGTCACGACCAAAATAAAATCTTCCGTGCCGGGACAGAGCTTCACGCAACTTATTACTTACTCCTTTACCGATGGATTAGGCCGGGAAATCCAGCGGCGGAGTCCGTCTGAAGGGTCTGACCAGATTGTTTCAGGGATTGTGACATTTAATTCTCGCGGTTTGGTTGACAAGCAATATGTTCCGTATTTTGCAACGAGCAGCACAAGCTATGTCGCGCCGGATACATCAAAACCGAAAGCAACATTCACTTACGACGCTGTAGGCCGCAGGACACGCATTGATTATCCGGATTCCACCAACTCGCAGGTCTCTTTCTCAGATTTTGTAAAGACTACCACTGATCAGCGCGGCAAGCAGCTTCGGTATACCAACGATGCCTACGGCAGACTTGTAAAGGTTGAAGAATTTAACAGCGGCAGTACTTACACAACGACGTATGAATATGACGTTTTAAACAACCTCAAAAAAACAACGGACAATGCCGCGAACGAAACCACCATCACTTACGATTCGCTTTCCCGCAAGACCGGCATGACCGACCCTGATATGGGGACATGGTCATACACCTATGATCTTAACGATAATCTCGCGACTCAAGTTGATGCCAAAAGCCAGACTATCAGTTTTACGTATGATGAACTGAACCGAGTTACTTTAAAAAATCTTCCTTCAGGGGAGACCGATGTTACTTACGACTATGACCTAGCCCCTAGCACCTATTCTGGGCAAACAGGCTACTGGGTTGGCCGTCTCGCCAAAGTGACCGATGCTTCCGGCGCGCATGAATTTAAATATGACAAGCAGGGGAGAGTGATTGATGACACCAAAACCGTCGACAGTGTGGCTTATGCTTTTGCTCGCAGTTACGATTCTATGGGCCGTGTGCGCACCCTCACTTATCCGGATACTGAAGTAGTCACGTACACGTATAACGGATTTGGTGATGTTGAAACCATCGCCGGCGTGAAAAGTTCTGTAACAACCGATTACATCAAAGAAGTCAATTACAATGCCTCTGGTCAGATCACCTTCACGAAATACGGCAATAGTGTCACTTCCGACTATACCTACAACTCCAACACCCTTCGTCTGTCCAATATCCTTACCAAAAAGCCTGATGGCACGACCAAACTTCAGGAATTGGCGTATACGTTTGATAATGCGGGGAATGTCGCGACAATTGTAGACACGATAAATTCCATGTCGCAAACGTTTACCTATGATGATCTTAATCGCTTAACACAAGCCGTTGGCTCTGCCTATGGCACTCAGACTTTTGCTTACGATTCTATCGGCAACATGACCACCAAGGCCAGCCGCACCATGTCTTATGGCGCCGGATCTGCCGGCCCGCATGCTGTTACAGATGTCACATGGACGGGAACGAATTTTCCCACGTTCTGCCGCGATCTTGCTTCGGGTAATTGTGACATGACCTATGATGCCAATGGCAACATGACAGTTCGTGGCGGCGATACGCTGGCCTATGATTCCGAAAACCGTCTCAAAGAAGTCAAAGCCTATGAAGGCGATGAAGGCAGCACTAATTACACGCTCAAGCCGGGCTGGAACGTCATTGCCTTCACGCACCTGCCTGACAACCGGAGTGTCTCCGGCATACTTTCATCCCTGACGTTTGGAACCGATTACGATCAGGTGAGCACATGGGATGAAGCCACTGACAGCTGGAAGCATTGGGTCAATGATTCCGACTTCAATGATTTCACGGAGTTCGAATTTGGCAAGACCTACGAGATTTATAACAAGACTGGATCCGATAAATCACTAACGGTCACAGGCAGAACAGCGGCCATTGAGATCACCCATAACATCGTGGCCGGAGATAATTTCATTTCACCGGCGGTCAAGGCAGCCACAAGCATCACCACGGTTTTGTCTTCATTGACCTTTAATACTGATTATTCCGACGTCAAACGCTTTAATGCGACGACCCAGACTTGGCAGTCGTACGCCAATTCAGATTTCACGCAATTCGAACCGGGCAAAGGCTACATCATTGTTGGTTTGCAGAATGACTCCTTTACCTACGGCAAGACCGAAACCACAACTACGTTTGTTTACGATTCGACGGGGGCGCGCGTCAAGAAAACTGCGGCGGGAACGAGCACGATTTATCTTGGAAAAGACTATGACATTGTAGGAGCGCTTACGACCAAATACGTTTTTCTGGGGGACCGGCGTATTGCTTTGAAAGATTCGACGGGATTGAAGCTTTTCTTTCATGAAGATCACATTAATTCTTCAAACGTTATTACCGATGCCTCCGGTGATCAGGCGGGAATGTATGAATACGACCCGTACGGATCGACTGTAACACAGACTGGCAGCGCGGAGGTGAAGCATCGGTTTACGGGACAAGAGGCGGATGATGCGTCGGCGCTCTATTATTACAATGCGCGGTATTATGATTCGCAACTTGGGCGATTTGTCACTGCTGATCCTACGGTTCAACATCCTACTGATCCGCAGGATTTTAATCGGTATGCGTATGCGCGGAATAATCCGATTAGGTTTACGGATCCGACGGGGTTTGGTTGGTTCAGTAAATTATTTGCTTTTGTCGCAGCTGTTGTCACTGCGGCCTTTACCGGCGGAGGATCGATACTTGCATTCGTAGCAATTGTTGCCGCTGGAGCTTTGGGTGGGTTAGCTGGAGCAGCAATTGAGAAATCGAATTTGGCCCGTGGTGCTTTACAAGGTGCAGTTATTGGAGCAACGGTAGCTGCCGGAGCTGCCGCCGGGGGTGCCGGTGGCGGTGCTGGAGCCGGAGGTGGGAGCGG
This sequence comes from Candidatus Omnitrophota bacterium, assembly GCA_023247055.1. Taxonomy (GTDB): domain Bacteria; phylum Omnitrophota; class Omnitrophia; order Omnitrophales; family Aquincolibacteriaceae; genus JAHFHB01. Next base: position 15,611 of record JAHFHF010000003.1, read on the forward strand.
AGGCGGAGCCTCATCTGTGCAAATCACTGTGTCATCGGGAATCGAAAATAGTACTATTATCAACATCACTGGAGTTGCTGAAGCTGTAGGGACGACGGGAACTAGCCATTTGGGGACGACTATACTTTTTAATGCCCTTGGTGGTGGAGTTGCTTGGGCAGCGACGGATCAAGTCAGTAATTTGAATACAAAAGCAAAGTCTACAGCTGGAGCATCCAGATTGGAGATTGGCTACAAAGATATCGTCAATTTAGGCGGCCCAGGTAGTGTACGACATACTGGAATTAAAATTTCTGGGACTGGACGATATGATGGAGAATGGGGGTTTAATCCCGCAAATTTTTCTGGAGCAGTCAAGGCTACTTTTGGGCATACTGTAAGAGGAGCTGTTTTTGAGGGTAATGGACCTTTTTACGGATTGCGTCTTATGAGCACAGATCCCGATTACATAAAGACCGTATATGAGAGTATCCAGCATAGTCGCGCTCAAAAAAATCTTTCATATAATCTGTACGGGCAAGGGGAAAATGCATATAATTGCTATGAATGGCGGGATAAAATGTTAAATAAAAAAGACGGGTTAAAATTTTATGATTAGAAAAAAAACCATGTTCCTCCTAGCGGGTGGCATTTTTTTAGAATTAATAGCTCTCTACTATTTATTACTTGACTATGGGTTCACCCTATTGCGCCTACCTTTTTTGCCTAACAAAAATCAAATATGGCAAGGTGCCCAAGTAATGGTGGTTTGCTATCTATTTGGCGCGGTGTTGATTGGGCTTGCTTTCTGTAAACCTAAAAAAACATAACGAACGAATTAATTAAGAAAAGGACACATCATAACGGTGACTGATCTTCCCCCGAAAAAGTGGACACAACGAAGCGTTGGTTTTAGCATGAAAAATAGGCCGGATCGCTGCATAAACAAGTTGCCAGGCCCTGTAGCCTCATTGCATCCTCTCAAATAAAAGCGCATGTAAGATAAGTATCCCCTAGTTCTGTGATTTTAAGCCCGCCTCCTTTCTCTTTCTAGCAATTCCGAGCAAAAATAAACCTATTAAAAGTCCATAGCCGAAATATCGTTTATTGAAAGATATTTATAATTTTTAAATAGATAACTTAGATAAATATTTGTTTGAACTCTTGAAACTGCGGAAAGAGCCATGTAGCCTTTCGATTGAAAGGCGGTTTCCCATGAAAAATAACAGTCAACCTAAGATCAATATTTCTGCGGAGGAAGTTAAGGAGCCGCCGGGAGGGAGGCTTTTCCAGCAGATTCGTAAGGAAAAGAGGTGGAGCCAGCGTGATCTGGCCCTGCGTATGGCCTTGTCGCGCAGCCATTTGCAGCGGCTGGAGGAGAAGAAGTGGTATCAGATCACTTTAGGCGAAATTGTGTGTTTTTCCGAAGCAGTTGCTTATCCGGTAAGACGCCTTCTTACGCTCATCGGCCTAGGCCCTTTAAGAAAGACAGAGTTTGCACGGTGCAGCCAGGCCCATCCGTTTTCGACGACGACGTTTGAGACAGGAGCCGCCCTTTATAATTTCATTCAAGCGCCGGGGAATTATCATATTTGCATGCTGGACCTTGCGCCGAAGAAGGTGCTGCAGGGTGCCGTGCTGCCTAAGGCGGTTTTCCTTTGGGGGTTTGTCAATAAGGGGAGTTTATGTCTGACGCTGGAGGGTCAGGAGATGCTTTTCAAGGAGAGAGAGGTTTTTCATCTGGATCCGACTTTGTCGTTTGATTTTTATAATCCCCATGGGCTTCAGGGGTTGAATTTACTTTTGTTTTATTTGAGGGAGGGATAGGGATTAGGGACTAGGGGTTGGGGAATAGAGATTAGAGAAAGAGTGAAATGAGAAAAGTGAAATACGAAACAAGTACGAAATAAGAAATTTCAAAACTAAGAAATTCGAAAACGAAGATGAGATTCTGCGCTGCGCCCAGAAGGACGCCAGAATAAAGCCCGCTGGCCCAATAAATGGGCCATAGCTGCATTTTTCTTCCTGCCGGTATTGATGGCTTGTGCAGGGAAGAGTAGGTTAGATCCCGCTTATGAAAGCTCCGATTCTTACAGTCAAAGAGGCCGCGGATTGCCTGCGCCTTTCAGAATCCACTGTTTTGCGGCTTGCGGCCAAGGGAGTTATTCCCGGAGCCAAGATCGGACGCCAGTGGCGCTTTGCGCGCGAAACCATTCTTGATCTTATCCGGCATCCGGAAAGATTAAGCCCGGTGAAACAGCCATGACTTTGGACCTGCCGCTTTTTAAAAAGATCATGCTGGGGTTGACACTTCTCGTTCTTTTGTGGATTCCCTTCGATGCGGTGCGGCTTTTAAAAGTAGAGCCTGGCCGTAACGTTTCGTTTCCAGAAAAATCTATGGATTTGGAACCTAGGCCTTTAAAGCCGTTGGCGGTTTATCTAGAAGAGTTTAAAAGAAACGCGCTCTTTGGTTCTTCGGAAAATTCCGGAACTGCGCAAGTTTCAGGCATTTCGATTCAGGAAAGGGTCAAGAACTACCGGCTTCAAGGCATTGTGGTGATGGAAGAACCTGAAGCTATCTTCAGCGATGAGGTCAGTCAAAAAAGTTTTTTTGTGAAACAAGGAGAAATACTGGGTGAATTGCGGTTGAAAGAGATTAGGCGGGAGTCGGTTGTGTTGGAATATGGAAATGAGGAAATTGAATTAAGCATGGAAGAAGGGGCGAGAGACTAGGGACTAGGGATTAGTTAAATCTAAATGACAAAAACGATAACCATTTTACTACTGTTAATAATAACCGTCGTGTCCAGTGGGCAGGTGCAGGCGGAGGAAGCTGCCGCTGTAGCCCATTCAGACCGAATCACGCTGGAACTGCAGAGTGTGAATATTTTCGATGTGTTTAAAATTTTATCCAAGAAATCGGGGCTGAATATTGTGGCGGGTAAAAATGTGCAAGGGCAAGTGTCGATTTTTCTGCAGGATGTGCCGGTGCGTGAAGCACTGCGGTCTATTTTACAGTCGCAGGGTCTGGCCGGCGTTGAAGAAGTCGGAATTATTAAGGTCATGTCCGAAGAAGAGTATTTGAGAAAATATGGAAAGCCCTATGAAGATACCCGGCAAACGCAGTCGTTTGACTTGAAATATGCTTCCGTGGAAACCGTTGCTGGAAAATTGATGGACCGGAAAAGTTTGTATGGGCGGATCATCACGGAGCCGCGCACCAATACGCTGGTCATTACCGAAATTCCAGAATTGCTTTCAGAAATGGAACAGCTGATTGCAGAAGCCGACCAGGACCAGGAAGAAGCCGTATTTAAGCTCAACTACATCCGCGTTGAAGATCTCGAGCCCAAATTGAAGACTTTTATGGAGGGTAGTACAGGCCGGCTTGAAGTCGACAAAAGGTCTAACCGGATTGTGATTTTTGACATTCCTGAAAGGGTCAAACGCATCGCGGCGCTGGTGGATGCATTTGACGTTAAAACACCGCAAGTATTAATTGAGGCCAAAATTGTCGAAGTCCGTCTCTCCGATGCTTACCGCAAGGGCATTGATTGGCAGAAAATCATCCGCGAAGCAGGGAATTTAAATACGATTAGGGCTTTGGCCCCGCTTGCCGTTTCACCTCCGGTTGGGGCCGCGGCGTTAGCCACGTTGACACTTGGCGAAGACCAAGATGATTTGCAGATTGTTTTCGACCTACTGGAGAGCGTAGGTAAGACCAATCTGCTTTCCAACCCGCGCCTGATGGTCATGGACAATGAAGAGGCTAAATTGGCCGTAGCTACGCGCGAGCCTTTTGTGTCCCAGACCGTGGTTCAGACCACCACATCAACTAATACCGCGGATAACGTGCAGTTTGTGGATGTGGGCGTGACGCTTAAAGTCCGCCCCCGCATTTCGCACAGCCAATTTGTGGAAATGGACATTAAACCCGAAGTTTCCAGCTCGAACCGCTCGCTCGAATTGGAAGGAGTCTCCCAAGGGTCGGACACCACGTTTACACGCACGCGCATTCCCGTAGTCACCACGCAAGAACTCGAAACCACGGTTCAAATTAAAAGCGGGCATACGCTGATCATCGGGGGACTCATTCAAGACCAGCAGGAAAAGCAGCATGCTCAAGTGCCTTATTTGAGCGCCATTCCGCTGCTGGGCCGTTTGTTCCGCTCAACGGCCAATGATTACTCGAAGACCGAACTCGTCATTTTTTTAACGCCCGTCATTGTCAATACGTCAGAAGATAATTCGGAAAAAATTGAAGCTATGCAGGCAGCCGCGGATCAGCCTATGAGCCTTTACAAACCCATTTCGAGGCGGAGAATTCGGCCGTACTGGGGAAAGGGGATAGAGGCTAGGGACTAGGGATTAGGGATTAGGGATTAGGGGCTAGGGACTAGGGGATAGAGGTGAAAATGCGAAATAATAAAAACGAAATTCGAGACAAATATTAAATACCAAAAAATACTAAAATAAAAAAAAGAGAGATCGATTCATTATGAAAATGCGAGCTGGGGAATTAGGACAATTATCTTTCAGCTTAGCGCGCTTGCTGAAGGGCGGAGTTTCTTTGCTTAGGGCCTTGAAAGTTCTTGAAGAGGCTTTTCAGAGCAAAACTGCGAAAGTATTTTTGAAATCGATCCGTGAGCAGGCGTCGCAAGGCCGGTCGCTTTCAGATGCGATGGCCTCTTTTCCGCAGAGCGTTCCGGCTTATTTTGTACAAACCCTCAAGGCCGGCGAGATCTCGGGAAATACGGCGCAGGTGCTCGAAGAATTGTCGCTTTATCTTGAAAAACAAGAATCGCTCAAACAAAAAGTGATGATGGCCGCAGCCTATCCGCTTTTCATTGTGGCGGCGGGTATTGCGACGCTTGGGGTTTTGGGCAAATTTGTTTTTCCAAAAATCATGGGTATTTACGACGATTTTGGGGGCGAGCTGCCCGGCTTAACCAAAATGGTCCTGGCCCTAAGCCCCTGTCTTTTTCCGGCAGCGGTGCTGCTGTTCACGGGGTTAGCGGGCATGGCCTGGTATCTGCGGCAAAACGGCCGCTGGGCCGGCGTTTTGCTTGCTGTGCCGTGGGTACGGGGAATTTTCAGGGCCATTATCCTGATCCGCGTCAGCCGTCTGGCTGGCATCATGCTAGAAAGCGGCATTGTGATTTTGGAAACCGTGCAAATGATGGAACGGACGTTTGAAATAAAAAGGCTGCGCTGCGATTTGGCGCTTTTGAAAAGCAAACTCACACAGGGTTTGACTTTGTCTCAAGGCCTAGCCGGGGCAGATTGGGTTGATCCGATTTCGCGCATGCTGATTATGTCGGCTGAGGAGTCGGGAGAGTTAGCGGACACCTTGAACCGCATTGCCAAGGCCAATGAAGCTCAATTAGAGATGACGCTGCAGACTGCCATGAAACTTATGGAACCGTGCCTGATTCTTGCGGTTGGCCTCGTAGTCGGCCTCATGGTCGCTGCGATGATCCTGCCTATTTTTGAAATCGGAAATCTCGTGGCATGAAAAAAAATGAAAAGGGATTTTTATTGCTCGAAGCCTTGATTGCGCTTGGAGTTTTGAGCATTGCGTTTACGGCGCTAGCGGCGCTGATTTCACAAGCGCTGCTTGTTTCGGATAAAGCAGGGAAACAACTCAAAACCATAACGGCGATGGAAGATTTCCTACTGGCTATAGAAAGAGGAGAAGTGACAAACGAGATGGAAAGACTGCTTGAAAAGCAAAACTGTGAAAACGATTACTGCTATTACGATTTGATGGGACGGCGGGTTTTTATGAGAGAAGGGATTTTGTCGTGAGCGGCGTTCCTCGCAATGACAGAAGTAGTGTACAGACATGCCCGTGCACTATCGATCTGGGCCGGTTTAGAACCGGCCACTACAAAATTCGCTATAAAAATAAAAGTCAACAAACCGGGTATTTGTTAATAGAGCTGCTGATAGCGACAGCGCTTTTTGGGCTGGCAAGTACGGCCCTTTTTACCGGCGTGATGCAAGCCGTTAAGGCTCAGGAAGTGTTGCGGCAGGCCCAGCAAGCCTATTTCAAGCAGACCGGACTGTGGTCCCGCATGGAAAGTGATTTTCACAATCTCGTCACGTTGGACGAGCCCATTTTCAGGGGGAGAAAGGATGAGATCAGTTTCCCGGTTCTCAGACAGAATGCCGGCCAAGCCCCTTTTGCGGCTTTGGTTGAATACGTTAACGAAGACGGGACGCTGGTGCGTAACGAAACCAACCTGCGTCCGGTGTTGGGCCGAGAAAAAGTTCTGAAAAGGAAAGTTTTGAAAGGCGTTGGGTCCGTCCAGTTTTTTTATCCGTACAGAGACGAAAAGGACCGGCTAGTTTTATTGCCTTTCTGGATTGACAAGCCGTATGACGGGCCGCCCCGGGCTGTTCAAATTAAAGTGGTCATGCATAAACCCGAACAGGTTTTTGAGAAGTGGATTGAGATTCCGTTGGGTCGGGAGGGGAGGATGGGGGGGCTAGGGACTAGGGGATAGGAACCAGAGGATAGGGAATTATGAAATCTAACAGAAAAGGTTCTTTGCTGATTACTGCGCTGCTGGCCATGGCTTTTTTTTCTGTGCTGGCCGCAAGCTTAGCGTGGGGGGCGGCTCAGCAAACTGCCATGATGAAGCGGCTGGATGACCGCATGCAGGCGCGGCTGGACTGCACATCCGTCATCCAAGGCCTGGCTTATCAGCTGTCGCTTGAGGCTGGACCTGCGGGCGATACGCGCAGTAAGTCATGGTATGGCCCCTGGCCCGAGGTGCCATTTGTTGAAAACCGCATGAGCGTCCATGTGGAAGACGAGGAAGGAAAGCTGAATTTGAATTATGCGACGGAAGCATGGCTGGATCTTTTTTTTAAACGTCTTGAGGAAAAAGGCGTTGAACTTCGAGGTGATGTGAAAAAATATGCGCGTCTTATAAAAAAATTAAGAACGGAACGGAGAATTAAATCGGTGGAAACACTTTTGATGGATGAAGATTTTGACACGGCCGATTACGGAGCGCTGCTGCAATGGGTAACTGTCTATCCGGAAGATCCGCGTGTGAATTTAAATACGGCTGATTTATTTATTCTGGATACGTTGATCGAGGTCTTGGCCGGCGACTATGCCGTAAAGCAGATTCTCAAGGGGAGGCTTTTTGAGTTTTTATCATCCCAAGCGGTAAACGGCAATGCGTATTTTTCGGCCGAGGAATTACAGCCCGATATTTTTATGAGAAAACTCAAATTGCCGGTAACCCCTCCCATGACCATGGTCGTGCAGGCTTTTTTGTCCGGCGTGACTGCCGACTCTGAGTTTTGGCGCCTGCAAATGACGGCCCAAAGCCGTCTGCATTTTGAAACCGTGTTACGCTTGCGTCCAGGCGAACTCTACCCCTCGATTTTGAAATGGCAGGAGAGATGAGAAAAAGCAAAAGGGAAAATGTAACAGGGAAAAGGAAAGAGAACAAGAAAAAAATCAAAAGGCAAGATGACAGATCAAAATGAAAAATAAGAATTTTAAAAGGCTGATTGGGAGGACGAAACGAGCGACGATAGCGGTGCTGTGGAGTGAAAAGCGTATTGATGTCGCCTTGTTGAATGGCGGGGAAAATCGCTATGAAAGTTTTTTGCCGCATGAAACTGCAGCGGATGTTTTGAAGTCTAAAATTAAAGATCTAAAACGCGGTTACCGTTGTCAAAGCACGTTTCTGGTTATTCCCAGACTAGAAGTTATCCAGAAACAAATTATGCTGCAGGCGCCTGAAAAATTAGACATGCTGACGCCCTTGAGCCGCTTTTTGCCTTATGCCGCCGACCCCATGGCTTATGACATAACAGAACGGCTGCTGTATGCCATCCCGGAGAAAAAAATTTGCGGTATTCTCGAAGCCCTTGACCGCGTTGATTTTCATCCCGATGAAATCCTGTGTGAAGACCAGGTTTTACTCTGGGCTTGCCATGACCAGTTTGGGGAAACGCCAGCGTTAATTTTGGACCGCAATTTGGAACGGCTTTTACTTATCGCTGTTCAGCATGAAACGATTCTGTTTTCGCGAAGCGTTGCCCTGCCTCATACAGAAAGTCCGTGGACCGGCTTGCCGGAGCCCGCTATGGTTTTATTATCCGGGGAGTGGAGTGAAGATGACCGCCGTCAAATCGAGAAAAGATTTGACGTGCCTTTGGTTTGCGTAGAACCGGTGCGCGCGGGAAGTCATTGGATTCCTGCTGTTTTAAGCGGAGTCTGCCAGCGCGGCCAGGCAAAGCCCGTCAGTCTTTTGCCGGAAAAACTTAAGATGCTGCGAGAAAACCACCGGGAATCCATCCTCCGGCGCCAAAGCTTGACATCTATTTTGGCTTTTATGGCCGCCTGTCTTTTGGCGAGTTGTCTGCACCACATGCTGCTCGAATCCCGTGAGACGCATCTTCAACGGCAGGCCTACGCAATAGCCCCTCAGGTCAGGAGCATTCAAACCATGCACGAACAGCTCAAGGCTGTGGAAAATACGCAGCAATCCAAGATAAGGCTGCTGGAATTGACGGCCTATCTCGCGCAGCATTTGCCCTCGTCCGTCCGGCTGAGAGAATTATCGGGCAGTAGTGAGACAATCCGTTTTCAGGGCGACAGTCCGTCCCAAGCCCTGCTTGCGGATGTGATGCAAAGATTGGATCAAGCGGACATTCTCAAGTCGGTAAAACTTGAACATACGCGAAACCGCAAGAAATTTAACGAAAGTTACTTCGAATTTGAAATCAGCGCCTTATGGAAAAAATAAAACTGAAGCTAAATCCGAAGTTCGCCGCCGTGCTGGCCGCGGTGCTATGCGTACTGATGAGTTTTTTTATAATCCGGGCCTTTTTAGGAAACTCCTTGGATCTTTTGAAAGTGCGCTACGCAAAGGCGGAAGAAAAACTTATTTACAATCAGACCTTAGTGAAGCAGAAAGACGCTTTGAAAAAACGCTGGCAAGACTATGCCAAGTATTTTTCAGATCCTAGCGCAGCCCAGCAGGGTGTTTGGATGAAAGAACTTCTGGCTTATGCCAAGAACAAACCCTTTGCCTTGGATAAACTCGAACCCGCTGGAGAAAATCTTGTTTTCACTGCCTTTCACGGGGATGCGTTGAAGTTCGTCGAGTTTATTTATGACCGGATAACCCAAGATCCTTTGTCCGGCATCGCGTCTTTTTCTTTCCGGCGCGAACGGCCTGAAGAACCCTGGAATTTCGAATTTATTTTAACCAAGGTGAAACCGTGAAGCCCGGTGCCGCGCTTCTACAAGCCGAGGAAGAAGCCTTGCGGCTGGTGTCTTCGCCGCTGGCAAGTCATTATGGAATTTTTCCGCTGCATTTGCACCAGAATGTTCTCTGCCTCGCTGTTCCTTCCGGTTTGACCGCTGAAGACAAGGAGACGCTGCGGATTGTTTTAGGCCGTACGCTGGAATTTGTGGAATGTGATCCGAAAATGATCGAACTTTCCATTGCGCACACGTACGGACTGGGTGCCGGCGTTGTTGAAACGCTGGTCCGCGGGCAAGACGCGGCGCCGGAAGAAGAAACATTTTTGTTAAAAGCGGGCGGGGACGGGGACAGTGATGCCGGACTCATCGAGTGGGTCAACCGGCTGATTGAAGATGCCATCGCCGCGCGGGCTTCCGATATCCATATTGAACCTTTTGAAAGCAATCTGCGCGTCCGCTACCGCGTCGACGGACTGCTGCAGGAAGCCCGCATGCCCGGGCATATCCATACGCTGGCGCAATCGTTAATTTCGCGCATCAAGATTATGTCCAGGCTGGACATCGGCGAACGCCGGCTTCCCCAAGACGGCCGTATTAAAGTCAAACGGCACGCGGATATATTAGACCTGCGCGTTTCGGTAGTGCCGTCTGCTTTTGGCGAGGCGGTGGTCATTCGTATTCTGAAACCGCTGGCCTTGCTGCAGCTTGCCGACCTGGGCTTTGACGAAAAAAACACCTTAAAAATCCGCGGGCTGCTGCAAAAACCACACGGCGTTGTGCTGGTAACGGGCCCCACAGGCTCAGGCAAAACAACGACGCTTTACGCGTGCTTGAAAGAACTTAACTCAATGGAAAGAAAAATCATCACGATTGAAGACCCCATCGAATACAAATTGCCCGGCGTTTTGCAGATGCAGGTTCATACGAAAGCAGGCCTTACGTTTGCAAAGGCCCTGCGTTCGATTCTGCGGCATGATCCGGATTGCATTATGATCGGTGAAATCCGCGACAGCGAAACCGCTGAAATTGCTATTCGTGCGGCACTTACGGGCCATCTTGTTTTTTCCACTCTGCATACCAACGATGCGCCTTCAGCGGCCGTACGCCTTATCGAAATGGGCATAGAGCCTTATCTGGCCGCCTCATCCCTGCGCGGCGTGATTGCCCAGAGGCTTGTGCGCCGGTTTTGTCGGCGCTGCCCGGCGGGGCATCCAGAGATGCATTGTCCCGAATGCGGCGGTAAAGGATTTTATGGCCGCCTCGCAATTTCTGAAATTATGACCGTCAACGAAACTTTGGAAGACTTGATTCTGGCCGGCGGTTCCGGATCCGCTTTACGCAAGGTGGCCTTGATGGGCGGCATGGAGAGTTTGTATGAAGACGGACTGGCCAAAGTTCGTGCGGGAAAGACCAGCCAGTCCGAAGTCGAAAGAGTCATCTCGCATTGAAAGGATTTGTTATGAAAATAAAAAATGAGAAGGGTTTTACGATGATCGAGATTCTGCTGGTGGTCATGATCATCGGTATTTTGGCATCGCTCGTCGCGCCTCGCCTAGCCGGCCGTTCAGAGGATGCCCGGAAACAAGCGGCCCAGGCCGATATCGAAGGCGGGCTAAGTTTGGCGCTTGATTTGTATGAGGTAGACCAAGGCCGCTACCCTGAAAAATTGGAAGATCTCATCAAACAGCCTGCCGGAGCCGACCGCTGGAAAGGGCCCTACCTCAAACGCAGGCTCCCCAAGGATCCCTGGAAAACCCCTTACCTCTACCGTTTTCCTGGCAGTCATAACAGCGATGGGTATGATCTCTTTTCCGCCGGCGGCGACCGGCAAGAAGGAACGGAAGATGACATCGCGAACTGGGAAAGCCTTGATAGTCAAAGGTAGAAGTCGAAGCGAAATTTCCTTCCGGGTTAAGCGCCTAAGTCCCGCATTACTCACCTTTTCGCTATAAGAAAGAACTGCTTATAGAAGTCCAGAACCTGTAGAATATGGACGATAAATAAGACAAGGTGCATCTTTGCTGGATAAGTTTAATGATCAATAAAATCAGACCAAATAATTAAGGATTAGTATGTCTTTTGAGAGAGTGACTTTTCAATGCCACGATATCGAAATAAAAGGGAAAGTCTATCGTCCGGAAGTACTGGATGATTGTAAAGGAATTGTCATTTTTACCCACGGTTTGGGATATTGTGACCGGCAATATGAAATAGATGGCGATCAATTTGCAGCGAAAGGATATATTCTTTTTGTTTACAATCTTCGCGGGCATGCTGGGACTTCCGGCGAATGGACGTTGAATGCAGCAATAGCAGACTTGTCTGCAATTATTGATTTTCTGACTCATCATTATGTGTTTCCCAATAACTTGCGTATTTGTGCGATGGGGCATAGCACAGGTGCTTTAATTACGCTTTTTGCTGCGGCAAAAGACCCGCGCATTCGCTTAGTAAGTGCGGTGACGGTTGTAACGCGCTTAAGAGACTCATATTTGCATTGGTTTGAAAGCGGATTCAACATTGAATCGCAAGATTTTTTTAAAGCTAAGGGTGTTTTAGACCCAAAAATTAAAGAATTCCTGGATCAGCTCGAACCTTACGAGCAGTTTGAAAAGAAACAACTCGATTTGTCCACTTTAGAGATACCTCATCGGTACGGCTTACTTAAATCGAAAAGTTGGAGCAAATTTTTTCATGAAATTGTTTTTACTGAAAGCATTATTGAGCATGCGGATGAATTAAAAATCCCCGTGCTGCTTTTTCGCGGGGAAAGTGATGAAGTTATGGACGTGAAGAAAACAAATGAACTATATGACAAGCTTAAAGGGCGCCTGCTTTGCAAACTGTTTGTGACGGGTTCTTTGAATCACTTTCACAATGATCGCTGGGGCCTGATTCAGCAGGAAACACTTCGTTTTTTTGACGAACATTGTGGTTATTCAGATAGCTCCAATGAAGCAGAGAAACACATTTTAATTATCGACGATGATCCGCTCGTAACGCGGTCTCTTCAAATTCTGCTGCAGAAGAGCGGGTTTGAGCACGTCCATATATGCAATGATGGAGAAACTGCATTAAAAAGCATGCTTGAGTTCAAAGAAAAAATGGGGCGTTGTTTTAACCTCGTGATATCGGATATTCGGATGCCTGGAATCGATGGTGTTGAGACGATCAGGCGAGCCAAGAAAATTGTAGCTGAAAGAAATGAAGCCGCAAGCCCGGTCATTTTCATCACGGGCTATGAGGGCGACGCTGGAAAGGAGCGCGCCAGTGAAGTAGGCTATATGGACTATTTTTATAAGCCATTGGATCTTAATAAATTTGTCGAAAGCGTGCGGAGGCATTTAGGATGTATAAAAAAATCTTAGTTTCTCTGGATGATTTTTTTTACAAGAAACTTATGCGAAACGCATTAAAACTTTCGAAGCTAGGGTATGGCTTTGTCGTTTCCGGGGCTGAATCCGGAGTGAATTTTGAACACGTTTATGATGACAAGGCGATTGGGCGGTTTGTTATTGGAAAATATGTCGATCGAGCACTTCTTAATTTGCCGGCGGTTCAAGCAACGCGGGCACGAAAAGATGAAATTAAAAATATTTTATGGAATGAAGTGTATAACAATCGCATAAAAGAAAAGGTAACTACGGTGCTTGATCTGGCATCGGGAGGTGCGCGGTATTTGAGAGAGCTGAGAGAAGAACATAATCAAGGTTGGATTTTTTCATTGTGCGTTGATCGCGATTCCAAATGCACCTCCATGGGAACAAAGTTGACCCAGAAAGAGAATGTTAAAAATATAAGGTTCTTTGCGGCGGATGTTTTCAAGATGGAGCGATTGAAGAAGTTTGCGCAAAAAAAACACCGTCAAATCGATATCGTTGTAGCGTCTGGAATTTTTATTTATTTCAAAGATGATGTGGTTGAGAAAATGCTTAGAGAGATTTATGGCGCTCTTCCGCAAGGAGGTTTGGTGATTTTTACTTCGTATGAAAAATTAAATACCCGAAAACTTATGCGAAAAGCAATGGTCACATCATCCGGAGAACAATGGACGTTGTATTATAGAAAGCCGGAATATTGGCGAGAGTTGCTAAATGAAATTGGTTTTCGCGATGTTTTTATTTCGCGCGACAAGTGGCTGATGAACAACGTCTGCTATGCCCGGAAATAAAAATCAAAAATGCTGACTCAACTGACATTGCTCGGTGCAATTAGCCTGCTCAACTTCTTTACCTGTATTTTCATCGGTACCTTCCTTCTCATTAGGCACAATCGAAGCCCCGTTAATATCAGCTATTGCGCGTTTGATTTCTGCATCGCTTTCTATGCCTTTTTTTATTTTCTTTGGCAGTCAACGACGGATGCTGAGCAAGGGGTTCTTTTTTTTAAATTATGTATTACGGGCGTGATTCTTATTAACTCTGCATTTCTTCACTTTAGTTACGCCTTGTTATCAATCCACAGAAAAAAAATTAATCATCTCATTGTCATTCATACCGTTAATCTTTTATTTTGTTTTTTTGGGTTCAATGGATTTTATTCGAGCTGGGTGGAGAAATATAATTATGGTCTTTGGCCGATTCCAACGACACTTTTTAATATCTATCTTGTCTGGTGGTTTGCGCAGGTTATTTATTCTTTTTTTATCATTTATATGGAGGGGATAGCAAAATCCAGCGGCTTTCGCCGTTATCAATTCAAATGGGTTTTTTGGGCAACTCTTGTTGCGTTTGTGGGCGGAGCGACAAATTGGTTAGTTTGGTATGGTATACAGTTTCCGCCTTACATGAATTCCGGCATTGCGCTGTATGCCCTTATTCTATCCTATGCCATTTTTAAACATAAGCTCCTTGGTATTGATGTCATTATCAAACGCACCCTTGTTTTTACGGGGTTGCTTGCGTTTGTATTTGCCGTTTTTTCTGCTGCGACGCTTTTAGTTCGGGAAGTTTTATTCGCATATTTTAAAGTTGGGAATGCATGGACGTACGCCATCAGCCTCTTCCTGATCGTTCTTGGCTATGACCATATCCGTAATTTGCTGATTAATCTTACCGATAACTATCTATTCCAGAAAAAATACGATTATCAAAAACTCCTGAAAGAAGCGTCGCGCGGCATGTCGCGCATCAAGAGTCTCGAGCATTTGTTGAGCCTTGTTGTGCATTTCATTACGATGAAAATGCGTGTTAGTAATGCCGGGGTTTTAACGCGCGTGCTGGACGGCAATACTTTTTGCTTTCAGTATCAACGTGGCTATCAGCGCTCAATCGAGGACACTCGGCTTTCATGGGAACACCCTTTGATTGAATATATGGCTGTTGTTAAGGAAGTGGTGGATATTGAACAAGTCAAAGAAAGAATAGCTAACCCCGATTTAAAAAACCCGGCCTCCAAAATTCCATTTTCGTGCGACTATGCGGTCATTCAGAAAACTTTGGAGGAAATGGGTGCCGCATGCTGCATCCCAAGTTTCCTGGGACAAGAATTACGCAATGTGCTGGTGCTTGGGGCGAAGAAATCCGGAGATTATTTTACGGAAGAAGACCACAACGTTCTTTTAACGCTGGCGCAAGAATCGGCTATTGCGATTGAAAATGCGCGGCTTTATGACGAGCAAGTCAATAAATCACGTGAGCTGCAGCAGATTAATACCCAGCTTGAAACGGCAAAGTCGAGTTTGTTGGGAGCGCTGCAGGAGACTGAGTTAGCCAACAAACGTCTGCAAGATACGCAGGCACAGTTGATTCACGAGCAGAAAATGGCAACCCTGGGACGCCTTGCTGCTTCCGTTGGTCATGAGGTCAACAATCCGCTTACGATTCTTTCCATGAATGTCTCGCGTGCGATCCTGAAATACCGCAAGAACCCTGAAGCAAAAATTTCTGAAATTCTTGACATCTTTACGAAGATGGAGCAAAACATCAATCGCATTAAAGCCGTTGTGAATACGCTCACAGGGCTGCTCAAGAAATCAGAAAAGGGTAAGTTTGAACCGCTTTCGCTAAAGCTCATTCTGGAAGAAACCCTGCCGCTGGTGCAGTTCCAAACTTATCTCGATAACTTGGCGGGAACAGAAGTTGAATTTATTGTGCCTGGCAATATCCCATTGGTCCGCGGCGATCTGGAACGCTTGCAGGAAGTTTTTCTGAATTTGTTTATTAATGCCTACCACGCCATGGAAGGGCGGTCGAATCCAAAAATTACGGTGACTGCCGATGCCGGCGACGACAGCAAATTTGTCTCGATTCATTTTGGTGATACCGGCAAAGGCATGACGGAGGAAACGGCCAAGCGCATTTTCAATTATGGGTTTACGACCAAGCCGGCAGGCAAGGGGTCCGGTCTTGGCCTTTACATGTGTAAATACATCATTGAACTTCATGGCGGTGAAATCCGGGTGGCGAGTGAGGTCGATAAGGGCACGACGTTTACTCTGACATTACCCATCTTTGAAGAAACAGGCACTAATTTTGCCGATCAGGAGTACCGGACCGCATGAAATTCAGAATTTTAATTATTGATGACGAACCCGGTATTGTGGAAGAGGTCAGCAGCTTTCTTACCGAAGAAGGCTATGAGATCAGCACGGCGGATACGGCAGGGGATGGCATCCGCAAGTTTGAGTCTTTCCGGCCTGATTTGATTCTTTTGGATATGAAACTGCCCGACCAATCGGGCATTGAAGTTCTGCGCATCGTGAAAAAAAACTCCCCCTCAACACGCGTCATTGTGAATACCGGTTATGTCGATCAAAAGATGATCGATGAGGCCGAAGCGCTTGGACGTGATGCTTTTTTACAGAAACCCTTTAATCTCGAACGCCTCCTCGATGAAGTCCAGCGTGTCTTGCGGAAATAACTGCCCCGCATGAATCTCGATAATTTTCCCATTCTTTACAGTTTTTTGCCCCTTATAACAGGCGTCGTCATTCTCATGATAGGCGCTGTGGTCAAAATCTATCAACCCAAGCAGAGCCTGCCTAAAATATTTTTATTTTTGTGCGTGAGTGTCTTCATTTGGACAGCAGGGTATGCAGTGAATTATGAAACAAAGTCTGAGACCGTTGCTTTGTGGGCTTGCCGGGCGGCCTTTCTTGGGGTTATTTTTATTCCTTCGACGACGCTGCATTTTGTAATCAGGCTTCTTAAGCTTTCCAAGTGCTACGTCTTAGTTTGGCTCGGATATGCCGTAAGTTTGATCTTTATTCCCATTATTTGGACGGATCTTTTTTTGGCAAAGATGACCGTATTTTTCTGGGGATATTACCCATTAGCCGGGCCGTTCTACGGGTTATTTGTCGCGTATTATGCGATTGTTTTCTTTGCCTGCGTTGCCCTGCTTTTTGTTTCTTATATTCGCCAGCAAACGGTGCAGGTGAAATACGTTTTGATTGCTTTTTTTATTGCTCTATGGAGCCTTGTCGATTACTTGCCGAATTATGGCATTGAGATTTATCCGTTTGCCTATCTTTGTGCTCTGGGCTGGATCATAACCATCAGCTATTCGATCACGCGGCACCGTTTGTTTGACATTGAGGCCGTGGTGGATGTCATTCATAGAGACCGTCTCGCCATGCTGGGCCTATTATCGGCCAGTGTTAACCACGAAATCAAAAATCCGCTTTACATCATGCGCGGGCAGTTTGATTTGCTGAAAGAGACAGGGACGGCTGACAAAGATCCGCGTCTAGCCCGATGCATTGAGCAGATGGATTTGCAGATCCAAAGAATTCAAAAGTTGCTTAAGATGTACTCCGGCCTGGGTGCGGGTTCTCAGCCTAAAACCGCTGAAGTTTGTATCAAAAAAAGCCTGACAAATGTTGTCGAGTTTTTAGAATTTGAATTTAAACGCCGTTCTATTCAAATCGAGTTAATCGAAGAGAGTAATTTACCTTTGGTGCGATGTACCCGCTTCGAATTAGAAAGCATTATTTTGAACCTGCTGCTCAATGCTTGCCAGGCCATTGATGCATCCGGAAAAATCGCAATACAGACGGGCATTGACGCTGATAAGGTCACTATTTGTATTCAAGACACTGGCCCCGGACTAAGCAAAGAGCAACGCCGTCGTTTATTTGAGCCGCTAGCAACCACCAAACCCGAGGGGAGTGGATTGGGTCTTTTTATCACCAAATCAATCGTTGAAAAATACGGTGGTCATTTGGAAGTGGTCTCAGAACGGGGGCACGGCGCTATCTTCAAAGTCTTTTTCGTTTTCTAAAATTCCGCCAATTTTTTGCGAGTTGAAACTTTATAAAATTAGTCTCTCTCCTAGCCTCTTCGTCCCTAACCCCTCCCTAACCCCTAACCTCTAGCCCCTATTCCCTCTCTCCTGCTTTCCTTTCGCGCCAAAGTAATTTCTCTTGTCCGTTTTCCGGGCAGAAGCCTGCTTTTTAAAAAAATCCTCATAGAGTTTATTTCCTTTCCGTTTTAGTTTGACTTCCATTCCTCAAACAGTGGCGCCATGCACCGCGCACCAAGCGCCGAGCGTCGAAAACTTTAAGGAGAATTCATTATGAAAAGCGGACTTAAGTTTTTTGTTTTTTTCTTGGCTCTTGGAGCATGGAGTTTGGCGCCTTCAGCTGCTTGCGCGGTTCCCCAGCTTCTGTCCTATCAGGGTATTCTCAAAGATAGCTCCGGTAACTATCTGACTGGAACTTATTCCATCCAGTTCAAGATTTATTCCGCGTCAACAGGGGGAACGGCGCTTTGGACAGAGACCCAATCCAGCGTTTCGGCTGCCTCGGGCAAATTCAACGTCCAGCTTGGCAGCGTGACAACACTTGATCTTGATTTTGATCAAGATTACTGGCTTTCCATCAAGGTCGGCAGTGATTCCGAGATGACCCCGCGCATCCGGCTTACAAGCGCGGGCTACGCTTATATGGCCGAAAACGTCGTGAATAGTTTCACAGAAGCCGAGCACGATGCGCTTTCGCACAAAAATATTGAGGGCGTCAAAGATAACACCGTCATGATTGCCAAAACTAATTTCAAATTAGACGCTTACGCTTTGGCCGTCGCAAACAGCCTGGGCGATATGGTCGTAGATACATTCACAGATGCAAGCGGCATTGCCTCAGGTTCTTCCTCGAATTATACCTGGCGCACTACTCCGAATTACGACGTCATTGTGACCCCATCAGGAGGCAGCGCCGTCCAGTCAAACACTTCCGAAACAGACATGTCTGAAATTTTAAGTAACAACTCCACCACCTACAACGGTTTTGGCCAGCAATTTCAGCACGGGTCTGCGGTGACGGTTGACCGGGTTGGGTTTAAGTGGCAACGCGTGGGCAGCCCTACGGGCAATGTCCGCATCCGTTTGTATGCAAGTTCAAGCGGTGTTCCCGGAACATTGCTCGCGGAGTCGGCAGATATTAGCGTGGCCGGCGTTTCAACAAGTTATGAAGAAGTTACGGCGTCCCTGGGTTCCGCAGTGGCCTTGTCCGCCAACACAGAGTACATCGTTGTGGTTGAAAACACGACGGGTTCGGGTGATGGCAGCAACCATATCAATGTGCGCCGCTCCAGCGACAGTAACCCCTATGCCAATGGGTCTGCATTAGCTAAAAATTCAAGCAGTACATGGGCAACTTTTTATTCAGGCTATGACACCTACTTTAAGGTCTACGAACAGCCGGTTCAAAGCGGCACAGCAACCGTGATTTCCACGGCCTATACGGAGCCGTCTGCTCCCACAACCGCGATGGTTATTGCGGATGAAACTCTCAACGGCGAAACGATCGTCTATTCCGTTTCACGTGACAATGGGACTACTTGGACCACTTGCACTAAAGAAACTATTTGCAATATCAGCAGCCAGCCCAGTGGTACGCAGCTTAAGTGGAAGGCCCAG
The DNA here is from genome assembly GCA_023247055.1 of Candidatus Omnitrophota bacterium. Classification (GTDB taxonomy): domain Bacteria; phylum Omnitrophota; class Omnitrophia; order Omnitrophales; family Aquincolibacteriaceae; genus JAHFHB01. Next base: position 34,692 of record JAHFHF010000003.1, read on the forward strand.
AATTACAGAATTAGAAACAAGAGAGTCAATAGCAAAAAAACAATGTGCAAAAAATGCACATACTGGCCGGGATGGAAAAGTTTACCAAACATAGCGCTACAGTCTGGATAGGATCATTTTACCAGCCTAGTTTAGAACACAAGAATAGCTATAAATAGTCTAAAAATTGTTATAATATTTATGACAAAATATTGACAATTTGCCGCCTATCGAGTACCTTTGTGTTAGATGTGGATTCCCGACCTAAAGTATTCGGGAATGACACAAGGCCGACAGACGTGTGCATGACCGTATTTTTCACTGTAAAAAATGCGGGAATGACAATCTTTCATAAGTTCCCGGAGAGCAAACCATGATTACTATCAATGAGAAATCAACTATCGCGGCTTTAAGCGAGCTGAGAACAAAATCCGAAGAGATCTTGAAGCAGCTTTCTAAGAACAAGGTCATTCTCCAAAAGCACAACAAACCGGTTGCGGTAATGCTTTCCTATCAGCAGTATTTGGTTCTTGAGGAATTGCTCGATAGGATTGAGGAGTACACACTGGGAATGACCGCGTTGGAAAGGGACAAGACAGCTTCTAAAAAAGATTTTGTCGATATTGAAGAGTGGTAAGCTAATTTTCCGGAGTCTTTCATTCTGTGGAAAAACCTCGCTATAAGATCAAACTTCACCCTGCGGTCGTTCACGAAGACAGCAAACGATTCGATCCGGTCACGAAGGAAAAAATCAAAAAGAAGTGTATTGAGCTGCTGACCTATGAACCGGAAAAGGCGGGCGAGCCTTTGCTCGGTCCTTTGAAGCAATATCGGAAATTGAAAATCTTCAATGATTATCGCGTTGTTTACCGGGTTGAGCGGGAAGAAATTATTGTCTTTGTTTTAGCGGTAGGAATCCGGCGTGACGCGGAAGTTTACGAGCTTGCATTAAAGCGTTTAAATAAAAATCAGAGATAATCGGTTTCCTTCAGATTTTTGCTTCCGGCTTAAGCCTGAAGAAGCCCCCTTTGGACTCCAGCCCCAGTCCCGGCACCAACGCGGTACCTAATTTCCTCTGCAGAGCTAGCGGGGGTGTGAATGTTTAGCATGGCATGGGATTTGCTAAGACTAGGCGTTCCCTTTCGGCAACGATGGGATTAAACCTAAGACGGGGGAACAAATCTGTAAGAGCCTACAACTTTGTTTTAAAACGGGAAAACAAGGACGTTTTCCTGGCGCGGAAATTTGAACATCGGCGTTCAACTTGAAAAAGCTGGACGCCCTTTTTTTTAGGGAATAACAATGCCTAATTCGATGAAAACATCTAAAAATTTACGCAAAGCCGGTTTCGAGCTGCTCTATGAAATCAGCCATGCGATTGTTTCCAACCGCTATCTGGATGAAATTCTCACGATGATCGTTCATCTGGCGGCCCAGGTGACGGGTTCGAGCCTGTGTTCCATCATGCTGTTGAATGATAAAAAAGACCACCTTGAAATTAAAGCCACTCAATCGCTGAGCCAGAAATACCGCAGCAAGCCGCCGCTGCCTGTTAAAGGAAGCGTCAGCGGAAGAGCGGTGCTGACCAAAAAGCCCGTTGTGGTCCTCAACGTGCTTGAGGATAAAGAGTTTTTGCTGCGGGATGTTGCTCTTCAGGACGGGCTGGTTTCGCTGCTGGCCATCCCGATGATGATTAAAAATACAGTGATCGGTGTTTTTAATTGCTATACCGCCGAGGCGCATGAATTCAGCGAGGAAGAGATCCAGGTGCTTGGCGCAGTCGCCAATCAAGCGGCGATGGCCATTGAAAATACGCAGCTGCTGGCGGATAAAATCGCAGCCGTCGAAGCCCTGGAGGCGCGCAAGCGGGTAGAGAAGGCCAAAGGCATTTTAATGAAACGTCATCATATTAGTGAACCCGAGGCTTACCGGCTGCTTCAAAAACAAAGCATGGATAAGCGGCGTTCCCTGGGTGAAGTGGCAGAGGCAATTGTCGTTTCGGCGGAAATCGCGCCCTGACCGAGTGCTAAAATCCGGCAAACCACGAGGGTTTTCCGAGGTTGCAAATAACGCCGCAAAGAAGCCATTGCGGCATACCGCTTGAGCAAAGGCGTTCAAATTGTTGGGCAAAGGCGCTCATAATCCATGGACGCCTTTTTTGTTGGCGCAAAACGTTTGAGAGGAACTTGATATGAATCGAAGAATGAACCCGTTTAACCGTATTTTTGGAGTGACGTTGATGACAACGCAGCTTTTGGCGTTGTTGATACAGCCCAACGCAGGCTGGGCGGCGCAGCAGCCGGAAATTTTAAACAAGCTGGACCGCAAGATCGACCAGACGTTCCGGCCGCGCACGTTTTTTAATTACCGGATTAAAGCCAAAGTCGGCGGCCAATCGCGTTACCGGTTTGAATACCGTGACACCCTCAACCTGAATGATAGAACCTATGAAGACGACGCCATGAACCTTTTACGCAACCGCCTGAACCTTGATGTGGGGTATTTGTCCGACAGCGGCGCCATACCCGCGCGTTTTTTTATTGAAGGCCAGGAAGCCCACGCGTTTACGGAAAGTGATGTTAACCAGACGAATGTGTTTGTCAACGAAGTTGATTTGCGCCAGCTTTTCGTGGAATTGAAAAGCCCCTGGAAGAAAGCCCCGGTGACGGCCAAAGTCGGCCGCCAGGTTCTATCTTATGGCGATGAGCGCTTTGTCGGCGGATTGGAATGGACCAATACGGCGCGAGTTTTTGACGCCATTAAATTGGTGTACACCCCGAATCCGCAGATCCAGTTGGATGCTTTTGCCTCGAACGTGGTCAAAATCGAAAAAGAAAAATGGGACCAGGCCACCAACAGCGACGATTTTTACGGCTTGTATCTCAGCACCAAGCCGTTTAAAAAATCGATGGACCAGGTGCTGGACAGCTTTCTTTTCATCCGTCACAACGATGACCGGACGCTTGCGGGCGAAAACAGCAAGCGCGGAGAGCTCAAAGAGTACACCTTCGGCAACCGTTTCAAAGGCAAAAAACTGGACTGGGATTACGGCACGGAGTATGCGGTCCAGCTCGGCAGCCGTTCCCACGATGAAATCCAGGCCTGGGCCTTTCACCAGGAATTGGGCTATACGATTTCTAAACTGCCGTGGACTCCAAGAATCTACGGTGAATACAACCACGCGTCGGGTGACCGCAATCCTACGGACGGAAAATTCCAGACCTTTGACAATCTTTTTCCGACGAACCATAACAAATACGGGTACATCGATTTGATCTCGCTGAAAAATATCAACGATTACATGATCGGGGCCAGCGTGAAGCCCCATACGCGCCTATTTTTTTCCGCGGACTTCCACTGGTTTGTACTCGATGCCAAAGAATCCGCTTGGTTTAATGTCGCGGGCGCGGGGGGAACGGTGCGCGCCGCCAACGCCAATGCCGACGAGCATCTTGGCAATGAAATTGATTTGCTGGCCACGTATCAACTGACCGCGCGTGTGGGACTTTTAGCGGGCTACTCGCATTTTTTTGCCGGCCCTTTTGCCAAAGACACGGGAGCGCACGACGATGCCAACCTTCTCTATCTTCAAACCACTGTTAATTTTTAACTTATGCATCGCGGCCCTGATTTTTTTGACGCTTCATCCGCAGCAGCCGGTCGGCAGGCAAGAGCCGGTCAAAAAAGTCAAACCAATCACTGTTTTTAAAATTACCGGGCTCGTTTGAGCCGGAAAGAAAGAGGATAACTTATGAAAATATTTTTTGAGAAAATAAAGAGCTTTTGTCATTGCGAGTCCCGCGGGCATTTGAAGGGCGAAGCAATCTCGTTTTTGAAAGCGGGATTGCTTCGCTCCCTTCGGTCGCTCGCAATGACGGGCTTTGCTATTTTGATATCTACGGCTGTTTTTGCCGCCGAACTGGAAAAAGAAGAGCTTACGCTGGGCATCATCAAGCTGACCGACTGCGCCCCGATCGTCATCGCCAAGGAAAAAGGCTTTTTTGAAGACGAAGGTCTGTCCGTCAAAGTCGAAGCCCAGGCCAATTGGAAAGTCCTCATGGACCGCGTCATCGACGGCCAGCTAGACGGTTCGCACATGCTGGCAGCCGCGCCGCTAGGGCACACGGACGGTCTTCTGACCAAAGCGCACATTGTTGTTCCGTATGTCATGGCGGAAAACGGCGCCGGAATCTCAGTCTCGAATGAAGTTTGGGAGCACATGAAACAGAATATTCCTCTGCAGCCTGATGGAAAGCCGGTCCACCCGATCAGCGCAAGCGCGATGAAACCGATGGTTGAAGAGTTTAAAAATGAAGGCAAACCCTTTAAATTGGCCATGACCTACCCAGTTGGAACGCATAATTACTCCTTTCGCTACTGGCTTGCGGCGGGAGGAATTCACCCCGGCTATTATACAGCCACCGACACCAATGGTTTCACCGACGGCGATGTCCAACTTTCAGTGACGCCGCCGCCTCAGATGCCCGCGGTGCTGCAGTCGGGCACCGTACAAGGCGTCTGCGTCAACGAGCCCTGGCATACGCAGATTTCCACCCGTGGCATCGGCATGCCGGTGACCTCCAGCTATTGGTATCACCGTGGGCTTCCCGATAAGGTCTTCGGTGTCACAAAAGAATGGGCGGACAAAAATCCCAACACGCTCAAAGCCGTTGTGCGCGCCCTGATGCGCGCCGGTAAATGGCTTGATGAAAGCAAAAAGAACCGGCGCGAAGCCAGCATTATTCTTTCCCAGCCGCAGTATGTGGGCGCGGACCCCGAAATTATTGCCCGCATGCTGATGGGATCGTTCGGCTACGGTGAAGACGATATCCGTGAAGAACCGGATTGGGACGTGTTTAACCGTGATTTTTCAACTTATCCGTATTATTCCGGCGCCATTTGGTGGCTCACGCAAGTCCGCCGCTGGGGCCAGCTCGAATCAAAGCCCGATGAATGGTACATCGAACTCGCTAAGAAAGTTTACCGCCCCGATCTTTGGGAAGCGGCTGCCAAAGAATTGGTTGCGGAAGGCAAGATGACCGAAGCCGAAATCCCACAGACCGATGGCTTTAAAGCACTGCCGGCCGAGAATTTTATCGACGGCATTGCTTTTGACGGCAAACAGCCAAATGCCTATCTGAAAAAATTTGCGATCGGAAAGAAGGACTAGAACATGTCATTCTCGCATTTGCGCGGAGGCAAATACGATCATGCATGTGATTGTTGATCCCATGTCATTCTCGTCATTGTCCCAACGCCGATGCGTTGAGACTATAAACGACTTGAAATTTGAGTTTTCCCATCATTGCGGGCATAAAGGTTAAAAAGTGTTGCTGTTTTTTAGCGAATGCTGAAGTAATCTCAGATCAAAAACGAGATTGCTTCGCCCTTAAACATCACCGGCTCGCAACGACAAAAATAAGTGCAATGGCAGGCCCTATTCGAATCGAATCTATTATTCGAGAAAAGATCATAACGGACGTCACCTTTATTTTGTCATTGCGGGCAGTGTTCAATTTGAGGCCGAAGCAATCTCGGTTGCTCTTGAGATTGCTCCGCCGCACGCTAAAAAGCAGCACACGCCCGCAATGTCGAGACAGTGGACAAACATACAACTGAGGAAAATTCTATGACAGAAAAAATAATTGGCGTGATGAGAATAGCCGGTTTTAACGTGTTTGTGCCGGTCATCCGGCTGATTCAGGGCGAGAACCGCGATGAACAACTGAAACTTTTGTGGCGGACTATCGGCATCCAGGGCGTGACGCTTGGGGTTTTCCTTGGGCTCTGGGCGCTCATCGCACCGCAGATTAAAACCAACCTGGGCCAGGTGCCAGGCCCGGCCCAGGTTTGGGAGCAGATTCAAAGTCTGAGCCTGGAGTATCGGATGGAAACCAAAAACCGCAAGGCGTTTGCGGTCACGGAAAAAGCGCGCGTGGAGCAAAAACGCGCGGAAAATCCGGGCCTGGAAGTCAAGATGCGCCGCTACAGCGGCCGGCCCACGTTCTTGGACCAAATCTTTACCAGTCTGGTCACGGTTTTTACCGGTTTCCTGCTGGCTTCGCTGGTGGCGATTCCGCTCGGCGTGCTTTGCGGTCTGAACCGGACCCTGATGAGCGCGCTCAATCCGCTGATCCAAGTATTCAAACCGGTCTCACCCGTAGCCTGGCTGCCGATCGTGACCATGGTGGTCAGCGCCGTTTACACCGTGCCGCAGCCCTGGCTGGAAAAAGCGTTTATCATTTCCGCCATCACCGTTTCGCTTTGCGCGATCTGGCCGAGCCTGATTAATACGGCGCTGGGCGTGGCGTCTATTGATAAAGACTACATCAATGTCGCGCGGGTTTTAAAACTGAAATTTTCGACCAAGATTTTCAAGATCGTGCTGCCGGCCGCGCTCCCGTACATTTTTACGGGCTTGCGGATTTCCTTAGGGGTAGGCTGGATGGTACTGATTGCGGCGGAACTTCTTTCGCAAAATCCTGGACTCGGAAAATTTGTCTGGGACGAATTTCAAAACGGCAGCAGCCAATCCTTGGCGCGCATCATGGTCGCGATTTTTACCATCGGTCTGATCGGGTTCATTCTCGACCGCATCATGGTGACTTTGCACAAATGGGTTAGTTTCGGCCACGGCACTGCCGGGGCTTAAATCTCGGACATGTCATCCTCGCCTCTGCGTGGAAGCAGAGACTAGGATGCGCATCTCTGTTGGAGCTGTGTCATCCTCGAATGCTTTTATCGAGGATCTAAAGCATTAGATTCCCGCTAGAAGCATGCGGGAATGACACAACGCCAACAGCGTTGCGCATGACCGTCTCGGTCTCCGCACAGAGGCGGGAATGACACAACGCCAACAGCGTTGCGCATGACCGTCTCGGTCTCCGCACAGAGGCGGGAATGACAAAATACGACAAGGAGAAGGTTTCGTGGCATTTCTTGAACTGAAAAATGTTTCAAAGGGGTTCGGCGAAGGCGCGAAGCGCGTATCCGTGCTCAAAGATATTGATCTTTGTGTGGAAGAAGGCGAGTTTGTGGTCATCCTGGGTTTTTCGGGCACGGGCAAAACGACGCTGATTTCTTTGATCGCCGGACTGCTTGCGGCCGATCAAGGCGAGATTCTGTTGAAGGGAAAACCGATTGTCGAACCCGGGCCGGACCGGGGCGTGATTTTTCAAAATTATGCACTGCTGCCGTGGCTGACGGTTTACGGCAACGTCGCGCTGGCGGTCAACTATCTCTTCCGCGATTGGCCGGAAGAAAAACGCCGGCAGCATATCGAAAAATACATTGAGATGGTCCATTTGACGCCCGCAACCCTGAAACGCCCTGCTGAACTCTCCGGCGGCATGCGCCAGCGTGTTTCCGTGGCGCGCACGCTCGCCATGAATCCTGAGATTCTGCTCATGGATGAACCCTTGAGCGCGCTCGATGCGCTGACGCGCGGCACGCTGCAGGGCGAAATCGAAAAAATCTGGGAAGAAAACCGCAAAACGGTTGTTTTGATCACCAATGATATCGATGAGGCCATTCTTTTGGCCGACCGCATTATTCCGCTCAAGCCGGAAGCCGAAGGCGCTTCGCTGGGCCCGGCCTTTGACGTGCGCCTGCCGCGGCCCCGTGACAAAGACAATTTCAATCACGATGCAGAATACCGCCGCCTGCGCACTGAAATCACACGTTATTTTTTAGAGTTGCAGTCTTTGAGGCGCGTCGAACAGACGGCGGAAACGATCGTGCTTCCCGAACTCAAACCCGTTTCATTGGCAGGCTGACATGATCGAAAAACCTTATCTGCATTTCAGCGGCATTTCAAAAATATTCACCGATCCCAAAGGCGAACCCTATCCGGCGGTGGAGGGCTTTGAGCTGCGTGTGGCCAAAGGAGAATTCGTTTCGATCATCGGGCATTCCGGCTGCGGGAAATCGACCGTGCTGATGATGACGGCGGGTTTAAGCGAAGTCGTGATCGGCGGCATTTTCTTAGACGACAAACTCATCGACGAAGCCGGGCCTGACCGGGCGGTGGTGTTTCAATCTCCGAGCCTGCTGCCATGGCTTTCGGCCTTGGACAATGTGCTTTTAGGCGTCAACCGGGTTTATCCGCATGCCGCCAAAGAAACGCGGCTGGATCTCTGCAAATATTATTTAAACAAAGTCGGGTTGGGAAAAGACATCCATAAAAAGGCAGCGGACCTTTCCAACGGCATGAAACAAAGGGTGGGGATCGCGCGTGCCTTTGCTTTGAAACCCAAACTTCTTCTCTTGGATGAACCTTTCGGCATGCTCGATTCGCTGACGCGGGCCGACCTGCAGGAAGTCCTTCTCGAGGTCTGGAACACAGAAAAGATTACGGCCCTCATGGTGACACATGATGTCGACGAGGCGATTTTTCTTTCCGACCGCGTGGTTATGATGACCAGCGGCCCGAGCGCCTGCGTGGGCGATATTCTCCCCATTTCTTTTGCAAGGCCGCGGCATAAGGCCCAAGTCATGGAACAGACCAGCTATTACCAGTATCGCGAACATTTGATCCGATTTCTCGAAGACGGCAAAGACAAAAAAGCTGCACACGGGATGGTGTCAAGCATTGGGGATGGTGCCAGTCACTTTTGAAGCGGTGCCTGGCACCATCAACAGGAGCATCACGATGAATCCTTTAAGCACCTGGGTTTACTTTTTCTGCGGGCCGTCATCCGCAGACCTTTCGCACCAGCTTGAAGCCTGGAGAGGAATCCAGGATCATTACGAGGTTTTAGACGTTGTTCCCGTGTGCGGCGCAACCGCCGCGCCCTTGAAAATTCAAAGCCCGGTTTTGCGGCTTGAGACGCCTATTGTGCAGCCGCTGTTTTCCGCCGAAGCGCAATGGCTGGGAAATGTGCGCCATTTGCACTATACGCCGTCCGCCGTCCGCGCCGAACTGCAAAAACGGTCCGCTGTGCCGTACCCGCCGTCCGAGAACACAGTGGCGGTTTTGATTCCTATCCGCAAATCCGCCGGCTGGTGGAACCTGGCGCACGATGAGCGGCAAAAGTATTTTGAAAAAAAACCTGAAAGGCGGAACCATACGGCCATCGGTTATGACTATGCCAGAAAGATTTACCGTAAACTTTACCACGCGCGTTATTTGGATAAGGCGGCAGCGCCGGATTATGATTTTTTGACGTATTTTGAATTTCAAGCTGAAGACCGGCCGGTGTTTCAAAAACTGCTGCATGAACTGCGAGACTTGTCCTTAAATCCGGAATGGCAGTTTGTGGATTATGAATTAGAAATCTGGCTGAAGAAAACAGCCGTCTCAAGCCCCCTCCTTACCGCGAAAACCGCCTAGCAATTTCCGCTGTTCTGAAGAATCGCGATAACTGGCATGCTTCCTGCTTTACTAGCGCGGAAGCTTTTATTTTTATTACAAAATTGTATTTTTATTACAAAATTCTTTGAAGGATTAAAAAAAATTAAGCTTTCCGGAGGTCTTTGGCATGGAACAAAAGCATTTAGTCGTGGTGGGGGATGGCATGGCCGGCATGTCGTGTGTCGACCAAATTCTTAAACGAAAGCCGAATTTTAAAATTACGGTCTTAAGCGAAGAAACCTATTACAACTACAACCGCATCTTGCTTTCCTGCGTGCTCGCGGGCGAAAAGACCGTCGATGAAATTTATATCAATACCAAAGCATGGTATGACGAACATGGCATTGAACTTCTTTTAGGCGTCAAAGCCGTTGACGTGGATGCCAAAAACAAAATTGTTTTTACCGCCGATAACCGTCAGATTTCCTACGACCTGCTGCTCTTAGCCACGGGCAGTAACCCCTTTATTCCGCCGATTGCCGGTATCCAAAAAGATGGTGTGGTTACCTATCGCAATATGGCCGACACCGAAGAGATTATCAAACGCTGTGAAACCGCCAAGCATGCGGTGGTGATCGGCGGCGGGCTTTTGGGACTGGAGGCCGCGCGCGGCACCTCCAGCCGGGGCGTGCATACGACGGTGGTGCACATCATGGACCGTTTGATGGACATGCAGCTTGATGAAGTCGGCGGCCAGTTTTTGAAACGTGAAATCGAGAAACTCGGCATCACCGTGCTTTTGAATGCGAACACCGCCGAAATCATGGGCGATTCCAAGGTCGAAGGCGTCAGCTTCAAAGACGGCAATGCCGTGAAAGCGGACATGGTCGTGGTGGCCTGCGGCATCCGTCCCAATGTCGAACTCGGTAAAAAAGCGGGTTTGAAAATTAACCGCGGCATTGTGGTCAACGATCACATGGAAACCAGCGACCCTTCCATTTTTGCGGTGGGCGAATGCGTTGAGCATCGCGAAAAAATTTACGGGTTGGTTGCGCCGCTCTATGACCAAGGCAAAGTGTTGGCTGCCACCATCACGGGAGATAAAGGGCCCGTGTACGAAGGTTCGGTCTTGGCGACCAAACTCAAAGTCATGGGCATTGAACTTTTTTCAGCCGGCGATTTTAAGGCGCTCGACTCCGACAAAGAAGTGGTCTCGTATCAAGACCATGCTTTTGGCGTTTACAAAAAAGTCGTGGTGTATGCTAACTGGGTCGTGGGCACGATTTTGATCGGGGATACCTCGGATGCCAATCGTTTGCTGGAAATGATCCGCAAGCAGGAGAAAGTTACGGACAACCGGCAGCATTTGCTTTTTCAAAAACCGCCGGCTGTGGCCGGCTCGCCTTCCGATGTTATGTCCCGTCCGGACACGGACACCATCTGCGGCTGCATCGGCGTCAGCAAGGGGCAAATTCTTTCCGCCATCAAAGAGCAAAGCTGCAAAACCGTTTCGCAAGTCAAAGCCTGCACCAAAGCATCTTCGGGCTGCGGCACTTGCGCCGGGCTTGTTCAGGATATTTTAGTCGCGGCATTGGGTTCTGAATTCCAGGAAGAAAAAAAAGACACCCTGTGCGCCTGCGTGCCTTTTCCTAAAGAAAAACTCCGCACCATGATTCAAACCCAGAAATTAAAATCCGTGCAGGATGTTTTGGACATTTACGGCAACGGCGCAGGCTGTTCGTATTGCAAACCGGCGTTGAGTTTTATTGTCGACGAAGTGCATTGCGGCGATCACAAAGAAGACCGCTCGGCGCGGTTTATCAATGACCGCGTGCACGCCAACATTCAACGCGACGGCACTTTTTCTGTGATTCCGCGCATGCACGGCGGTGTGACCAGCCCGCAGCAGCTCCGCAAAATTGCGGATGTGGCGGAAAAATACAACGTGCCCATGGTCAAGGTCACGGGCAGCCAGCGCATTGACCTTCTGGGCATCAAAAAAGAAGACCTGCCCAAAGTTTGGGCCGACCTGGATATGAAATCCGGCCATGCTTATGCCAAAGCCGTGCGCATGGTCAAATCCTGCGTGGGTACGGACTTTTGCCGTTACGGCACGCAAAACTCGATTGCGACGGGCATCCAGCTCGAAACGCTTTTGGAAGGTCTTTACACCCCGGGCAAAGTCAAGATGGGCGTTGTCGGCTGTCCGCGCAACTGCGCAGAGGCCACGGTTAAAGACATCGGTCTTGTCGGCATCGAAGGCGGCTGGCAAGTCGTGATCGGCGGCGCTGCCGGTAAAGTCGTCCGCGCCGCAGATATTTTAACCACGGTCAAGACCACCGAAGAAGCTTTGGAAGCGGCACTGCTCTTTTTTCAGTATTACCGGGAAAACGGGGAGTATCTGGAACGCACTTATGATTTTGTCGAACGCGCGGGACTTGAAAAAATCCGCCGCGAAACCATTCTTGCTTCCGAAGAAACCAAAAAAGGCCTGCTCGAGCGCTTGAACAAAGCCAGGGCTAAAGCGGTCGATCCGTGGAAGGAAGCCTCCAAGCCCGTTCATCCCATGCAGTTCAAAGATTTTGTGCTGCCCAAAGACGCGGAAGCTTTGATCGGAGGCCTGTCATGAGCGCTGACGCGTCCATGAAATGGTTCCGGGTTGCTTCTACCCGCGATATTCCTGAAAGGGAAGGCCGGCGCGTGGAATACGGTCCGCATATTGCCGCGCTTTTTAATTTAGGCACGGAGTATTTGGCCGTGGAGAACCAATGCCCGCATAAGAGCGGGCCTCTGGCCGACGGAATTGTGGCCGGAAAAAATGTTTTTTGCCCGCTGCATAACTGGAAAATCAATTTGCAAAACGGCTGCGCCTTGAGCGGCGGAACCGGACAGGTCAAAACATTTCCGGTCAAAGTGTCGGGCAGTGAGATCTATCTTGCTTTTGAATCCGCGGCCTACCAAGCCTGTGATCTTTCGGCGCAAGCCCAAGAGTCTCAAACTTCCAATCCGGTGGAAGGATGAGATCAGACCATGGACGAATTTAATCTGATCGATTTGCTCGACTCGAGCGGCCTTCCGCTCAAAAATCGGATCAGCAAAGAAGGCTATTACAACCCCCGCCCGGAGAAGGCCATAGCGCCGGCCGCTGACGTTCTCATTCCTACAGCCCCCCTCGAACAAGGCGAACAATACCGTTTCCATTTTGACATGTCCTTGTGCATCGGCTGCCAATGCTGCGTTGTTGCCTGCAACGAACAGAACAACAATCCTGCCGAGGTGAATTGGCGGCGGGTCGGCGAAATCGAAGGCGGTATTTATCCTGACACTAAACGCTACCATCTTTCGATGGCCTGTAATCATTGTTTGGATCCGTCCTGCCTGGAGGGTTGTCCGACAGACGCTTACATCAAACTTGAAAACGGGATTGTTCAACACCAGGCCGATGAATGCATCGGCTGCGGCTACTGCACCTGGAACTGTCCCTACGGTGTTCCGCAATACAATACGGAACGCAACATCGTGACCAAATGCGATATGTGTCACAGCCGTCTTAAAGAAGGGCAGCTGCCGGCCTGTGTGGCCGCCTGCCCGGAAGGCGCGATCAAAATTGAAAAAGTCAATGTGGCCGAGTGGCGCGAAAACCATGCGCAAGCGAACGCTCCTTATGTGCCCGATTCCGGCATGACGCTTTCCACCACGCGGATCACATTGCCTGAAAATGTGCCCGACGATTTGCTGCGTGCCAACCGGCACCGGATTGAACCCGAAAAGCCGCACACTTCGCTCATCTTGATGACGGTTTTGACCCAGCTGGCCGCCGGCGGCTTCATGACGCTCTGGCTGCTGGAGTTTTTTGCCCGCTGGGTTAATTTTTTGAAACCGCTGCAGGGTTTTCTTCCTTATGGCGCGGCCGGTATGCTTGCGATGACGGGCCTGGCGCTTGTCACGGCAGTTTTCCACCTGGGCCGTCCATTGCATGCCTACAAAGCCCTGCGGATGTGGAAGCGTTCCTGGCTTTCGCGCGAAGTGCTCTTCTTTGCGCTTTTTTCCAAGGCCGGCGCCGCTTATGCCGGGCTGGAACTGGCCCGGCATTTTTTAGGATGGAATATTCCGGACAACGCCATGACGCTGCTAGGAGCGGCCGTGGTGCTCACGGGGTTGGCGGGCGTGTATGCGAGCGCAAAAATCTACATGGTACCGGCACGGCCGGCTTGGAACACGATCCGCACGCCGCTGCGCTTTTTTTTGACGGGCTTTATTTTGGGGCCTTTGTTTGCCCTCGTAGTTTACAGCCTGTATGGGGTTCTTCAAATCCATGAGCCGCTCAGTGCCGCGATCAAAGGCCCGGTGTTTGTTTTTCTTGCGGTTTCGGCGATTGCTGGTTTTTTTCAGATGGCCGTGCTTCTATCGAGACTCTTTTCCATGCCCTGGGAAGAGTTCAATGAACTGCATGCCTCGAGTTTTCTCTTGCTGCACCGTTTCAAAAATCTTTTTGTCCTGCGGCTGGCGGCCCTTGTTCTCGGTTCTTTTATCTGTCCCTTTGCCCTGTTTGCGGCATTGCAGCCGGATGCTTTGCAGGGGGGAATCTTTTTGGGCCTGGGTTCCGTGTGTTTTCTTTTTTCGCTGGCCGGTGAATTTTTAGGCCGGTATTTGTTTTTCGTCACCGTGGTTCCTAAAAATATGCCGGGCTCGTTTTTTGCGGCCCAAGGCGGCAGCCATTGAAAAATTTTTTAAAACCCATCAAGAAACGCCTCGGCCTGGACATTCAAAAGGACAAATATGCCTACGGTCTGGATGAGCAGTTCGGCTATTTGTCCAAGGCGAAAATTCCGGACCGCTGGGTCGCTACGACTTGCGGCTACTGTTCGGTCGGGTGCGGGATGCTGATCGGAGTAAAGGCCGGCAAGCCGGTCAGCGTGCGCGGCCATGCAGATCATCCCGTGAATGAAGGCATGCTTTGCCCCAAAGGATTGGCTGAACATTATGCCATTACCGCGCCGAACCGCGCGCAATGGCCGCTCTTGAAAGACACCAAGGGCCGTTTTCAAAGAGTGACGTGGGATGCGGCCATCCAAACGCTTGTGGCGAAATTCCGCGCCATTCAAAATCAATACGGACCGGAGGCTTTGGGGGTCATCAGTACGGGCCAGCTTGTGACCGAAGAGTTTTACACCCTTGGAAAATTGGTCCAGCTTGGGTTCGGCACAAAAAATTATGACGGCAATACGACGCTTTGCATGTCGAGCGCCGTGGCGGGGTACAAACGCTCGTTTGGCAGCGACGGGCCGCCGGGGAATTACGAAGACCTGGAAAAAGCGGACTTGGTTTTTCTGATCGGCGCCAATATTGCGGACAATCATCCCATCTTGTGCTACCGTCTTGAAAAAAACCTGAAAAAAACCGTCATCGTTGCGGACCCGCGCGTGACGAAAACCGCCATGATGGCCGATCTTTTTCTGCCCGTGAAACCGCGCAGCGATATTGCGCTGCTCAACGGCATCATGCATTGGATCATCAAGGCCGGCAAGGCGAACCAGGATTATATTCAGAAACATACGCAGGGTTTTGCGGAATTGCGCGCGCATCTTGAGAAATATACGCTCGATTACGTCAGCGGCGTCACAGGCCTGCCGGTCCAGCAAATCCAAAAAACGGCGCAGCTTTATGCGGAAGCCAAAGCGCCTTTTATCGGCTGGACCATGGGCGTCAATCACAGCACGCAGGGCACGGAAACCGTGAACACGATCTGCAACCTGGCTTTGATCACCGGCAATATCGGCCGGATCGGCGCGGCGCCGTTTTCCATCACCGGCCAATGCAATGCCATGGGCACGCGCGAATCGGGATTTGCGTCAAGCCTGCCCGGCTACCGCAAATTTGAAGAGGCGGGCCACCGGGCCGAACTGGCCCAATTGTGGAATGTGGATGAAGAAATCATTCCCAAGGCCCGCGGCCTGGCCTATCCCGATATTATCGAGGCCGTGCTGAGCGGAAAAATTAAAGGGCTGTGGATCATTGCCACCAACCCGCTGGTGTCGTTTCCCAACCAAAATTATCTCAAAGAAGTTTTGAGCCGGCTGGATTTTCTCGTGGTTCAGGACGGCTATCACCCCATTCCCACTTCAGAGATCGCGCATCTGGTTTTGCCGGCGGCCGTGTGGGGTGAGAAAGAAGGCACGTATACGAATTCCGAGCGCCGTGTGAGCAAAGTGAATAAAGCGGTCGAGCCTCCGGGGCAGGCCAAATCGGATTTTGATATTTTTCTTGCCATCGCCGAAGCGCTGGGCGTGTCCGGAAAACTTTTTCCCGGCTGGACCAAGCCGGAAGATGCTTTCGAAGAATGGAAAAAAGTCTCGCGCAGCCGGCTTTGTGATTATTCAGGTATGACGTATGAATTACTCGAGCAAATTGGCGGGATTCAATGGCCCTACTCGCTGGATCAGCCGCGGGATGCCGCGCAAACTTATCCGCTGTATCAAGACGGCGTTTTTCAAACCGCGGACGGCCGCGCCAAACTTTGGGTGGTCGAAAATGAAGCGCCGCCGGAAGTCCCGAATACCGAGTATCCCTTTTGGCTCAACACCGGCAGGACCGTCGAGCATTGGCATACGCGCACCAAGACCGGGCAGATCCCGCTATTGAACCGTCTGTCGCCGGAAGCCTGGGTTGAGATGAATACGCGCGATGCGCTGAAACTCAAAATTAAACACGGCGATTACGTTCGCGTGGACTCCCGCCGAGGCGCGATCGACCGCATCGTCGTGCGTGTGACGGAAACCGTGGCGCCCGGGCAAGTGTTCATTCCGTTTCATTTTGCGGAAGCCAATGCCAACAATTTGACCGTCAATAGCTGCGATCCCTATTCGCGCGAACCGAACTACAAGCAGGCTGCCGTCCAAATCCGCAAAGCGGATTCGAAACTTTAACGGCTCGTCATGCTGAGTTCGAGATGTGTTTTTGTCATCCTGAGTCGCTTGAGTACTCTCAAGACGGCGAAGGATCTCAGAGCCGAGGCTCAAAAGGAATTAAAACATGAAAGTGAAAGATTTTCTTAAAAGCGGACATCCGCCGACGCTCTTTGCGGCATTTCTTTATTTTGACACGAGTTTCATGATCTGGGTCCTGATGGGCGTCCTGGGCGTTTTTATTTCCGATGACTTCGGACTGACGGCCGCTCAAAAAGGTTTTCTTGCGGCTGTGCCTATTTTAGGCGGGGCTTTAGTGCGTATTCCCTTGGGCCTTCTCGTGGACCACATCGGGCCTAAAAAGACAGGCCTTTTGGGACAGGTGATTGTGCTTATCCCGCTTTTGGGCGTCTGGCTTTTCGGCAGTGATTTAAATGCGGTGTTTGCTTTTGGGCTGCTCCTCGGGATTGCCGGCGGAAGTTTTGCAGTGGCCCTGCCGCTGGCCAGCCGCTGGTATCCGGCGCAATACCAAGGCATGGCGCTGGGCATTGCCGGGGCGGGCAACAGCGGCACGGTTCTGGCGGCGCTTTTTGCTCCGAGCCTGGCTGAGATCATGGGCTGGCGCAATGTTTTTGGAATCGCTCTTGTACCGGTTCTGCTGACGCTCGCCGCTTTTTATTTTTTGGCTAAGGAAAGCCCGGCGCAGCCCAAACCCAAAAAATTTTCGGATTACTTTTCTGTTTTTAAAGAAGCAGACACCTTTTGGTTTTGTTTTTTCTACGGCATCACTTTTGGCGGCTTCGTGGGACTAGCCAGTTTCCTGGGGATTTTCTTTCATGACCAATACGGCCTTTCCAAAGTCATGGCCGGAAACATTACGGCCCTGTGTGTCTGCGCCGGCAGTTTCTTCCGGCCGGTAGGAGGCTATTTGGCCGACCGGTTCGGGGGCGTCAAAATGCTCAGCCTTCTTTTTGGGGCCGTGGCTTTATTCGTTTCGGGAGTTGCCACTCTGCCTTCCTTTATCCTTGCCGTGACGTTTATTTTTTTGGCCATGGCTGGCCTTGGCATGGGCAACGGGGCCGTGTTTCAACTGGTGCCTTTGCGGTTCAAAAATGAAATTGGCGTGATGACGGGTGTTGTCGGCGCGGCCGGCGGCCTTGGCGGTTTTTTTCTGCCGACAATTCTTGGTTTTTTTAAACAAACGGCTGGTTCCTACGGTTTTGGCTTTTTGGCCTTTGCGTTTTTTAGCTTCGCGGCCCTGGTGACTTTGCAAATCGTGCAAAAAGGCTGGAGTTTTTCCCAGCGGCAGCCTGAATTTCAGCCTGATTTTTCAACGGCGGCTTCTTTACATCCAAACCTTATTCTGCAGCCGGAAGCGGCCGCTAACCGGGAGTGAGTTCCATGGCGAATTTGCTTATTTCTAATCCCCAAAAACAAAAATCCGCAAAGAGGCCATGGCCGGCGCGGCGCACAAAAATCGTGGCCACGGTGGGACCCGCTTGCGAACAACCGCGCATTCTCAAAGAATTGATCCGCCAAGGCGCGGACATTTTGCGGATTAATACTTCGCATACGTCCGTGGAAGGGCTGCAGGAATGGATCCGTTTAATCCGCAGCGCCGGCGCTGAAATTAAAAAAGAAATCCCTATTTTGGTTGATCTTCAAGGCCCGCGCATCCGCACCGGGTCTCTTAAAGATAAAAAGCCGGTGATGCTCCGCAAAGGCCAGTTGGTCGCGATCGTGCCGGGTAAAACCGGAGAGGACAACGGCGTTTATCAAATCAGCACGCCCTGCCTGCAATTTCCGGCAATGGTTAAAAAAGGCGATCCCATTTTGATCGATAACGGGCTGATCGATCTTGAAGTGCTAAGCGTGGAGAAAAAAGAAATTAAATGCCGTGTGGCCTCCACGGGTATTTTAGGCGAGAACAAAGGCATCAACCTTCCCCATGCACCGACGACCCTGCCGGCTTTGTCGGATAAAGACATTGAAATTGTGCGCATGGCTGCCGCGCTGGAGGTCGATTTTATTGCACTTTCGTTTGTCCGGACCCCGGGCGACATTCTTTCAGTTCAAAAAATGCTCGACCGCTGCGAAAAATCGATTCCCATCATTGCCAAGATTGAAAAGCCGATGGCGGTGGAGCAGATTGACGCGATCATCGCCGTCAGCCATGGAATCATGGTGGCGCGCGGAGATTTAGGTATCGAGTTGGGCGTGGAAAAAGTTCCCGTTATTCAAAAGCAGCTTATCGAAAAAGCCAATCAAAGCAGCCTTCCCGTGATTACGGCCACTCAAATGCTCGAGTCGATGATGGAGCATTCGCGGCCCACGCGAGCGGAAGCCTCCGATGTGGCCAATGCCGTCTTTGACGGGACGGATGCCGTCATGCTCTCGGGTGAAACTTCGATCGGAAAGTATCCGCTTGAAACCGTGCGCATGATGAGCGAAATCATTTGTGAGGCTGAAGAGCACATGCGCGGCCAGGCCCGGACGGTCCGCCCTATCTCGAGCCGCAAGGACCATCCGCTGTGCGCAATTTCGTATGCCGCGCAAAATGCGGCCGCTCACATTGACGCGAAGGCCATCGTGGCCTTCACGCTCAGCGGCAAGACGGCCAGAATGGTTTCGAAGTTCGAGCGTCATTTGCCGATTTTGGCGTTTACACCTTCCGCGGCCGTAAGCCGGCGCTTGATGCTGTGCCGCGGCGTTATTCCGCTCCAAATTGAAAATTGCCATAGCACCGATGAAATGCTGGAACGGGGCGAACGTGTTTTGAGCCAATCCAAATTGTTGAAAAAGGGCGATGCCGTCGTGGTGCTCTCCAGCGCCCATGCGTTTCACGGCGCGAATTACATGGTCCTCATTCATTGGATCGGAGGAATGCCCCGGTGAAAGATCAGTTCGGAAGGACTTTAGAGTATCTGCGCATTTCCGTGGTCGACCGCTGCAATTTACGCTGCGTTTACTGCATGCCGGCTTCGGGCGCGGGTTTTGACCCCTGGGCCGAACTTTTGACTTATGATGAAATTGTCACGCTGACGGGTTATTTTGCGGAAATGGGTATCCGCAAGGTCCGGCTGACCGGAGGCGAACCGCTGGTACGGCCCGGCATGGCCGGCCTGATCACGCGGCTTAAAAAAATTCCGGGCATCGAAGAACTGGCCTTGTCGACCAACGGCGTCTTACTGAAAGACCAGGCGCGCCAGCTGCGTGACGCGGGCCTGGACCGGATCAATGTCAGCCTCGATACGCTGCGCCGTGACCGTTTCAAAGAAATTGCCAAAATGGACCGTCTGCATGACGTGCTTGAGGGCATTGAAGAAGCCCTGCGCGTTGGACTGCGGCCCGTCAAAATGAATACGGTTTTGATGAAAGGCGTCAACGAAGATGAAATTCTGGATTTGGTGCGGTTTGCGGTCGAACGCTCGATCGAAGTCCGTTTCATTGAATTGATGCAGACGCATCAGAATGTGCCGCTGGACCCGCTGAAAACTTTTTTGAGCGTAGAAGAAGCCCGGGCCATCATCGAAAAAGAATTCCGCTTAGTCCCGTTTGACACGTACTTTTCCTCGCCGGCTAAAGTTTTTTTGATTGCAGGCACAAACGCGCGGGTGGGACTCATCAGTCCGCTGTCCTGCTTTTTTTGCACGCGCTGCAACCGCCTGCGCCTTAAAGCCAACGGATTCCTTAAAACCTGCCTGCACGGCAAAGAAGATTTAGATTTGAAAACGCTTGTGCGCGCCGGTGTTCCTAAAGAAGAAATCCAGCAGCGCATCGCCGGAGTAGTTTTTACGCGCCCGGAGCAGCATTTTTTAAATGAAAAAGATGTTCCGCACAAAGATTTCCAAATGTCGCATGTGGGAGGCTGAAGCGGGTGAAAGTGAAACTGCTTTTTTTTGCGCAGCTTAAGGATTTCATTCAGGCGCCGGAACTGGTTTTGGAACTCGCGGGCCCGCTCTCGTGCCGCGAGGCCTCGGACACTCTCGGAAGGCAATACCCCGGAGCCGGCTCGATTTTAGATCAATGCGCGGTTGCGCGAAATGGTCTCTTAGTTCCGGAAAACGCCATGCTGGAAGACGGAGACGAACTCGCCCTGCTGCCGCCCGTGAGCGGAGGATAATTTTAAAGGTGCCGACATCAAATTGTCTGACCTATGAAACGATCGACGCCCGGACGTTTATAACCACGGGTGAAGCTGCGGGTACGGCAGGAGGCACCGTTCTTTTTTTTGGAATAGTCCGCAATCAAGCGCTGCAGCGACAGGTCACGCATTTAGTCTATGAGGCCTACGAGCCGCTGGCCGAACGGATGATCGATGAACTTATTTCAAAAGCCATGCGCATTTGGCCTCTTTTGCGCATTCAGGTTTTGCACCGGCTTGGACGCGTTGAGGCGGGTGAAATCGCTGTTGCGATTGAAGTCATCAGCAAACACCGCGATGAAGCTTACAAAGCCTCGCGCTTTTTAATCGACCAGATTAAGACCGATGTGCCTGTGTGGAAAAAAGAATATTTTGAAGACGGGTCTTACCGCTGGGGCCAGTGCGAGCACAAAACCGTAGCGGCCGGTCGCGACCGGCCACTACTTGACGGTACGCGTCATTGCGAGTCCACGGAAGCTGTTATGGCGGACGAAGCAATCTCAGGGCATGACATAGGGACGTGAGAAATATGCTGGAACATCAAGAGGCGCTTGAAAAAATTTTTAAATTCTCAAAAACACTCCCCATCTCTCAAGTCCCCTTAGAAATGGCGTTGGGGCAGGTCTTGAGCAAAGACCTCCGCGCCTCCTTCCCATTGCCTTCTTTCGATAATTCGGCGGTGGATGGTTATGCGCTGCGTTTCCCGGTTTGTCATTCTGAGCCCGGCAAGATTGGAGGGGCGAAGAATCTCAGAACGAGATCCTTCGCTTCGCTTCCGCCACTAAAGCGTCGGCGGGCAAGCATGATGACAAATAATTTTACGCTCAAGGTCGCCGGAGAAATTGCGGCGGGTGCAAAAAATCCGCCCAAATTAATTCCCGGAACGGCCGCCCAGATTTTTACCGGTGCACCGGTCCCTGCCGGAACGGAAGCGGTGGTCATGCAGGAAAAGTGTGCTCGTGAAAATGGCCGTGTCCAATTTTCCGGCGCGCCCGTTCCGCTTGAAAATATCCGGTTCAAGGGCGAGGACATCCAAAAAGGGGAACTCCTTTTAAACAAGGGAACAGTGTTAGGGGCGGCCCAGATTGGGCTTTTGGCCGCGGCCGGCTATGCGAAAGTTCCGGTCATTCGCAAACCGCAAGTGACAGTCCTGGCCACAGGCAATGAACTCAAAAAACCCGGAGAAAAAATAAAATCCGGTCAGATTTTTGATTCCAATACGCCGCTCTTGCGGGCACTTCTTGAGGAAAACGCATGCGCCGTCTCTGCGCTGCCATCCGGCCGCGATTCTCGCGCCGCACTCCAAAGAAAAATCCGTCAAGGTCTCAAAGCCGATGTGTTTTTAATTGCCGGAGGCGTTTCCGTGGGGAAATACGACCTGGTCAAAGAGCTTTTGCGCGAAGCCGGGGTGCGCGAAATTTTTTGGAAGGTCAACATCAAGCCCGGCAAACCACTTTTTTTCGGCCGCAAAGGGAAAACGCTGGTCTTTGGCCTGCCGGGCAATCCAGTTTCCGTTTTTGTGACTTTTTCCGAGTATGTCAAACCCTGCCTTCAAAAGCTTCAAGGAAAAGCAGCGCACGCGGTTTTTGAAAAAGCAAAAATGGCTGCGGATTTTAAAAATGGCCCGCGCCGGCATTTTGTCCGCTGCGTGGTTGAGCAGGGGACTGCGGCGCCTCTCGCCGGGCAGGGGTCACACATGATTCGTTCGCTGGCGCAAGCCAATGCAATTTTGGAAGTTCCACCGAATGAATTCTTGCCTAAAAACCGGGAAGTGACTGTGAAATTGTTCGGTGAGCCTTTGCCAAGAAGTCTGTCGCATTCCGTAGTGGCAATTCATGAATTGCCACTACAAAAGGCAGTTCAAAAGCATTAAGGATGACGCCTCAAAAAAATCCAGGAGATGATGCTATGAAAACGTTTGCAGTTGTAGGCCGTAAAGGCGCCGGCCGGTCCGAATCTCTGCTGGCGCTCGTGGCTGAATTGAAAAAACGCGGCCACCGCGTGGGCGTGGTGCGCCATTTACAGCGCGATGACCTGGAAATCGATCAGCCCGGCAAAGATACGTACAACTACCGGATGCAGGGTGCGGAGAAAGTCATTCTCTCGGGCCGCAAACGCTGCGCTGTTTTTGAAAACCGCAGCGAAGAATATTCGGCGGCCGAACTTTTGGAAGCTTTTCAGGGCTATGATTTCATCTTTTTTGAAGAATATTATTTAGCGGACATGCCTACGATTAAGATTCCCCATTCCATGGGGAAAAACCCGCAAGCGTTGGCGGGTTTCGTGGAGCAGTTTCCCCCCTCTAACTCCCCCCGAAGAGCACGGGGGGAGAAAAATGCTGCTCATTCTTTATTTCATCGCCGTGTTGTTGAGGAAGAGAAAAAAAGAAAATCAATTCTGGTTTCCTCCCCCGCGCTTTTCGGGGGAGGATCAAGGAGGGGGAAATGAGCGGCATGGGCGCGATTATTCTCGCCGGCGGTGAAAGCCGCCGCATGGGTTTCGATAAAGCCTTGTTGCCGTATGCCGGTAAAACGTTATTGGAAGAGATCGTTCAGAGGGGCCGGCCTTTTTTTGAAGAGATTTATGTCGTTGTCGACCAGGCCAAAAAAACAAAGCGTCTTGACCTCTCAGGCGCCAAAGTTTTTGAAGACGTGGTTCCTAAAGCCGGTCCGCTGGCCGGGCTTTACACCGGCCTTTGTCACTCGGCATATCCGCTAAATATGGTTTTTACCGTCGATATGCCGTTTGTCGACGGAGCCTGTATTTTAGAACTCAAACACGCTGCGACGGAAAATCAATCCGACGTTTTTTGTTTTGAAACCAGCGATGGAAACGTGCAGCCTTTTCCCGGAATTTATGCCAAAGAATGCCTGCGCTGGATGCAGCTTTTGATGGATCAGAACACGCGATCCATGAAGCGGCTTTTTCAGATCGTTGACTGGCGCGCAATCCCTGCGGCCTCTGAAAAAGAACGAGTCTTTAAAAATTTAAATCAATGCGAAGATTACTGGAACACGCTGGATTTGCAGGGGAAGGCCCCATGAAAAAATCTTTTTTATCGCATCTTGATCGCGGCGGCCAAGCGCGCATGGTGGACGTGGGCGCCAAAAAAATAACGGCGCGTTATGCCAAAGCCGCCGGCGTTGTAAAAATGAAGCCTGCGACTTTGAAACTGCTGCGCAGCGGAAAAATCAAAAAAGGCGACGCTTTTACCGTGGCCAAAACCGCCGGCATTTTGGCGGTCAAAAAAACACCCGAGCTCGTTCCTCTCTGCCATCCGCTGCCGCTCGACCAAATCCAAATTGATTTTTCAGACTTACCGGCGCGGGATGGGGTAGAAATACAGGTGCAGGTCAAAACAGTTTCTAAAACCGGAGTTGAAATTGAAGCGTTGAACGGGGTTTTGATCACGGCGCTGACTCTCTATGACATGGCCAAATCGTATGATCCCGGGATGACCATTACGGATGTGAAGCTGATTCAAAAAACAGGGGGCAAAAGTGACTATGCGCTTTAAAGCCGGCGTTCTTACGGCCAGTGACCGTTCTTTCCGCGGCGAGCGCGAAGATCAAAGCGGCACAATTCTGCGAGATTTACTGCTTGAATTGTCTTGCGACGTGGCCGTTTACCAAATCGTTCCCGATGACCGTACGCTTTTAGCGGCGGCTTTAAAAGATTGGACTGATCGTTTACACTGTGACCTGATTCTGACTACGGGCGGCACCGGCCTGGCACCCCGCGACCAAACGCCGGATGCGACCCGCGATGTGATTGAAAAAGAAGTGCCCGGAATCATCCAGGCCATTCGCGAAGCAAGTCTTAAGAAAACGCCCATGGCCATGCTCTCGCGCGCTGTTGCGGGAGTCCGCGGACAAACGCTGATCATCAATTTACCCGGCAGTCCCAAGGGGGTGCGTGAAGCTTTTGAAACGATTCGTCCTGTTCTTCAGCATGCTGTTGAACTCATCCGAAATGAAGTGACCGATTGCCAGACTTTATCCTCCTTGCCGCACTCACATGCCTAGTTGCATTTATTTATTCGTCAGTCGGGCATGGCGGTGCCTCGGGTTATCTCGCGGTACTTTCTTTTTTTGCCGTTCCGCGCGACCCAATGGCTTCCAGCGCCTTGTGCCTGAATCTTCTGGTGGCGGGCCTTGCGTTTTATTCTTTCTATAAGGAGGGCTATTTTTCCTGGAAACTCACTTGGCCGTTTGTGCTCACTTCAGTTCCCGCGGCCTTTCTGGGCGGCCTGATTAAAATTCCGCCGGCTTTTTATGACAAGCTTCTGGCCGGCGCCCTTATCTTTGCGGGCTTTCGCCTGATGTTGGATGTCGAGAAAAAAAATAGCGGTTCTTACAGCCTTTCTTTGTGCGGAGACAAAGACAGTCATGTACGCAGCGCTGTTGGCGCTGAGTCATTCCCGCCGCCTTTAACGGTTTCTCTTCCCACAGGCGCTGCGCTTGGTTTTCTTTCGGGGATGGTCGGTGTGGGCGGCGGAATTTTTTTAAGCCCGCTTTTGATCCTTTTCCGCTGGGCCGATCCGAAGACCGTGGCCGCGACGTCCGCTTTTTTTATTTGGGTCAATTCTTCTTCCGGGCTTTGGGGACGGTCTATGCGCGGAGGTTTTCAAATGCCGCCGCATCTTGTGCTGCTGCTCGCAGCGGCTTTTTTCGGAGGCATCGCGGGTTCACGGATCGGCGCCCGCCATTTTTCAGGCCTCTGGCTGAAGCGCATACTGGCCGTCGTGCTCTGGATGGCCGTTATTAAACTGCTCAAACACGCCTAATCTTGCCTAAGGATCATGACCGTACCCTGCGGTCGATACGATTTCCCCTTCGAAATATGCGAAATTTATTAACGACATCAAATCTCCAACCTCCGGCTGGAGAAATATCGTGGTCGTATATTAAAAAAAATCTCGCACCGCTGGTGCGAGAAATAAACGGATGTTTTTCTGAAATATAGGTGTCAATGGTTCCAGGTCTGGTCGGTTGAACCTGCATTTGGGCAACAACTTGTTGCCCAAATCCCATGGGACCACAACCTTGTCATCATTAACGGTGCCGGGGTGGTGCCTGGCACCACCCCGGCACCGTTCTATGACAATAGAGCCCGCGGTGCTCCGCACCGGCCCAGCACCAAAATACCGGAATTTTTTCAGGCAGCTTTTTTTGAGGGGCGGATATGAATTTCAATTTCGCCGCTAAGGGCATCGACGATCTTAACGAGTGTTTCCAGGCTTAAATTGGAAGCTTCGTCATTTTCAATCTTGGCAATAAACGGCTGTGTCGCGCCTATGCGCCGGGCTAATTCCGCCTGAGTTATTCCTAACATCTCACGCAATTCGATAATCTGACTAATGACTTTTAGACGCTGGACTCCGGCTTCTATTTTTTGCCGAAAACGCTTATTTTTCAGCAAAGGCTTCATCAACTCAGCGTGTGAAGGAATTCTCATGGGTTTCATTTTTCAACCTCACCGGTATAAAACAGGCCTTTATCCCACCTGCCGATAAAATCGTTCATGTTAGCTAAAGCTATGCTTATTTCTTGCTGCGGAACAGCATCTGTTTTCTTTCGAAATGCATGGACTAGCACGACATAATCTTTCAGCGTAAAAAAATAAAGGATACGTGACTGTTTAGGCCGCAGTTCATAAAGCTTATTCCCCAAATAATCTCCGATGGGCCTCCTGACTTGCTCACCGACATCCGCAAGATAGGTGATGTACTCCAGGCATTTATGTTTTTCAGAAGGCGCTAATCCTTGAATGAACGTCCAGACTGGATTACGGCCTTTTTGATCAATGTAATACAGAACATGTTTACGCATAAAATTATATAACCTTAAAGTTATAAAGTCAAATTTATAAAAATTATAATAATAAATAATTATATTAATTTAAAATTAAATAACAAGATTAAACGGCTGATTCGCAGGTATAAAATCGAAAAACTAAAAATCGCTAGCAATTGCTAGACGGATAGAGGGAGATTGCCGGGTGTCGGGGGTAGACGTTATACTACGCTTTCACCCAAGAAAAACGATGCTAAACCAGCGCTTTTTGTTGAGTCCGGCACCTGCACAGTACCGAGAAGTTCACTGACACTTGAAAAACTTCGCCATCCGCACGGCTCGGTACCGGGCCTTTGCTGGCTGAACCACTCTATCTGACCAAATACATTGAGCGGAGTAACTGTAACCGGACGCCGTCCGGCGGGAGACGTTAGCTGCGTCTGAGTATTTAAGGTGATTAGGAAAAAATGAGAATGAAGCATAAGACTCTTTCCGCGGCACTGCTTACTTTATCGCTTATTATATTTTCTGTGGCTATACCTAATAGTGCAGAGATCCTGGTGACAGACACTCAGAAAGGGACAGTCATACAAATTCCGTGGGCAAGTTCCTGATTTTATGGAGAAAATTCCAATGACGTCTTCGCGCTTTAATGCGGCTATCCAAAAAATAGACCAGGCTAACGCGCAGGATCCGAACCGCGAAAGTTTTCATGGAAAAGACTACCCTAAAGAACTTCTCTACAGCATTCGCATGAGCGCTTGGCTGGATAAGCTGCGGCCCGAGGCCCCGGATTTTTTGAAGCTTGCGGCGCGCGCCCAGCATCTCCGGCGCTGGGAAGTCCCGCGTTCTTCATATCCGATGGACCGCGCCGGCTATTTGAAATGGCGGACGTTTCTTTATGTATACCATGCCGACAAAGCCGTGGAGATTTTGCGCGAAACCGGCTATGACGAGGAGACAATCCAAAAAGTCCGCACGTTGTTGCTCAAGCAGAATATCAAGACCAATCCGGACATGCAGTTCTTAGAAGACGTGATCTGCCTGGTATTTCTCGAAAATTACTTCGCGGATTTTTCCAAACAGCATGATGAAGAAAAAATGATTCTGATTGTCCAAAAAACCTGGAAAAAAATGTCCGAAGAGGGCCACCGCGCTGCCTTTCAAATTTCCATGAGTCCCGCCGCTGCAGCCCTTGTCCAAAAAGCCCTTAAATCGTAAAAAGCAGCCTGTTTCCTTTTTCTCATTTGTAGTGGCAATTCATGAATTGCCACTACAAATGAAGAAATAATTTTTTGACGGCCAAAAATGTTTGAATGCACTGCAAATTTTTGAATTAGAATGTTTCAGGGGTTAAATCCATGCAGCGAAAAGGCCCATCATCAAAAAATCTGATACGCACGCTCTCGAAGCTCGGACTGTGTTCGCGTACGCAGGCGCTGGTGCATGTGCAGGCTGGACGCGTCACGGTCAACGGCCGTTGTGTGACCGATCCCGGTTATGTTGTGCGGCCGCAGGACAAAATCAAATTGGATGGAACCGCCGCGAGGGTCCAGCCCAAACGCTATTTTCTTTTCCATAAACCCGCCGGCTGCGTGACTACCCGCCAGGATGAAAAAGGCCGCAAGACCGTCTACGATTATTTGGGTGAAATCGGCAGCTGGGTTTTTCCCGTAGGCCGTTTGGATCAGGATTCGGAAGGGTTGTTGATTCTGACGAACGACACGGCGTTCGGCCATCAGCTCACTGAACCGCGTTTTCAAGTGCCGCGAATTTATGAAATTTGGGTGCAGGGCCTGCTCACGCCGGAAGATCAAAAACAAATCAGCCGCGGCATCGAGATCGGCCGGGGAGAGATCGCGCGCGGAGCACGCCTAAAAATTTTAAAAGCCGGTCGTGAAGTATCGCATGCCGAGATCCGGCTGACGGAGGGAAAAAACCGCGAAGTCCGGCGCCTATTTGAAACGTTAGGCAAGCCCGTCACGCGGCTTTTACGCACGCATTTCGGCCCTTATCAACTTGGCAATCTGCCGCCCGGCACTTGGAAAGAAATTTTAAATCCATCCGGGTTAAAATTGAACCCGGATCAATTTTAACCCGGACGAGAAGAGCGGCTCTTTAAGTGCTTACCCCTTAAGGATTTCCGTAAACCGGCCATTGTCTTTTAGGCCTGCCGGGAGTATAATTCACGTCTATGCCATTCGCATACAGGGATTAACGTGGTCTCTGATGCGATGGCAATAAAATAAAGATTTTATGACAAAACCGAGCGTTGAAACCCTTCTTAAAGAAAAGAAAATCTACCAGGTCATCAATCCCAAATGCGTGACCACGCATCCGGATGTTTCCATCAAGCAGGCCATTAACGTCATGCAGGAAAATAAATCCGGCTATATCGTTGTGGCGGAACACAATCAATGCGTGGGTATGTTTACTGAGACCGATGTCGTCCGGAAAATTCTGGGCAAAGACGTCAGTTGGAATGCGCCGATCCGCGATTTTATGACCAAAAATCCCTCTGTCTTAAGTCCGAATGATCCCGTGGGCAAAGCCATTGAACTCATGGGGGACAACCGTTTTTATCATGTGCCGCTTGTCGATGCGAATGGCAATCTCTCAGGCGTGCTTTCCGTAAGAACCTTGATCCGGTTTCTTGCGGAGTTTTATCCGACCGAGGTCTTCAACCTGCCGCCCGACCCCAACCAGGTGATGACTCAGCCGGAAGGGGGCTGAGTTTTTATGACCGATATTCAAGAGAAAAATCCGCCGCAAGCGCAGGCCCATCCGAAGGAACGCAAAGAAATCAGCGCGATCACCGTGCGTTTTGCCGGCGATTCGGGCGACGGCATGCAGCTCGCGGGCGACCAGTTCACCGATACCACGGCCATCATGGGCAATGATTTTTCAACCCTGCCGGATTATCCCGCTGAAATCCGCGCCCCGGTCGGTACACTGCCCGGTGTCAGCAGTTTTCAAATTCAATTTTCTGATTCCGTGATCTTTACGCCCGGCGATGTAGCCGACGTGCTGGTGTCCATGAACCCCGCCGCGCTTAAAGTCAACATTCCCTTTGTCAAAAAGGGCGGGCTTATCATTGTCAACGAATCCGTCTTTAATGAAATCAACCTGCGCAAAGCCAACTGGAAATCCAATCCGCTGCTGGATGAAACGCTCAAAGATTTTTCGTTAATTAAGATTCCGCTTTCCGAACTGACTAAAAATGCGCTCAAAGATCTCCCGATCAAAATGACCGAAGTCGAGCGCTGCAAAAACTTTTTTGCGCTCGGGCTGATGTTCTGGCTTTATTCGCGCAGCCTTGAACATACCGTGGATTGGATTCAGAAAAAATTTGCCAAACGTCCGGAGATGGTCAATGCGAACATCACGGCGCTCAAAGCAGGTTACAACTTTGCGGACATTGCCGAGGTTTTCCCTTCGCAATATTACGTCAAACAATCCGACCTGGAACCGGGCACTTACCGCAAAATTATGGGCAACGAAGCTGCCGCTATTGGTTTTATCACGGCCGCGCGTCTGGCCAAGAAAACATTGTTTTACGGGAGTTATCCCATTACGCCGGCCAGCGATATTTTGCACCAGCTGGCCCGTTTTAAAAATTACGACGTCAAAACTTTTCAAGCTGAGGATGAAATTGCGGCTGTGGGGTCTGCGATCGGCGCTTCGTTCGGCGGCGAAATCGGCATGACGGGAACGAGCGGTCCGGGCATGTGCCTGAAAGCCGAAGCCATGAATTTGGCGGTCATGGCCGAGCTGCCTTTGATCGTGATCAACGTCCAGCGCGGCGGACCCAGCACCGGAATGCCGACCAAAACCGAACAGGCCGACCTTTTGCAGGCCATGTACGGCCGCAACGGGGAGTCGCCGGTCGCGATTGTGGCGCCCAAGACGCCGGCCGACTGTTTCGACATGGCCATTGAAACTACGCGGCTGGCGCTAAAATACATGACGCCGGTTATTTTTCTTTCCGAGGGTTACATTGCCAACGGATCCGAGCCGTGGAAATTGCCGGATATTGAAAAATTACCAAAGATCGAAGTGGTCCATGCCGCGGCGCCCAATGCCGGCACCGAATTCTGGCCGTACAAACGCGATCCGAAAACGCTGGCGCGCCCCTGGGCCAAACCCGGCACACCGGGCCTTGAGCACCGCATCGGCGGCTTAGCCAAGGCGGAGAACACGGGTAATGTCAGTTATGATCCGGACAACAACCAAAAGATGATGACCTTGCGGGCTGAAAAAATCGCGGGCATTGCCAACGACATCCCGAATCTCGAAGTCTACGGGCCCGCAAAAGGCAAAGTCCTGGTTTTGGGGTGGGGCGGCTCTTTTGGCGCGATTTTCCAGGCCGTCAAACAGCTTGAACTGGAAGGCAAAAAAGTCAGCCGTGCGCATCTGCAATATTTGAATCCCTTTCCGAAAAACACCGGCGAAGTGCTGCGGCAGTTTGAAGTGGTTTTGATCCCGGAACTGAATTTCGGGCATTTGCTCAACCTTGTGCGTTTCCGTTTCCCCGGGGTGAATGCAACCGGGCTGCATAAAGTTCAGGGCCAGCCCTTCAAAGTTTTTGAAGTCGCCGAAAAAATAAAGGAACTTTTATGAGTACGGGCTTTAAAGAAATGGATTTGTCCTACACCAAGGATGATTTTGTCAGCAATCAGGACGTGCGTTGGTGCCCGGGCTGCGGTGATTATGCGATTTTAGCGACTGCACAGCGGACGCTGGCCAAATTTAAAACTCCGCGCGAAAATTACGTCTTTATTTCAGGCATCGGCTGCTCGAGCCGGTTCCCGTATTACATGAATACTTACGGCTTTCACACGATCCACGGCCGGGCGCCCACGATTGCCACGGGCTTGCGCTGCGTGAACCCGGACCTTTCGATCTGGCTGATCACCGGTGACGGCGATGGCCTTAGCATCGGCGGCAACCACTTGATTCATTGCATGCGCCGCAATGTGAACATCAATATTTTGCTAGTGAACAACCAGATTTACGGCCTGACAAAAGGGCAATACTCGCCGACGTCCACGCAGGGGAAAGTCACCAAGTCTTCACCCTATGGTTCCATTGATTATCCCATCAATGCCTTGCGCATTGCGATTGCGTCAGAAGCGACATTCATTGCCCGCACGCTGGATGCGGATCCCAACCACATGGGCATGATCATGACCCGCGCGGCGCAGCACAAGGGCGTTTCATTTATCGAGATTTATCAGAACTGCATTATTTTCAATGACAAAACTTTCGCGCCTGTCGTCGGCCGTGAAGTGCGCGATGACCGCATGATTTACCTGGAAGAAGGCAAACCCCTCATTTATGGCAAACAGCGCAATAAAGCGATCAAACTTCAGGGGCTGCATCCCGAGATTGTAGACCTCGAAGGCGACGGCGCCGGCCAGGACTTGCTGATCCACAAAGAGCAAAGTCCGGATGCCAGCTATGCCTATCTTTTGAGCCAGATGTCTTATCCTGAAATGCCTGTGCCGTTCGGCGTTTTTCGTGCGATCGAACGTCCGACGTATGATGACATGATGAACGACCAAGTCGAGGCCATGAAAAAAGAAAAAGGCCCAGGCGACCTTAAAAAACTGATTTATGGTTCCAGCACCTGGACGGTAAAGTGACGCGTAGCGTCATCCCCGAATGTCTTTGTCGGGGATCAGGAGAGAGAGTTATATGAAAATAAAGTGCCCCTCATGCGGGACTGAAAATATCGAAGGCCTGGACCGCTGCGAGCAGTGCCTGCATTCGCTCATCACGCGCGATTTACCCAAGCCGAGCAAGGATGACCTCTACCAAAATGCCCTGATGACGGCGCCGGTCTCCGCGCTGGTCACCGGCAAAGACTTGCTGGTGGCCGACACGGCCGATTCGATCGCGAAGGTCATCGAAATTTTCCAGAAAAAATCAAAAAACTGCGTCCTGGTTTATCAGAAGAAAAAACTTGTAGGCATTATCAGCAACCGCGATTTGATCCGGCGTGTCGCCGGCATCCATGCGGACCTTTCCAAGGTCAAAGCTCAGGATGTCATGACGCCAAACCCGGAATCCGTCAAACTGCAGGACCCCATTTCATTTGTCGTCAATAAAATGGCCATGGGTGGCTTCCGCCACGTGCCTGTGCTGGCGCAGGACGGTGCGCCCATCAGCATCGTCAATATTCACGACGTCATGCACTTCCTCTCAAGCCATCAAAAGAAAGATTAACCCCATGACCTTTCGCCGTTTTTTTTCTTGGAGTGTTCTTTTTTTTGCCATGGCGGTTTTTTCTGCAGGATGCGGTAAAAACGCTGCAGATAACGCTAAAAAAGAAGCGACAACGCCTGCTGCGCCTGCTGCGCCTGCTGCGCAGGCCATGCAGGCCAAAGCCGGGCAAGAAACTTTTAACTTCCGCGAAATTTTGGCGCGTGCCCGGGAAGAAGAACGGTTCTTCAGCGGCCTTTGCCGCCTGCTTTTGACGCGCTCGGTTTTATTCGCTCTGGATACCCAGGAAACCAAACCGGAAGTTGACGATAAAGGCAACCCGACCAAGTTTTCCATTAAAGTGCTGAAACCTGCCGAAGACAAAGGGCCTGGCGCGGCGCTTATTTTCAGCAGCAAAGAGTCGCTGGCTGCTGCGGGCGATAAGTTCAGCTGGGCTAAGAATGAAAAAGGCATGTATAGTTTTGCGTCTGTGAACGGCCAGGCCGCTTTCCGCATTCTGAAGGATAATGGATACAGTCAGGTGATTCTCGACTCGGCAAGTCCTACGCCCCTGATGCTGAATCCGGCGGAAATCCAGTCTCTCGCAGACGGGAAAATTCCTCCTTTTCATAAAGCTTCCTGATTTTTCAATAACGGTCTTTTTTGGATTGCATGATTAAAACCGGTTTTTTGGCTGCGTTCTTACTGGCTCTTTCCTGGCCCGCAAACGGCTGTCTTTTTGCCGAAGAAATTCTCTATGTCATTGACGGCGATACGGTTGTTCTCGCCAATGCGCATGAAGAACACGTGCGTTTGATCGGTATCGATGCGCCGGAGATCGATCATCCGGATTACGGGCGTAAGGGGGAACCTTACGGTACAGAATCGGCAGATTATTTGCGCAGTTTGGTGGGCGGCAAAACGGTCCGGCTTGAAGGCGGCAGCGAATCTAAAGACAAATACGGCCGGACGCTGGCCTATCTCTACCTGCCGGACGGATTGTTTGTCAACCGGCAGATGGTCGAAAGCGGTTATGCCGAAACTTTCCGGCGTTTTGATTTTACGTATAAACAAGAATTTTTGGATCTTGAAAAAAAAGCGCGCGCAGAAAAACGCGGCATGTGGCGCGAGCGCCCCAATGACTGGAAAGAACAATTTCAACACTGGCTTTCGGCAAGAACTCCACAGCGTAAACAGGTTAGTCATGAGTCGTCAGTCTTGAGTCGTTAAAAAAAAGAGCGCCTTGTGACTCCGATCACCGTAGGTCATTTGTCAGAATGACAAACGCAAATTTTTCTAAGCCAAGATTTTTAGGTTTAGGCATTAACGCCTCGTGTGAGTTTTCCCCCCTCTTAATCTCCCCCCGGAGAGCGCGGGGGGAGAAATAAAAGCGGTTTTACTATTTCCTCCCCCGTGCTTTTCGGGGGAGGATTAAGGTGGGGGGAAGTAGCATAAACCTGCACAAGGCGTTAGGCATTAAGCCAGGTTCTTTTTAACCGATAAAATAACACCATGCTTTGTTGTTCAAAAAAAACCTCGATCACCAAAAAAGCCGTCATGGCCGTGACCGGCCTGCTTCTGCTGGGATTTGTGATCGCACATTTGCTCGGCAATCTCTGCGTTTTCGGCGGCCCGGATCTTTTGAATTCTTATGCCTATCACCTGGAAGGACTGGGCCCTCTTTTATGGGCTGCCCGCCTGGGACTTCTCATCCTTGTTTTGCTGCATATCACCACAGCCGTCCAGCTTGTCCTTGAAAATCGCAAGGCCCGTCCGGTGCCCTATCAGCGTTATAAACCCGTGGAGACTACGTATGCGGCGCGGACGATGGCTGCATCCGGTGTCATCGTATTGGCTTTCATTGTGTACCATCTGCTGCACTTTACATTCCGCGTCACCCATCCGGATATTTCGCACGGCCTCGATCCGCACGGCCACCGGGATGTGTACCGCATGGTGGTCTTGAGTTTCGGCGACCCGCGGGTTGCGGGAGGATACGTTTTTGCCATGGCGCTCCTTTGCCTGCATCTTAGCCACGGTTTCAAGAGCCTATTTCAATCCATGGGCTGGAATAGCATACGGCTCGAACCCAAACTGGCGGGCATCAGCCGCCTGCTGGCGCTTTTAATTTTTATCGGATACAGTTCCATTCCGCTGGCCGTGCTGCTGGGCTTTGTCAAACCTGCGGGAGCGCTGTCATGAAGCTGGATGCCCGGATCCCCGCCGGTCCGCTTGCGGAAAAATGGGACAAACGCCGTTTTGATGCCAAGCTTGTCAACCCCGCCAACAAGCGCAAATACAAAATCATCGTCGTGGGTACGGGACTGGCAGGTGCTTCAGCCGCTGCAACTCTCGCCGAGCAAGGTTTCGCCGTGGAATCTTTTTGTTATCAAGACAGCCCGCGCCGCGCCCACAGTATCGCGGCCCAGGGCGGCATCAATGCCGCAAAAAATTACCCCAACGACGGCGACTCCGTCCAGCGGCTTTTTTACGATACGGTCAAAGGCGGCGACTTCCGGTCGCGTGAAGCCAACGTCTACCGTCTGGCGCAGATCAGCAGCAGCATCATTGATCAATGTGTCGCGCAGGGAGTTCCCTTTGCCCGGGAATATGCGGGGTATCTCGACAACCGTTCTTTTGGCGGCGCACAGGTCTCGCGAACATTTTATGCCCGGGGCCAGACCGGCCAGCAGCTTTTGCTGGGCGCTTATCAAGCCCTCGAACGCCAGATCGGTTTAGGCACGGTCAAAATGTTTCCGCGCACGGAAATGCTTGACCTGGTGCTGGTCGACGGCGCGGCCAAAGGCATTACGGTCCGTGACATGGTGACAGGCCAAATTTCATCCTATGCCGGCGATGCGGTTGTGCTCGCCACGGGCGGCTACGGCAATGTTTTTTATCTTTCCACCAATGCCAAAGGCTGCAATGCCACGGCGATCTGGCGCGCGTATAAAAAAGGCGCGGGTTTTGCCAATCCCTGCTATACGCAGATTCATCCGACCTGCATTCCGGTGTCCGGCGATTATCAGTCCAAATTGACGCTCATGTCCGAATCGCTGCGCAACGATGGGCGCGTCTGGGCCTCGAAATTAAAAAATGACAAGCGTCCGCCGGAAGCCATTCCGGAAGCCGAACGCGATTATTTTCTAGAGCGCAAATACCCCAGCTACGGCAATCTGGCGCCGCGTGACATTTCGTCCCGCGCAGCCAAGGAAGCCTGTGATGACGGGCGCGGAGCGGGCGAAGCGGGGCTGGGGGTTTATCTGGATTTTGCCGATGCGATCAAGCGGCTGGGAGAAAAAACCATCCGCGAGAAATACGGCAATCTTTTCCACATGTACGCCAAAATTACGGGTGAAGACCCTTACAAATCGCCCATGCGCATTTACCCCGCTGTGCATTACACCATGGGCGGCCTGTGGGTCGATTATGATTTGATGAGCACGGTTCCCGGCCTTTTTGTGCTGGGTGAAGCCAATTTTTCAGACCACGGCGCCAATCGTCTCGGCGCGAGCGCGCTGATGCAGGGCTTGGCGGACGGTTATTTTATCCTGCCCGCTACGATTGCCGATTACTTGGCGCGATTGAAGCCGGGCGCCGTCAAAACCGACCATGCCGAATTCCGCAAAGCGGAGACGCAGACCGGTGATCTCGTGAAGAAAATGCTGTCCATCAACGGCAAGCGCACGGTGGATGATTTTCACCGCGAACTGGGCAAGATTATGTGGAATGACTGCGGCATGGCGCGCAGTGAAGCAAGTTTGAAGCACGCCCTGCAGAAAATTCCGGAGATCCGCGCTGAATTTTGGAAGAACGTCAAAGTCGCAGGAGCGAATGAAGAACTCAATCAATCCCTGGAAAAAGCGGGGCGTGTGGCGGACTTCCTGGAGTTCGGCGAACTGCTGGTGCGGGATGCGCTGGAACGCCGCGAATCCTGCGGCGGACACTTCCGCGTCGAATACCAGACCGAAGAGGGCGAGGCCCGGCGCGATGATGAGAATTTTTGCCACTCCGCGGTTTGGGAGTATCAAGGCGAGGGCAAAACCCCGGTGCGGCATCAGGAGCCCTTGATTTATGAAAACGTCCATCTGGCCGCGAGGAGTTACAAATGAACCTTGTTCTGCATGTCTGGCGCCAAAAAAACAATTCTGAAAAAGGCAAAATGGTCCGCTATGAGGCCCAAGATATCAATCCGCACATGTCTTTTCTGGAAATGCTGGATGTGGTCAACGAAAGGCTGATTCAAAAAGGCGAGGATCCGGTTGCGTTTGACCATGACTGCCGCGAGGGAATCTGCGGCGCCTGTTCATTGACGATCAACGGCCGGCCGCATGGGCCAGAACGCGGCACGACCGTCTGCCAGCTGCACATGCGTCATTTCAAGGACGGTGAAGAAATTTATATCGAGCCTTGGCGCGCCAAAGCGTTTCCCGTGATTAAAGACTTGGTTGTGGCCCGCCAGGCTTTTGACCGCATTATCCAAAGCGGTGGTTTTGTATCTGTCAAAACCGGCAGCGCCCAGGATGCGAACACCATTTTAATCGGCAAGGACACTGCCGACAAAGCCATGGATGCTGCGGCCTGTATCGGCTGCGGCGCCTGTGTGGCGGCTTGTCCAAATGCGTCAGCCATGTTGTTCGTAGCCGCCAAGGTATCGCATCTGGCTTTGATGCCGCAGGGACAAGTCGAGAAACAAAAGCGTGTTTTGAACATGGTCCGTACCATGGACAACGAAAACTTCGGCAATTGCACCAACCACTACGAATGCGAAGCCGCCTGCCCCAAAGAAATTTCCGTGGATTTCATCGCCCAGATGAATCGGGAATATTTACACGCAAGCATCAATGAGAAGCGCTGATAGTCATCGAAAGGAGATTTTATGAAAAAAAGTCTTTTCGTCTTAACCTTGGCTGCGCTGCTGGCCTGTCCTATCTCCAGTGCCGGCGCGGCGACCTACGACATTGATTTGGATCACAGCACGGTGGGTTTCAAAATCCGGCATCTGCTTTCAAACGTGCGCGGAACTTTTGACCGGTTTTCAGGCACGTTGACCTTTGAACCCGGTAAGCCTGAACTGTGGAAAGTTGAAGCCGTAATCCAATCCGAAAGCATCAATACGAACGTAGCAGAACGTGACAAGCATTTAAGAAGCGCGGACTTCTTTGATGCTGAAAAATACCCTGCGATTACGTTTAAAAGCACGAACGTAACGCTTGTGGATGAGCAGCATGCCAAGGTCGAAGGTCTTTTTTCAATGCACGGAGTTGAGAAACTCGTCACGCTGGATGTGGAAATTCATGGCGTGGCCAAAGACCCGTGGGGCAATGTGCGCGCCGCTTTTACGGCTACCACCATGCTCAACCGCAAAGATTTTGGGATTGTCTATAATCAGACGCTGGAAACCGGCGGCGTGCTGATCGGCGAAGACGTCCAGGTCACGATCGAAATCGAAGGGCTTCAAAAAGAAGCCTGATTTAAGCAAGCAATACCAACCCAGGAGAAAACGTATGAAGAAATCGAAAAAAAATGCATTGCTAGCCGCGTCTGTTTCGGGGCTTTTAGCCGTGGCAGGTTTTGCTGCGGGTGTTAATACGGTTTATGCAGCGGATGAAATCGCCTGTTCGGGCATTAATGGCTGCAAGGGGCAGGGCGCTTGCGGCGGCAAGGGCCATTCATGCGCCGGAAAAAATGCCTGCAAAGGGCAGGGCTGGCTCAAAGTTGCTTCGGCCGATGCCTGCACCTCGCAGGGCGGAGCCGTCGTTCCCGGCATGGCCATGTAATGAGTCAAGATGGGATAACGGGGCTTTTTGCGCCAAAATGGCCCCGGTTAGGGTGCGGAGTCGGGCTGCGGCCGAAACACTACCCGGTCATTACAAGCGAGTGGCCGAAAGTCGATTGGTTTGAAGCCATTACTGAAAACTACATGGACTCCGGTGGCCGGCCTGCGGCCGTT
Source organism: Candidatus Omnitrophota bacterium (assembly GCA_023247055.1). GTDB lineage: Bacteria > Omnitrophota > Omnitrophia > Omnitrophales > Aquincolibacteriaceae > JAHFHB01. Next base: position 72,964 of record JAHFHF010000003.1, read on the forward strand.
TTAGAACAAATTCGCTCCCGTTATCCCATCGCCCTGCATGGCGTCGCGCTTTCCATCGGCTCCATGGATCCTTTGAATGAACAGTACCTCACCCGCCTGCAAAATCTTGCCGAACGTATCCAGCCGGCGATCGTATCCGACCATTTGTGCTGGTCCGGCGCCGGCGGCGAACAGCTTCACGATTTGTTGCCGCTGCCCTTCACGGAAGAAGCCATCCGCCACGTGGTTTCACGCGTCCAGCACGTCCAGGATAGGCTCAAAAGACCGATTCTGCTTGAAAATGTCTCGACGTATGTGACTTTCCGGCATGCTCAAATGCCTGAATGGGTCTTTCTTGCGGAAATTGCGCGGCGTTCCGGCTGCGGCATTTTGCTAGACCTCAACAACATCTATGTTAACGCGTGTAACCATGGTTTTGACGCAGCGGCTTATATTGATGCCGTGCCGGTTTCAAAAATCGGGCAATTTCATTTGGCGGGCCATACGGACATGGGCAAATTTCTTTTTGACACGCACAGTGCGCCCGTGATTGCGCCGGTTTGGGATTTGTACCGCAGAGCCCTTCAGCGCTGCGGTCCGGCCGCCACGCTGCTGGAATGGGACGAAAATATTCCGGATTGGCCCCGCCTTGAAGAGGAATGCCGCCGTGCCCTAGAAATTTATGCGGAATTTGAGCATACGGAACCGGCCGCAGAGATCGAGACTTCCATGGCTTCCCATCCGCCGACGGCGCAAAATCCGGGAAAGCCATTGCGTGAAATTCAAGGGATGATCAAATCTTACATCCAGCCTGCAGCCCGCAAGCCTAAAGATAAAATTTTTAATGCCCAGGGCGGCGAGCCGGGAGAAGCGAGAATGGCGGTTTATGCCGGCGGCTATCTTGCGCGCATCCATGAGAGTTTGTGCGAAGTCTACGAAACGGTGCGGAAAATTTTAGGCGCCGATGATTTTATGCAGCTGGCGGAAGCCTATGCTGTGCAATACCCTTCGCGGGATTATAACTTGACCCATGCCGGCCGGCATCTGCCCAAACTGCTGCGGGAATCCAAAGCCCCCGCAATCCTGAAACGCCCATACTTGACGGAGTTAGCACGCTTGGAATGGCTTCTCTCTGAAGCGTTCCATGCGTTCGACGAGACTGCTTTTGATCATGCGCAGATGGCCCGGATCGCGCCGGAAGCCTGGGAAGAGACGCGGATTTTTTTTCAGCCGTCAGTCCGGCTTTTTGAATCGGATTGGCCTGTTCTGACGTTATGGCAGGAGCGCGGCATTGAAACAATTCAAGAGTTTCAGGTCGCGGCACCGCAGCAGGTATTAATCGGACGGCGTGGAACGCAAGTGCGCTGCGAAATTTTGGCCCCGTTTCAATACGCGCTCATAGAGGGTCTTCTGTCCGGTCAAACCCTGGGAAAAGTCTGCGAGAGACTCGCCGAGGAATCCGCCGAAGCGGATCTTCCCGTTACGGAATGGTTTGCGCGCTGGGTGCAGGATGGCCTCATTGCCCGCTGCGAAGCCCCCAAACTTAAATCAGTGCCTTAGCGGCTTCCCAGATATTTTCCGAAAAATATTTTACGCCTTTTACGAGCGCATTGTCTTCTTGGGTGCTATGCCAATAGCCCGCATTCTGCGTGAGGTAGGAAGACCGCCGCTCCTGTTTATAAAACTCATACCATTTTTTGGAGTTTGCGCCGGCAGGCCGGACGTAGGGATTGTCTTTGGCGGGGTTATATTGCGCCAAGGCGGAGAAGGAAAAGAGGCAGCAGACTGCAAAAATGAACAGGCCGAATTTAAATTTCATGATACTTAATGTTTCGGCGGATTTAGATTTTTCCCCACATAAATCCAGAGCAGGGCGGCCAAAACGCAAAGGCTGATGCCCGAAGTGGGCCGGCCCAGCAGCCACTGCAGGGGCCCGATCGTGGTGGCGAAAAGGGCGGTGGTGGCTATGGCCCAAAGCTTCAGGCTCGCAAGCCATTCACGGCGGTTTTCACGAAGCTGCTTTTTGCCGATCCGGCAGCGCACAGCTGAAGGCCTCCAAAACCCCGGCGGCGTCACGCGGCGATAAAAATCATCCAGGGTTTGGGGATCGACAGGTTTTGTCAAGAGCGTGACGGGCAGCCAGACCAGCGCACTGCCGCAAATCATGAAAAGCAGGCCCAGCGGTGAGTTGACCGGAAGGCCGAATGCGGCAAAGACATACGGGCGGACTAAAATCACCGGCAGGCTGACGGCCAGGGCCGCAATTTCACTCCAGGGGTTGATGCGATGCCAAAACCAGCGCAATAGAAATACCGGCCCGACGGCCGCGGTGAGGTTCAGCACAAACGTAAACATGCCGCTGATGGATTCGGTAAAAAAAGCCACGCCCATGGCTCCGGCTGAAAGAACAAGGGGCGTAAGGCGGGCCGCAAGCACGTAATGCGATTCGGTTTTTCCCTTGGCTATGAAACGTTTATAAAAATCGCTGACAAAATACGACGAACCCCAATTGAGCTGGGTACTCATGGTCGACATGAACGCCGCAAAAAAAGAGGCGACCATGACGCCTTTCCAGCCTGCCGGCAAGAGCGACATGGCCAGGCGGGGATAGGCGCGTTCATGATCCGTCAAATCCGGCAGCAGCACCAGCGAGGCCAGCGCAGTCAAAATCCACGGCCAGGCGCGCAGGGCGTTTTGCGCGATATTGAACCAGAGCACGGCCAGCGCTGCCTGCTTTTCATCCTTACACGAATTCATGCGTTGGACAATGACGCCGCCGCCGTCGGTGTTTTTCCAGGCCCACCACTGAATCAAAATGATGCCGAGAAACCAGCCGAAGGGCGAGGCCAGAAACTCGCTGGGTGTTCCGCCGGAGACCGGCGGAAAAATATCCAGCTTGCCGGTGTGCTGCAAGGCTGTCGTGATATGCGCCAGTCCACCTGCGGCGTTGACGGCATAAACAGCGAGTACAATCGCGCCGATCATGGCGATGATAAATTGAAAAAAGTCCGTGAGAATGACGCCCCAGTAGCCGGAGAGCGAGCAGTAAATTGTCGTTAGGCCCATGGCAAAAAAAATCGACCCGGGTTTGCTCCAGTGGGTTGTCTCCTGCATGATTTTGACCAGCCCGGTCATGGGCCAGGCGCCCATGATAAACACATTATAAAAAACGCCCCAATAAAGCGCTTTGAAGCCGCGCAGAAAAGCCGCAGGTCTGCCGCTGTAACGGCGCTCCACAAACTCCACTTCGGTCATGACCCCGGCGCGTTTCCACAGCCTGGAAAAAAAGAACACGGCCAGCATGGTGCTCATGGCCAGGCCCCAGACCTCCCAATTGCCCCAGATGCCTTTTTGGCGCACGATGCCGGTGATCAAAAGCGGCGTGTCGGAGGAAAAAGACGTGGCGGCCATGGACGTGCCCGCCAGCCACCAGCCCAGTTTGCGGTTGGAAGTAAAATACGACTCCAGGCCCTCGGAAGCTTTCTTGGTCAGAAGCAGGCCCAGAAAAAGACTCAGCCCGCAGAAAATAAAAACAATGGCCCAATCAATTGTCTGCATGAAACTATTCTCCGTCTTTGCAGCTTAGGCTTAGTGAGTACTCCCTCTCCCTTTGGGAGAGGGTTGGGGTGAGGGAGTGAATATCTGTTGGATTTCCCCTCATCCTAACCTTCTCCCCAGAGGGGAGAAGGAATAAAACAAAACGTGCATACAACGTTAAGGGTTTCAGTTTACGCAAGGAAGTCTTACCTTACTGGGTTTTCAGGAATGATTTTTCCAAGAATACAAGCGCGGCGCGCGCCTGTCGTTTCCGGCAGATGATTGACTTGGCCTTGAATCGCACGCAGGGCAAAAAAAGCAAAGGCGAGGGGTTCCTTGGCCTGGGCCGGCAGTCCCAGCGATTCCGCAGACAAAACTTTGGCAGGCTGGAGTAAGTCTTTGAGATGGGCCATCAAAACCGGGTTGAGCGCGCCGCCGCCGCTGACAATGACTTCCCGAATTTTATAGGGGGCAAAGCGCCAATAACTGTCGGCAATGCTCCAGGCGGTAAACAGGGTTAGCGTTGCCAGAATGTCCTCAGGTCCGAATTTCCAAAACGCGGCCGGGATCATTTCTTCGCAGAACAATTCTTTGCCTGTGGATTTAGGCGGCCTGCGTTTAAAGTAAGGCTGGCGCTGAAGTTTGCTGAACAAATCCGGCAGGATTTTTCCGCGGCGCGCTAGCGCGCCATTTTTGTCAAAGGCTTTGCGCCCCTTCGTAAAATGCCGCACGGCCGCATCCATCAGCGCATTGCCCGGCCCGTTGTCAAAAGCCAGGGGCGGCAGGCCCTTTTTGACAAAAGTGACATTGGCAATGCCGCCGATATTCTGCAGGGCGCGCCCGTATTTTTCAGAAAAAAAGTATTGATCAAAAAAAGGCATCAGCGGCGCCCCTTCGCCGCCCGCAGCGATATCGCGCGGCCGGAAATCAGCCACAACCGGAATACCGGTTTTTTCTGCAATACAAGAAGGCTCGCCGATCTGCAGCGTATTTGCCGGAGAATCGTCCGGCCCGTGATAGACCGTCTGGCCGTGCGAACCGATCACGGTGACTTTTTTGGAAGACGTGCCGGTTTTTTTAAGAAAAGCCCCGGCCTGGTCTGCGAAAAAATGGCCGAGTTCAAAGTTGAGACGGGAAAGTTCTGAGGTTTTCAGGCTGAGGGCGCCTGTTATTTTTGCAGTCAAAGCCGCCGGATAGGGAATAGTGCGGTAAGCCCGTAGTTTGAATGTCTGCGGCGTGAATTCTCCAAGAGCCAGCGAAAGGCCATCCGCGGAAGTGCCGGACATCATACCAAGAGCCAGGAGGGGAGGACGCATTTAATTAAGCCGCGATTTCTCCTCTGTCTCCGTGCAGAGGTCGGGATGAGGGAAGAACATGTTTCCCCTCATCCTAGCCTTCTCCCGGAGGGAGAAGGAATATTCTGTAAAGCTTTTGCTAAAAAACCAGCAGCGGCGGCTAATTTTTTTTGAGCAGCACTTACATTCAAACCGGTGCGCGCCATCAGAATGGCGGTTTTGGCATTACATCCGGACTGAGCCAGCAGGGTTTTGGCTTTTTTTTCCGGCACGCCGCCCAAATGAGCGACAAGCCGCAGCGCCCGCGCTTCGAGTTTTTTGGATTTAGGCTGCAAGTCGATCATCCAGTTCTGATAGACCTTGCCCAGCTGCACCATGGAGAGAACAGTCAGCCGGTTCAGGATCAACTTCGTGGCCGTGCCTGCCTTCAGGCGGGTTGAACCTGAAATCACCTCAGGTCCTGTAACGGCGGCAATAACGCATTCGGCCGGTACGTTTGACGGAATTTTTTTATTGCAGCTCACCAGGATGGTGCGGACTTTTCTCTTTTGCGCGGCTTCGAGCGCGCCGTAAACAAAAGGCGTGACACCGCTGGCGGCAATGCCGACCACCACATCCTTAGACGTTAATTTTTTTAAAAAAATACGGTAACCGTCGGTGCGGTCATCCTCAGCGCCTTCTTTTGAGCGGAAAACGGCGGATTTGCCGCCGGCCATAATGCCCTGAACGAGGGAAGGCGACGTACTGAAAGTCGGCGGGCATTCGGCGGCTTCAATCACGCCCAGCCGTCCGCTGGTGCCTGCGCCGGCAAAAAAAAGCCGGCCGCCGCCGCGTAGCGCGGCCGTGATGATCCGCACGGCCCGGGTCACCTGCTTTTTTTCACGGTAAACCGCCCGGGCTACTGAGGCGTCTTCGCGGTGCATGAGATCGAAAGCTTTTTCGATCGAAATGCGGTCGATTTTGCGGGTGCGCGGGTTGGCTTGTTCGGTGCTGAGCCTGCCGTAAGAAATGCCTGCCATGCAAGGCAGAATAGCACGCTCTATTCTGGGGACACAATACTTAATTCAGGTTTACTACCCCATCCGACTCCATATTAAAAGAGTGTGAGCCGGAAATGACGGTCGAGAAACTGCTTGGACTTGCAGGCTATTCGCAGCCCCGGCTAGAAGGAACCGGCTGAAGGCTGTGTGATTTAGGGAGAGGCCTGGGCAGCGGCTAACAGAGCGTCTTTTTTTTATCTGAAATGAATGGACAGGCCCGGATAAAGTTTTCCGGATGGTGTATGGCAATAAAAGCGGCTCGCGCAGCTTTTGCCAGATCGGCGCTTGTGATCTGCGTCATCATGGCAGGGGCCGCTTCGCAGCCGTTGGAATGCAAATAGTCAAAAAACTTGACATCATCTCCAATGGGATTGTTGCTGATTTTGATCCAGACCGCCGGAATGCCATAGGCATGCGCTGCAATCAAGGCATGCAGTGAACTCGTTGCGATGATTTCGCACTTATTGATTTCATGGCAAAATCCGTACAGATCGTGCGTGGCAGTGTTAATGACTTTGACTGCGGGATCCTGGACCGTCTGGATAAGACCAAAGTCGCGCCAATGCAGCACAACGCCCAACCGCCGCCGTTTTGGCACTTGGTGCATAGGATAAACATCTTTGACAGAAATCCCCGCATCTCCGTAAATTTCGGGACACTCGCCCCCGCCTTTGAGAATATTTTTTCGCGTATAAGGCCCGCGGACGGCATAATAGACGGTCCTCGGATTGGGAATAGCGGCCTTTCGAATAATCCCTGCGCCCCAAACATTCGAATTTTCATTATTCGTATGACCTAAAAAAGAACCGATGACGACGTAATGTCTCTTGGAGATTTCCGTAAAAAAAACAGGTTTTTCTGATAAAAATTCAGTGACCAAAGGCCCAAACGAATCACCCCAGTTGGTCATCCGCGGCCAGTGCAGGGGTACTCCGTAAGATGCCGCACTGACCGCCTGCGAAGAAACCTTGGCAAAACGCCGGCGCAGATGGCGATGCCGCCACATCCGAAAAGCCATTTTAAAGGGATTTATCCTCAAAGCACCTATTTTTGATGAGGTCTATCATAAAGAAGCGGCCGCTCAGACGCAATAAGCAGCCTGTGTTGCCGGCGCATCTTCACGGTGCATCAGATCAAAGGCCTGTTCAATCGAAAGCCGGTCAATTTTGCGGGTGCGCGGGTTGGCTTGTTCGGTGCTGAGCCGGCCGTAAGAAATGCCTGCCATACAGGGCAGAATAGCAGGGCCTATTTGGAGGATACAATATTAATCTCATCCATGCCAGTTGCCTCATATTAAAACCTTACCGTAGCTTGAATGGCCAGTGACTCGATGCAGAGTCCTGCATAAACTCCCCAGTCAGTTTTGCCGATATAAACATATCCGTTTTCCATAGAATCTTTTTGGCCGTAAGGAGTTACGTCAATTTTTATCAGCCGTTTCACACATGGAATCAGCTCGATCGTGCTTGCGGTATTCATGCATGCAGGCATTGCGTCTGCCGCTGATATGGGCAGAACTTATCGGACTGTTCGTAATGAGATTCTTAAAGAGGAAATCAGCGGCCTTGAAGATAAACTGGCAGAGATGAATCTTTTTGAAACCAATCCGCTTTCAGCGGAGGAATGGCACTTGTCGCTTGAAGAGTACACCCAGCTTGTCCTGAGACAGAATATCAACATCCAAGTCTCTTATTTAGACCTTGATACGTCCAGGCGGGATATCGATAAGAAAAAGGCTGTTTTTGATCCCGCGACGGCGTTGAGTTCCGGATATGCCCATGAACGGAGCCCGGTCGATGCAGGGACATCCGGTATCGTGACAGATACGATGACGAATCGTCTTTCGGTGCAAAAGGAGTTTTTTACAGGAGGGACCGTGGCTGTGGGCGGAACCGTCGAACGCAGCGGCGATTCAGATCATACGCATGCTTCTGATTTTAGGGTAAGCGTTTCACAGCCGGTGCTTAAAAATTTTTTGGTCGATCGCAAACGGATAAAAATTTCCGTCGCAAACTATAAGATCGGGATCGAGACGCTGAGAGATCAAATCATCGACCGCATTGCAGAGGCTCAGATTGCCTATTGGGAGCTTGTTCTTGCCCGTGAGGTTCTGGCCGCGCGCACGACGGCTTACCGGCAGGCCCTGGAAATTCTGCATGTCGCCAAAAAAGGATTGAGGATCGGCAACAGGACGAAAACCGATGTGCTGCAGGCGCAGGCCAGTGCCGCAAGCCGCAAGGAAGATATTTTGCAGGCCCGTAAAAATTTGCAGGATCGCGAGGACATCCTGAAAAAAATTATGGCCGGTCCATCCTTGTCCGGCTGGGATGAGCGTAAGATCGCAACCGACGAGGTTAAGCCCGATTTTAAACTTGAGGACGCCAATCCCCAGGCCAATCTCCGGCAGGCCCTGCAGAATCGTCCGGATTACCGGCAAGCCCTGCATCAGCTCGAAACGGATCAGTTGGATCTGTCTATTGCCAAAAACGGATTATTGCCGAGCGTTTCCGTCGATTACGGTTTTAATCTCAACGGGACGGGCGATACGGGCCGCGATACATTCAATAGTGCCTTTGGCGGACGGTTTCCTGGCAATACTGTTGGGCTGACATTCAGCATGCCCTGGTTTGACCGCGAGGAATTTGCTGAATACCACCAGAAAAAAAATGATTTTCAAGGCCAGAAGCTGCGGATCAAGGATCTGGCTCTGACGATTGTCAGGGAAGTCCGCGAAAGAGTCCGGCAAGTGCGCACGACCATCGAGCGGGTGCGGGTCGCTAAAAGAGCCTATGAACTTCAGGAGCAAAAATTGGAAGCTGAACAAAAACGTTATGAAATCGGTGTGGCCACAAGCTTTGAGGTGCTGACCTTCCAGCAGGATGTGGCCAATGCGCGCGTGGCGCGGATCCGTGCTATCGTGGATTATTATGAAGCGCTTATTCAACTGTGGCAGACCTTGGGTGTGACGCTTGAGAAAAACGGGATTATTTTTGAAGAAATCTCCGCATGATCGAACTTCAGGACGTCAGCAGGATCTACAGGGTAGGTGGTCAAGAAGTCAAAGCCGTGGCCGGCATCTCACTGAAGATTGAACGGGGTGATTTTGTTGCCCTGCGGGGGCCTTCGGGATCAGGCAAATCTTCGATCATGAACATCCTCGGCTGCTTGGACAAGCCCACGGCCGGGCATTATTTTCTGGACGGGCAGAATGTGAGTTTTTTAAATGACCGCGAGTTGGCCGCAGTCCGTAACCGGAAAATCGGGTTTGTGCATCAAAACTTCAACTTGCTGCCGCGGCTCAATGCCATGGAAAACGTCGAACTTCCGATGACTTATGCAGGCGTAGTCCGGCAGGAGCGGATAGAGCGCGCCCGCGAGGCCCTGCAGACGGTCGGGCTCGCGCACCGTCTGGATCACCACCCCGTGCAGCTGTCCGGGGGCGAACAGCAGCGCGTGGCTATTGCCCGGGCGCTAGTGAATGCGGCGCCTTTAATTCTGGCGGATGAACCGACGGGTAACTTAGACTCGAAATCCAGTGTCGAAATCATGACTATTCTGCAGTCCTTGAATGAGAGGGGTTCGACCATTGTTTTGGTTACCCATGAAGCGGATGTGGCGGAGTGGGCGCGGCATTCGGTTTATTTCAAAGACGGCAAACTGGCCCATTAAAGGGGGAAACACGATGAACCAGTGCGAACTTTGCGGCATTGAGTTGGGCGCGGACCTTCCGGAATGCCCCCAATGCGACACGCCGGCCAATAAAAAAAGACTGGAAGCCATTATCCAGGAAACCATTCAGCTGGCTGCTCAAGATGAGAAAGCTGCGCAAGGGCCGCACGATTTTCTCTTTCAAATTGCTAATTTTTACCGTCTGTGCGGGGAGTATGACGAAGCGCTTGTCTGGTATGAGCGGGCGGCCAAGAGTAACTCAAAAAATCCTGAATATATGCGCTCGATGGGCAGCACGCTGGCTGCCAAGGGAGAGTACCGCAGTGCTATTGAAATGCTCGAAAAAGCGGTGGCCATGGCGCCCCAGTATCCCGATTATCACAGCGACCTCGGCGCCGCTTATTTCAAAGAGGGGCACTACGACGAAGCCATCCGGGTTTTTCGGAAGGCGCTTGAACTCAATCCCAGTTATGCCAATGCTCATAACAATCTCGGACTTGCGTACCGCAAAAAAGGAAAATTTCAGGAAGCGCACGATGAAATTAAAAAAGCCACAGAACTCGAGCCGCAGTACGCCGTGGCCACGTATGACCTGGGGCTGTCGTATTACCGCGGCGGTATGTTCAGCCAGCTCCAGACGTCGGTGCGGATCAATGCCAAAATTCTCGGAGACAGTTACTTCCTGCGTAAAGATTATCAGGAGGCCGCGCGTTATTACGCCATCGCCGTGCATGTGCACCCCAAATATGCCGATCTGCGCTATCATCTGGGCAAGGCTTGTGCGGCGGCCGGCCGTAACGCCGAGGCCGGTGAGGCTTTTGACGAAGCCCTGCGTATCAACCCTAATTACGCGCAGGCCAAAGAGGCCTTAGCTAAACTCAAAGAAGGTTCAAAATGATTCCATTGAAAAAAAAATATTTTCTGGGAATGGCAGCGGCAGCGGTTGCGGTTGCGATCTTGGGAATTGTCGTTTGGAGTGCCCACCGTAATGCAAAAAAAGAACAACCCCGCATGGCGGTGGTTGAAAAAAAAGATGTGGTGGATTCAATCCAGTTTCGCGGTACGGTGGTCTCAGCGCGGAAAGTTCCTATTTCTGCCGAGGCCAGTGGGCAGGTGGTGAAGCTGTATGTGCGCCAAGGCGAGCGCGTTGAAAAAGGAGCCCCTCTGTTGGAAATTGACCCCACCCAGCTGACCAGCAAAGTCGATCGCCAAAAAATAATGGTCGAAAAATCACAAGTGATGTTTGCCAACAGCGAAAAGGAATTAGCCAGGGCGGAAGAGCTTTTTAAGGAAAGCCTGATCACCGAATCCCAGTTGGAGGACTTTAAGAAAACAAAAGAGCTGACCAAACTGGACTCAGAAATGGCCAGGAAGGAGCTGGATGCCTTGGACCAGCAGTTAAGTAAGGTGGTGATCAAGGCGCCGATTTCAGGGATTGTGACCGCAAAGGACGTTGAAGAAGGAGAAGTGGTGGCGAGCACGGTCGAGAGCAATGCGGGCAAGGTGCTGCTGGTCATTACTGAAGACACCCACAAAGGGATTGAGGCCATGGTTTCCGATGTCGAGCGCGCGGTTCTGAAAATGGACCAGCCGGTTTTTGTCTGGCTGGATGTCGATGCCGGCAAGCGCTACGCCGCAAAAATTTCAAAAATGGATGCGGCCGCAGCCCAGGCGGATGGCGCAAAGCAGAACGACGGCGCCGCCAAGGCCGGTCCAAGCCAGTTTCGTATTGAAGTGGAGATTCTTGGGGGCCAGGAAGATTTCATTCTTGGCTCCAATGCCACGATTGAGGCGGTTTTGCAGGAGGCTCGGGGTGTTTTAAGCATTCCCATCGAAGCCCTGTTTCGTGAGGGTGAGCAGGCCTGGGTTTATGTCGCTGCGGCGCGTTCAGGGGCTGAAAAGCGGCCGGTTGTAGCCGGCACAAGCAGTGTGGACCGCGTCGAAATCAAAGAAGGGCTGAGTGCGGGAGAAAAAGTCCTGCTCGAAGAGCCCTCCATCGAGTAACGATGCTGCTGCAGGAAAGCATCGATGTTGGAATTAAAGAATTATGGGCCAATAAGGCCCGCTCTTTCTTAAGCGTTTTCGGCATTATCATCGGCATTATTTCATTGATGGTCATGATGGGAATCATGGCCGGCATCGAGCGCACTTGGGTGAAATACGTCCAGGAAATCGGCGGTATTGAAAAAGCCACGGTGTCGTCCGTCACGCCGGTCGTCAACGGCAAGCCGCATCCGGAATTGATGAAACCCTTGACGCTCAATGACACGGCCCTGATCCGGCGCCATCCGCTGGTGCGGCTTGTTTCCCCGGAAATCGTTACCTATCAAACTGTGACCGCGCAGGGCCGGCGCCCTGTCTTTCTCAAAATCGTCGGCGGTACGCGCCATACCCTGACCCTCAACCGCCAGACGCTTGCCGCCGGCCGGGACCTTACGGACGAGGACGATGCGCGTTTTAAAAGCGTGTGCATTCTCGGGGCCAATGTCAGCGATAAACTTTTCGGGCCGCATGCCAGCCCGGTGGGAAAAATCATCGAAATCCGCGGGCAGTCTTTTAAAGTCATCGGGCTGTTGAAAAAAAACGTCCTTATGCAAAAAGGCAAAAACCTGCTGAATTTTAAAAATGAAGTGATTTATGTGCCGCTGGCCGCCGTTCCCCGGAAACTGGACCCTGAAGAGAAAATAGAACAAATTCATTATCTCGTGCGTTCGCGCAGCCATATTGCCGCGGCCCAGAAGGCACTGGAGCAGCAGTTGGTCCGCAATCACCGCGGCCAGGCCGATGTGGCGATTGAAACCCAGGAAGAACGCTACTTGAAATCTAAAAAATCATTCGACACCATGAAGATCAGTTTCAGCCTGATCTCCGGCATCTCGCTGGTGGTGGGGGGAATTGGCATCATGAACATCATGATTGCCAGCATCGCCCAGCGCGTGCGCGAAATCGGCATTCGCAAAGCCGTGGGTGCCACGGCCCGTGATATTCTGGCTCAGTTTTTGATTGAGACTACGGTTATCAGCACCCTTGGCGGGTTTTTCGGAATTTTGCTATCGTTTGCAGCCGTGTTCCTTATCCGGCTGTTTATGACCACGATGGATCCGGTGATTGATTTCAAAGCCGTCCTGCTTTCCATGGTTTTTTCCTTTTTCGTCGGCATTCTCTTCGGCATTTACCCCGCCATCAAAGCCGCCGAGTTCGATCCCATTGAAGCGTTGAGGTATCAGTAAGCTTCTACTTTTCCAGCATATTGAGGAATTGGGCAGTGGTATAAACGGGGATAGAAATTTTTTCAAAGTCTCTGTCATTGGACCAGAGGGGGACATTTTCCTTTAAGGCTAAGGCCAATAGATGAACATCATCAGGATCCCTGTCTTTTAAAAACTTTTCGGCACTTGCAAAATGACTTTTGTAATATCTTTCGGGGAAAGCATGAAGGGGCAGCATTTTTAACTGCCACGAAAGAGCCCTTTCATCCAATCGATACTTTGAGGCAAGACGGGGGATATATTCTTCGACTTCTTGGATATTGGATAGGGTCGTAATAAATTCTATGGATGCGTGGGCAAAAATTCGGAGAGCGGCTTTTCCAATGACCGCTGAGAGGATAACGTTACTATCGGCTGCGACTTTTTTTAAACTCTCGGAAGTCATCTAAAATTTCTTTCTCTTGAACCTTTTCTTTTCCCAGACGTTTTGCGATATACCCTCCGAGTGTCATCACGAATTCTCTTTTTAATTCGATGGGAATATCTGCTGTCGCGGTGAGTGGAAGAAAGCAACCGATCATTTTACCGCTACGGGTCACAATGACCATTTCACCTCTTCGGGTATAACCGGAAACGCCGCTTCGGAACTGCCGGATGGATGCAAGTCGCATAGCCTACCTCCTTGACTTGAAAGAAGTGTAACGGACATTCCGGAAAGTGTCAAGAATTGTGCACACAAACTTTTGATAAAAAAACACCTTCCGCCGGGACGCCTCTGCGGTTAGTCCTTGATGGCTGCCTGTCTTTTTTTTGTCTGTCACTTGGGGCTGATTCCAACACACTCTCCTAATACCAACCCTTCTAATGTTCTAACTCATTCTGCATCAAGGCATTAAAACTAACTTTTACGTTTGAATATGATTGGTTTTAGCACGCGCTAACAAGGCCTTGCTACGTCTTGAAACCCGCAAAATCATGGTGTACGACTTAATTAACACCTGCACTTTGACGCAGGTACAAAATTGTTTGAAAGGGAGACTTACAAATGAAAACAGAAAAAAACTTGATTGTGATGGCAATGATTTTTGCGCTGGTGTTTGGTTTTTCCAGCATTGGCTCGGTATATGCGATGAGTATGGACGATGCGGATTTTGCGCCGGCTGAAGCTGAGGAAGTTAGCGCCGCAATGGATGAGTCTATTGCGGAGGCTGCCACGGATGATGCAGCTGATTTTCCCGATGATGCGGATATCGCGGATACGGAGACTGAAGATACCGCTGAAGATCCTATTGAGGATATTGGCGATGTTGATATGGGGGATGCGGGAGACTGTAGCACCTCAAATTGCGGTGCTTGTCTAACAAGTTCGAAATGTTCAGCAAATGCTTCCGCGTGCAATTGGGATACGACAAAAAGTCCAAAATGTCAAATAAGCAAATAACTAACTGTTACCAGGTAGCCGGGTAACCGGACCACGGGGAGACGTTAGCTTGAGGTAACCGTAAAAAAGGGGGACAGTCTGAGCTGACCCGGATTTGACAGACGGTTTAATTAAGATGCAAACCGCTTCTCTGCTTCCTCGCGAATAACCGATAACCGGACGCCGTCCACGGGGAGAGGTTAGCAGACAGGTCTTAAGAGGTCAGGGTTTTACATTTTGGCAAAGGTGACAGACACCCTTTTGGGGACAGGCACCTTGAGGTAGCAGTTTAGTTAAGCAGTCTCCTTTTCAAACAGCCGCCGGCGGGTGAAAGCCCTCCGGCGGTTGTTTTTTTGTTCCTCTCGCTGTGATACAAACGCCTTGACTATTTCATAATAGCAAATATATAATTAATTAATATTCATAATTCTTAAGCTTGACATTATAACTTTAAAGTTATATTCTTTATGCAGAAACAAATTGTTTATTATGTTGATGGCCGTGGGTTGAATCCCGTATGGCGTTTTATCGAGTCGCTGCCGGCACAGGAAAGAGACAAGTGTCTCGAATACATTGCCTATCTCGAAGAAACCGGGGAAAACGTCCGGCGGCCTGCCGGGGATTATCTGGGTGGGAAACTCTACGAGCTAAGGCCGAAACAAAACCGCTTGATTTACTTTTTTATGCTGAGAAATCATGTGGTTCTTGTGCATGCGTTCCGAAAAAAAACGAGCGAGATCCCTGAGCGAGAGATGGCGATTGCACGAAGTCGTAGGGATGATTTTATCCGCCGGTTTGAAGATGGGCTTGTGTACCTAGGAGGGCTGCAAAAATGAAACCAATCAAAGCGCCGGCTCACCGGGAACTGGTGAAGGCGTATTTAAAAGATAAAAAATTTCGCCGAAAAATCGAGGCCGGTGTTCAGAGGCTTAGAGTGATCCGGCAAATCATTGAGTTGCGGGAAGGCACAGGGCTTACTCAGGCAGAATTAGCACGGCGCATCGGCGTATCGCAGCCGTTCATTGCAAAAATTGAAAATGATGAGGCCGGCAACTTAAGTCTGGAAACACTTGTCCGAATCGTTGATGCGCTGAATGGTGAAATTGAAATTCAAATTCGTGCTGCCAAGCGAGCTGCCTAGAAAGTGCCAGGGGCAACCGCCGGCGGGTGAAAGCCCTCCGGCGGTTGTTTTTTTGGAGAAAAAATGCTAGCCAATTTAAATATTGTCTCATCCGATAAAACGGGCTAACCTAGCTGGATGGATCAGACGTTCGCTCGACTTGCCGGACAGCAGCTCATGCTTGGAGTTCCCGGGAATCTTTCTCTGAATGAAACGATCCGTCTTTTTCAGGACACGCAGGCTGCAGGCCTGATTGTCTTCCGCCGTAATTTTCCCAATGCCGCTGGATTTCGTACCTGGCTGAGCGCGCTTGAAAATGCCTTGGAGCGCCGCCTGCTGGTGGCCGTGGACCATGAAGGCGGCCGGGTCATTCATCTTCAGGAGGGCGTTACTTATTTTCCTGATAATTTGGCGTTGGGCTGGACGGGTTCCGAAGAGTATGCCCGCCGGCAGGGAGAAATGGAAGCCGCTGAATTGCGCCGCCTCGGCATTGATCTCAACCTGGCACCTACGCTGGATGTGCTGACCGCGGCGTACAGTCCGAATATCGGCATCCGCTCCTATGGCAAGGACGCCCAACTTGTTTCGCGTCTGGGTACGGCCCGCATCCGGGCCATGCAAGCGGGCGGGCTTTCCGCCTGCGCCAAGCATTTTCCCGGCCAAGGCCAGTCGTCCCTGGATGCGCATCTGGATTTACCCGTGCTGCCGACGGACAAAAAAGAATTTGATGCGATCCATAGCCTGCCTTTTAAAGCTGCCATCCAAGCCGGCGTCGACACAGTCATGACGTCACATCCCGTTTATTCGGCGCTTGATCCTTCCGCTAAAATTCCTGCAACCTTTTCACGGACAATCGCACACGGATTTTTGCGTGAGGAACTCGGCTTTCAAGGAGTCATTCTAAGCGATGACCTTGAAATGGGGGCTCTGAAACACTTCGGAAATATCGGCAACTCCGCTGTGCAAGCGGTCAAAGCAGGGCATGATATGATTTTAATTTGCTCCGACCCGGCAGCGGCGCGCGAAGCCGCGCAAAAATTAACACAGGCTTATTCTGAAAAAGAAATTCCAATGCGTGAATTGGAAGCAAGCTGTGAAAGACTTCAGCGGCTTTTAGCAAAACGGGAGGAGCGCTTCAGCGGGCCCGTGGCTTTTGCCGAACCGCAGGGAAAGCCCCTTGCGTTGAAGATTGCCCAAGCCGGCCTTATGCGCTGGCAAACCGCCGAGGGACAAACGCCTGCAGGAAAAATGCACGAAGACGAAAAGACGCTGGTGCTTTATCCGCGCATTTCGGTTTTGGGCGAGCGAATTGCCATGGAACCGGAGATGCAAAACGATGAAGCTTTTATCCGGCAGTTATTTGAATCGGCGAAAGGAGTTTTTTCGTTTTTAACTTTGGCCCTTGATCCGGATATGGAAGAGCAAGAAGCCATTCTTCAGGCCGCGGCCGGTGCCGGACAAACGCTTTTCTTTTGTTTTGATCCGCATCTTTATCCGGCCAGCCGCAAACTTCTGAATGCGTTGGAAGAAAAAATTCCTAATCTGACCGTGATTTTTTTGCGCGACCCTTTTGGCGCAGATCTTCTTGCAAAAAAAACGCCGTATTTCTATGCCTTTGGTTTTCGGTCAGCGCAAATTCGAGCGGCCGTTAATTTTTTTTGTCATCCTGAATCTTTCTATTGTCATTCTGAGCAAAGCGAAGAATCTCGAGCTCAGGATAAACTGCGAAGGATTCCGCTTCGAGATTCTTCGCCCCTCACAAATGCTTCGCGGACTCAGAATGACAAGGGAACAGAACCATGAAAAAATCACTTTTGATTGACGGGTATAATCTTATTTTTGCGCATGCGGGGCTGCGTGAAAAAATGACGCCCAAGCCGGAGGCCGCGCGCCGGGCTTTGATCGATCTCTGCCGTGTTTTTGCCGGCCGACGGCGCGATTTGAACCGGGTCTGGGTTGTTTTTGACGGCCAGGAAGATGCCTTTAACCTGCCGCCCGGAGAAACCGCGGGCGTCTGCGAAATTTATACGCGGGCCGGGGAAACCGCGGACAAGCGCATGGCGCGGATTGTGCGCGACGAGGGCGAGGAAGCAGGCTGGATTGTGGTCTCCAATGACCGTGCGGTCCTTGACCGCTGTTATTCGTACGGCGCCGAACGCATGCAGGCCTCGCAGTTTGCGCGCGAACTGGAAGGAAAACCGGCTCAGTCAGAAAGTTCCAGAAAGACTTCCGGTGCGGAGGAAAAGAAAATGACGCCCCGTGATGCGGCGGATATTACGGCGGAATATAAAAAACGGTTAGGCTTGTAGATTGCTTCGGCTTCAGTGGAACCCTGCCTCGCAATGACGAGGTTGCTTTTACTCACGACTGACAACCCACGACTCATGACTGATTTTATGGATTTTAAATTCCGCGTCTGGCACCAGCCGGAAAAAAAACTTTATTACGCCGGTTATCAAAAGCTTTCTCACGTGCTGCTTTGCGACGATGATCGCGGTGCGAATCAGGGCCGCGGCATTCCGGTCAAAGATGCCCGCTATGACGACTGCGAATTCCTCCAAGGGACGGGGGTTTTCGACCGCCATGAGCGTGAGATTTACGAAGGCGACCGCGTGCGGATTTTTCTCAAAGACCGTACGCTGGAAGGAACCGTTGAAAATGTGCCGGACATGTATAAATCCCGCGGCCTTCATCCCATGCAGGAACTCTTGGATCGGTTGGCAATTCCTGCGGATGCAGAAATGACCTTCGAAGTTTTAGGCAACCGCTATGAATAATTTTAATCTGGGTTTTCAAACGCAGGGCCGCCTTTTTCACCAGCTTCCTGCCGAGGAACTTTATCAGCAGGCCTTGGCGCGCAAGGAAGCGAGCGCCAGCCGTGACGGCGCGCTTGTGGTTTTAACCGGCCCCTATACAGGCCGGCTGCCGCAGGCTAAATTTTTTGTGCGCGATGCGGTCACGGAAAAAACCATTGATTGGGGCAAGGTCAACCGGCCGGTGACGCCGGAAAAATTCAATGCGATTCTGGATAAAACACGGCGATACCTGGAAACGAAAGAACTTTTTATCCAGGATGCGGCGGCAGGCGCCGATACCGCGCACCGGATTTCGCTGCGGCTCGTGACCGAGAGTGCCGTGCATGCGCTTTTTGCGCACGGCATGTTTATCCGCACGCCCGCTCTTTCAAGCGCACAGGGTCCTGACCTTACGATTTTGCATGCGCCCGGCCTGAAGCTGGACCCGGCGGGCGATGAACTCGGCTGCGATGCGTTTATTCTGATTCATTTTTCAAAGAAAATGATTTTGATCGGTGGTACGGGGTATGCCGGTGAAATCAAGAAAGCGGTTTTTACCTGGATGAATTTTATCCTGCCTGACCAGGGCGTGCTGCCGCTGCATTCCTCGGCTAATTTCGCGCCCGGCGCATCCGAAACTGCGCTTTTCTTCGGACTTTCCGGAACCGGCAAGACGACACTTTCGGCCGACCCGGAGCGGGTTCTGATCGGAGATGACGAACACGGCTGGAGCGATCAAGGCGTTTTTAATTTTGAAGGCGGCTGCTACGCCAAAGTCATCCGGCTTTCAGCCGAAAGCGAACCTGAGATTTATGCGGCCATCCACCGCCGCGGCACGATTTTAGAAAATGTCGTCATGGACAGCGAAGGCAATCTTGATCTGGACAGCGAGAAAATCACGGAGAATACACGCGCTATTTATCCCGTTGATTTTATGCCGCACATGACGGTCGAAGGCCGAGGCGGCCATCCGCGGCACATCCTGATGCTGGCTTGTGATGCCTTCGGCGTCCTGCCACCGGTTTCGCGGTTGAGCCCGGATCAGGCCGTTTACCATTTTCTTTCCGGCTATACGGCCAAGGTGGCGGGAACGGAAGCCGGGGTCAAGGCCCCTCAAGCTACGTTCAGCGCCTGTTTCGGGGGTCCTTTTATGCCCCGGCCTGCGGCCCTTTACGCCGGCTTATTGCGTGATAGAATCTCCCGGCATAAAGCCGGAGTCTGGCTTTTGAACACCGGCTGGATCGGCGGCGCCTATGGGCAAGGGAAACGCATTCCGTTGACCTATACACGGGCCATGGTGAAAGCCATTTTATCCGGAGCGCTGGACAGCGCTTCTTATGAGAAAGATCCGGTCTTCCGCACCGAGGTGCCCAAGAGTTGCCCCGGAGTGCCGGATGCGATTTTAGAACAAAAAAAGCTTTGGCCGGACCCGGCGGTTTATAATGCGGCTGCCCGGAAACTGGCGGGCATGTTTAAACAAAATTTTGAGGCCACCGCCCATGCCAATCTGACCGGACTCGAAAACGCTGGTCCGGTGATTTGAGTAATTATTAAAAATTCTTTTAGGCTTGTCATTCTGAACGGACACGATCAATTTGAATTCCGTGAAGAATCCCAAAGCGAGATCCTTCGCTTCGCTCAGGATGACAAACATCTAAAAGCGCAAATTTTAAGAAGGAGAAATCGATGACGTCTTTATCCGTAGCTTCGAATACCGGCGAACTGAGAAGTCAAACGCTCTCAGCCGCCAAACAATTTAAAACGTCCTGGATCGAACTTGGGCAGTATCTTTTTACGATTCACAAAGACAAACTGTATAAAGCCTGGGGCTATTTGAGTTTTGAAACCTACTGCGCCAAAGAACTGGCTTTTAAACAAACAACGGCGGCCAAGCTGATTAAATCTTATGAGTTTCTGGAACGTGAAGAGCCGCGCCTGGCCGATGCGGCCAAAACCGAAGAAGTGCCTCCGGCGAATCTGCCGAATTATGAATCGGTTAATATTTTGCGTCTTGCTAAAAACAATGAAAAGCTGACGCCCGGCGATATTGAAAGCCTGCGCAAATCCGTGCTCGAAAAAGGCCGCGATCCGCAGGAAGTGCGCGCCCAGTTGAAACAAATCATGGACCAAAAAGACGCGGACCAGGAGCCGGATGTGTTAAGGGAGCAGCGCAAGACCGCGCTGATTAAACGGCTGACCTCCGCGCTCGAAAGCGCGCGGCGTGAAGTCGTGCAGGACAAATTGCTGCCCGCTTATTTGGTCAAGCAAATCGAAGATTTGAAAGCAAAGCTGGAAGATCACTTAAAATAATCCCACAGCTTACACGGGCTTCTGGCCCGTGAAGCGTGGTGCCGGAGCAAAGGCCTCAGGCCAAGGAGTTTGACCATGGTTCGTCCTTTTCAGCTGATTCTGGTGGTTGTCCTTTTGTGCGCAGGTATTTTGAGCGAAGCCGGTTCGGCTTGGGCCATTCAGGTTGCCAATAAAAGCGAACTTAAAATTGCCGCGGCTATTTTGCGCGTACAAGGCGAGCAGAAAAATTTGCTTTTTGTCAAAATTCTCCAGCCTGGGGCCACGCTTGACTTTACTCCCGAACAATCCGGGCCTTACCTGGTATCCGTTAAAATCTTTGATACGGATGAAACGCTCCGCATGAAAAAGGTGGCCGCCGACGCGGTGATCCATTATGAAAATGGAAAACTCAAGCGGTTGAAAAAATAATCCCGCCTTGCGCAAGCCGAAGCATCGGCCTGCTTCTTAATTTTTTTTAATAAAAAAACACGCATTTAACGGCAGTTTAAATTAAAGTGTTTTAATAAATTAAACACTTTTAATTTACTAATTAAATACTTTAAAAATAGATTGACGCTGTGATATTGCGGCGTTATCTTACACCCATCAAGTTTGCTTCATACGTTACGCTGACATACAGACCCTTAAAACGTTCGAAAATGGGGAGATTTATGCGCCGGAAACCTGAAGATCTTGTCGATTTTAATACCGTTTCCATGGAACGTGCAGAGTCCTTCCTGGATTTCAACTCCGAAAGCGTCACAGTCCAGGAATCCCACCATGCCATGCATATCCTGACATTCTTTCTTTTCATCATGAACCTCTTGGAGAAGAACCAGCCGGTGCGTAAGGTCCTGGTTGACCGCGTTATTTTCCATCTGCTGAACTTGCGCGAGTTCATCCAAGATACCCGGATGGGCGACCGTGTGACCGATTTAAGCGCCAGCATCAGTCTGGCTTATGATGATTTTTTTCCAGGCGGTTCTGCCGAAACTCCCAGTGGTTTTCCGGTCGCGCAGTGGCTGGAAGCGCAGGAGGGGGCGATCCTCGAATTGGCGCGCCATTACGGCAAAGAATCCGTTTTTCAGGGCCTGACCCGGGCGGCTTGATTTCACCCACGCAATTTGATAGACTTCCTTCCTGATTGACCCAATACGACCCGGCTTATTTCTGCCGCAATTTTTTAGCGAAACCGCACAGAGGAGAATTTTCATGAATAGAAAGTTTCTAACATTGGCACTCGCCGTTTTTGCAGTATTGTTCATGACGACCGGCTGTTCCCGCAATAAACAAGTCAAAGCTTTGCAGGCGCAAGTCGGCGTGATCACAGATGAACTCGTGCGCCTGGATGAGTCACTCCAGGAAACGCGCGCAGCCATTCAAGATGAAGAAGGGCACCGCAATCAGCTTCAGAGTGACCTGAGCCAATCCGAAGGCCGCTTGGGCACACTTTATGAAGAGGAAAAAGTCATTGAAGGCATGTATCGCACGCCTTCCGGCTTTACACTGCCCTCGGCTCAAATCCAACAGGCTTTGAAAAATGCCGGTTATTATCAGGGCAAACTTGATGGTAAAGTTGGGGCTCAGACGCGTGCCGCCATTAAAGCCTTTCAAAAGGACAACGGCCTGACGGCTGATGGTGTTTGCGGCCGCAAGACCTGGGCGCAGTTGAAGTCTTATCTCGGAACAAAATAAGTTAGAGTTCCAACAGGGACAGGTCCAAAAATATGGACCTGTCCCTTTCTACTTAAACGCCAGCTTCTTCCGGGAAGCTGGCGTTTTTTTCCGAAGTGCGATTGGCGCCATCAGCGCCAACGGCACGCCGGTCTCTGTCTCCGACGGAGATACGGATAGGTATCAAAAAATGATCTTTTTGTTTGCAACTTAAGCATCTCAAGGATATCTTTTATCATAGCTGATCTTGCGCCATCTTCAGTTAACGGCGAGGCCTATTTGCAGCGGGGAGTTTTTTAAAAGAATGTATCATCCTGATTTTGATCGTACCCACAACATCACTCCGGGCAAACATCTTTATCAGTTTTACCGGGATAAAACGGACTATTTGTCTCTGATGACCGCTTATTTTCGTGCGGGGCTGGCCCAAAGGCACGCCTGTCTGTGGCTTGTAGCGCATCATGTCGGCGATGAAAATGCTTACCGTGCTTTAAAGGCGCAAATGGTGGACCTGGATTTGTATATAGATACCGGGGCCATGGCGATTCATTCCGCCGAAGACTGGTATTTGAGCGCCGGGCGCTTTGACGGCGATCAAGCCAGCCAGAATGCCGGCCGGGAATATGAGCGCATCAAAGCCGCCGGTTTTTCGATCCTGCGCGGTTCTGGAGACGTTGCCGCGATTCCGCTCGAAGACTGGGCAAAGCTGCATGCCTATGAATGCCGTATCGGCCCCTGGATCAATCAGAATCACGTGATCGGCCTATGCGCTTACCCTATTGCCCAATGCACCCTCAGTCAGACCAAGCACGTGCTGGAAACGCACGACGACGTTTTAGTCGGAACTCTCTAAAATAAAATGTGCTAAAATGCCGTATGATTTTTTCACGGCAGCTCCTCGTTCTGCTTTTTATCCTGGCTTGCTGTCCTGCTCCCGGCTTTAGCGCTGAAGTTGAAATTAAAAAATCCAAACTGGATATTCCGCAGGACATTGTCAAAAGCCTGCAGATCCGTGTTTCTTTGGGCCAGGAAAAACCGAAAGTTGTTCTTTCAACCCAAACGCCTTTTAAAGTTTTTGATGGGGAAGGACGGCTGCTTTTTCAGGGCAGCCAGATTGAGAAAACCGCGGTTTTTGCCCAAGAGGGGCAAATTTTTCTGGGCCGGCAGTCTTTTAAACGCCTGCCCCTGGTGCTGGATTCCGGGAAATCCGTGCTGCAACTTGATCAGCGGACCTATCGCGATATCCTGGAATTTTCCATGCTGCCAGACGGCCGCCTGCTGATTGTCAATGAACTTGACTTGGAAGATTATCTTCGCGGCGTGCTTCCCTGGGAAGCGAATCCAGGCTGGAAGCCTGAAGCTTTAAAGGCGCAGGCTGTGGCATCGCGAACTTACGCGCTTTTCAAAATGATCGAAAATCGCGGGGAATCTTTCGCCGTATCCAGTGATGTGATCAGTCAGGTCTATGGCGGAGTCACCCTTGAAAAAACGTCCACCAATCAGGCCATTGATGCGACGGAGGGGCAAATTCTGGTCTATAAAGGAAAAATTTTTCCTGCTTTTTTTCACTCGACGTGCGGCGGTCATACCACGCGTGCTGAAAATGCCTGGCCCATCGAACCGCATCCTTCGCTCCGCGGAGGATCTTGCGGTTTCTGCAATGAGTCCCCGCATTACCGCTGGAAAGTCTCTTTGACGGAACAGGAATTGCGGACGGTGCTTAAAAAAATGGGCTATAACGTCACTTCCATTCTTAAGCTAAGCGCCAAAGATATCGATGAGAGCGGCCGTGCCCGCTTTTTTGAGATTAAATATCCGGCTGGAAAGATCAAAATTCCGGCCAATGATTTCCGGCTGGCGGTCAGCCCCATGAAAATGAAAAGTGTTTTTCTCCGGCAGATTACGCATGAGGGCCATACCTTTACGCTGGCCGGCCGCGGCTGGGGCCATGGCGTTGGCTTATGCCAGTATGGCATTAAAAAAATGGCGGAACTCGGCTATACCTACCGCCAGATTCTGGAATATTATTATCCAGGCTCTGAAATTAGGGTTCTGGCAGCGCCGGAACTGGGTTGAACCTTCGCAGGCCTCCTTTCTTGCAACTAGCAGCTGGCATTAACGTTTCGACTTCGTTCAGTCCCCTAAAAAGCCTCCTTTGGCAGCGGTTTTAGCGTAGAAAACAGTATTACTTTGACGCTAAGACCTATTTCCTGCTATCTTTTATTAGGGAAAAAAGCGGAGGCCAAAGTGCCAAAAGCGAAACAAAGGCTCGAGTGGGTTTTGGTGCTTGCGGTCTGGGCAGTCGTGATTGCTGGGGGCGAAAGTATTCTTTTGAATTATGAGATCCGGCCCGGTTCTCCGGCCCAGCCGCCGCAGACATGGCCCTTGGAAACGGACATTCAAAAGAGTCCGGAGCGCGCGGCGCTTTTAATGTTTGTTCATCCGCGCTGCCCTTGTTCGCGGGCCAGCCTTGAAGAATTGGCCCGCCTGACAGCGCGCTGCGGGGAGAAAGCCGACATCCAGATTATTTTTCTAAGTCCGGGAAAGCAGCCGGCTTCCTGGACTAAAACAGATCTTTGGGAAAAAGCCGGCGCGATTCCCGGCGTCCAGGTGAGGCTGGATAAAAACGGCAAAGAAGCAAAGCATTTCCGGGTTTCGACCTCCGGTCAAACGCTTCTTTACGGCAGGGACGGACAGCTGTTATTCAATGGCGGCATTACCGCATCCCGGGGGCATTCGGGGGATAATGCGGGCCGCAGCGCGCTGGAGGATCTTCTTCTCAAAGGGGCTTCAGAGCGCAGCCGGACGCCGGTATTTGGATGTTCTTTAATTGACCAGCGGGCGGGTTTTTTCGAAAGGTTTTTATCCTTATGGAAAAAATAAAGCAAAGACTCCACTATGAAGAAAAAGTCGCGGCGCGCGCTTTAGTTTTATTCGAAGAACACCGCCTGCAGATTAACAAAAATACAGACCGTTTGTTTGCATGGCTTATGATTTTTCAGTGGATCGCCGGCATTGCCGCGGCCATTTGGATATCACCCAGGACCTGGTCGGGCCAATTCAGCCAGGTCCATCTGCATGTCTATGCCGCGGTATTCCTCGGAGGCGCCATCACCTTTTTACCGGCGATTCTCGGTTTTGTCCGCAGCGGGGAGACATCTACCCGCTACGTGATTGCGGTCTCTCAAATGCTGATGTCTGCACTGCTCATCCACTTGAGCGGCGGCCGCATCGAAACTCATTTTCATGTTTTTGGTTCATTGGCTTTTCTGGCCTTTTATCGCGACTGGAAAGTGCTGATTCCCGCCACGCTGATCGTGGCTTTTGACCATTGGCTGCGCGGAGCGTATTGGCCGCAGTCCGTTTACGGCACGCTGGTGGTCAGCTATTGGCGCTGGCTGGAACACGCGGGATGGGTTGTTTTTGAAGATGTCTTCCTCATAATGTCCTGTCTTCAAGGGGTCAAAGAAATGCACAGTATTGCCCAGCGGACGGCGGAACTGGAAATGACCAATCAGGTCATCGAGGCCAAAGTGCAGGAGCGGACCCAGGAACTGATCACAGCCAAAGAGAGCCTTGAAGATGAAATCGAAGGCCGCAAAAAACTGGAAGGCATGGTGATCCAGTCTGAGAAAATGGCCGCAGTCGGTCAACTGGCCGCAGGCATCGCCCATGAAATTAATAACCCGGTCGGGTTCATCGGCAACAACCTGTCTGTCCTTTCAAAGTATACGGTCTCATTCAGGGTCCTGTTGGACAAAGCCAAAGCCCTTCAGGAAGCCGTGATGCAAAAGACAATGCCGCTGCCGGAAGACTTATCGAGGAAATCACGTCGCTCGAAAGTAAACTCAATCTTGAGTATATCCGCGGCGATGTCGACCCGCTGCTTTCAGAATCGCAGGAAGGCATCGAGCGGATCAAAAAAATTGTCAACGATTTGCGCACTTTCGCGCGTTCAGACAGCGAGTCGCGCGAAAACGCGGATTTGAACCAGATTATTGACCGGGCTGCGAATATTGTTTGGAATGAAATCAAATATAAAGCTCAATTACAAAAAAGCTACGACAGCAGCCTTCCCCTGATTTCATGCGACACGCAGCAGATCGGACAGGTTGTTGTCAATCTGCTGATCAACGCCATCCAGGCCATTCCGGATAAAGGGGTGATTTCGATCCGGACGTATGAACAAAACGGCTGGGTTTGCGCAGACATCAAAGATACGGGGACGGGCATCCAGCCTGAAATCCTCAGTAAGATTTTCAATCCCTTTTTCACAACCAAAGAAGCAGGCAAAGGAACGGGCCTGGGATTGAGCATCAGCCATGAAATTATGAAAAAATACGCCGGCAAAATTGAAGTCCAGAGCGAGCCCGGCCGAGGCAGTCTTTTCACCCTTTCTTTCCCTGCAGCCGCTTCAAAGCCATTTTCCTTAACCGCTTCTACTTAAAGAACTTGCGCTGATTTAACCCTGACATTTGTTCCGCTTGACTTATGGCCTTAAACCAGGCATGGTTTGTACAGAAGGCTTGAAATGCTTAGAATGCTTAAAATGCTGATGGAGTCTAGCCGCACCTAAGCCAGCGGGGGATAACGATGGAAAAAGAAACGTCGCGAGAACTCAAGACCAAAGACATTTTGACCACCGGACAAATTGCCAAATTTTGCTGCGTGGATCCGAGAACCGTGCACCGCTGGATCCGTCAAAAACTGCTGCCGTCGCATGAACTTCCCATTACAAAATTTCAACGCGTTCAGGTCAAAGACTTTTTGAATTTTCTCAAAGAACAGGGCCTGCCGGTACCCGAGGCGCTCAAGAAAGTTGCGAAATACCGCATTCTCATTGTGGACGATGATCCGGGCATGATCAATGCCATGCGGCGCATTTTGTCCAGTTTTCAGAAAGAAGACTACGAATTTGAAACCGCATGTGACGGTTTTGCCGCAGGGTGCGCCATCCAGAAATTTCAGCCTGACCTCATCGTTCTCGATTTAAAAATGCCCCGCATGGACGGGATGGAAGTTTGCCGTCAAATCCGCTCCAATCCGGACATGCAGGGCATTAAAATTCTGGCCGTATCCGGCATGATCTCGCTCGGGGTCAGCAGTGAAGAGGACCGGCGGAAAATTATTAAGTTGGGAGCCGATGATTTTTTAGAAAAGCCGTTTGCCGAGCAGGTTTTAAAAGACCGGGTCTTGCAGCTGCTTTTCGGAAAGGAGCGCGGCCATGAATAAAGAGACCAGTATTGTCATTTTGGATGATGAAATCAATATTTTGCATTCGCTGACCCGCGCATTCCGCGAAGAATCGTTCGGGCTCTTTACGACGACCCAGCCGGAAGAGGCCCTGCAAGTGCTCCAGCGCGAGAATGTCAAAGTCGTGATCAGCGATCAAAAGATGCCGAGGATCGGCGGCGTTGAATTCCTGAAAAAAGTCAAAGAGATGAAGCCCGACATTCTTCGCATTTTGTTTACCGGGTATGCGGACATTCAAATCGCCGAAGATGCGATCAACCAAGGTTCGGTTTACCGGTTTATTCACAAACCGTGGAACGAGGAAGAGTTGAAAGCGACCTTGCGGGATGCGCTTTTAAATTTTGACCTGACGCTTGAAAATAAACGCCTCTTTGAACTCACTCAAAAACAAAACCAGGAATTGGAACTCAAAAATCAGCAATTGCAGGCGTTGATCGACAAACAGATTGCTTTTACCACGACCGTGTCGCATGAACTGCGGACGCCGCTTTCGTCCATGAAAATGGCCATGGATATGATCACGAGCCGGAATCTGTCCATGAAATTGACCGCGGAAGAAATTCAATATTTGAATATTGCCAAAAACAACATCGACCGGCTGCGGCGGCTCGTCAATGACATTCTGGATCTGAGCAAGCTGAAAGCCGTCCAGGAAACGCTGCCCATGGCGGAACACTCGATGAATGAAATTATCCGCGAAGTGGCGGCGATCCATAAACCACAGGCAGAAATTAAAGGGCTGAAATTCAAGGTCAAGCTGGATGAGTCGGTTGGAAATGTCCTGATGAATCCGGACAAAATCAATCAACTCCTGAACAATCTGGTCAACAACGCCGTCAAATTTACCGAAGACGGCAGTATTACGGTTTCCAGCCGCCTGCGCAGAGATGACCATTGTGTTGAAGTTTGTGTCCAGGACACGGGTCAGGGCATCGCGGCCCAGGACCAGCCCAAATTGTTCCAAAAGTTTCAACAGTTGTGCGAACCCAAAGAAAGAGTCGGCGGTACCGGCTTGGGTCTTGCCATCTGTAAAGAAATTGTAACGCAGCACTCCGGCCGTATTTGGGTCGAATCCGATAAAGGGAAAGGCTGTGCTTTTCTTTTTGACCTGCCTGTGCCAGGCGGAAAGGAGGCGGGAATCTAAAAATGTCTGAATCCAAAACGATTTTAGTGATCGACGATGAAGCGGACCTTGTCTTTTTGCTGCAAAGTATTTTGACCCACCAAGGTTATCACGTCGTGACCGCCCGTAATGGGCAAGAGGGACTTACCCGGTTGAAATCGACGATTCCGCATCTGATTATTTTGGATATGAACATGCCGAAGATGGGGGGCATCGCCTTTTATCACGCCATTGCCGACCGGAAAAGCGGCAATGCCCGTTATCCCGTGCTGGTTTTGACGGCCCGGTCCAATCTCGAAAAACTTTTTACGGAATTCCATGTCGACGGATTTATGACCAAGCCTTTCGAAATCGAAGATCTGCTGAGCGAAATCCGGGCGATTTTGACCAAGCATGCTGAACCGGCGGCGCCGGACCCGGTCAAAAAACAAGATCCGACGCCCAAGAGAATCCTGATTGTTGAAAATAATCAGGAAACGTTTGCGCAGCTGCTGCTGGCCTGTATCGAACGCGGCTATCTTGTCAGCGGCGCCCATGCGGCGGCCATGGGCATTGAACACGCAGCGCAAGAATTGCCGGATATGATTCTGATGAAATGGAATCTGCCGGATTTGTCCGGAGCCATGGCCGCAGCCATTCTAAAACAAATGCCTAAAACCCGGGATATTCCGCTGATTTTATATGCGTCAAAAGGGGAGTGTCCTGAGGAAAATACCCTTCGTGCAATTTGCGAAAAAGCCCAGGTCAAAAATCTCGTGAGTTCCAGTGAAGCCGCCGTCTTACTGCAAGAAGCCGAGACTCTTTTCCATTCTTAGATTACCCGCCTTTTCAGCTATTTCTGATCTAACGACTAATAAGTTTGTTTAAAAACAGGTTTGCCTTATAATTCCCTGAGTTCAGCGGCTTTCCTTAGGAGATTCCGCTGGCTGTTGGGCCACGTGTCATCCCCGCATGCTTTTGGCGGGGATCTATGTCTTCCGAAAAAGTGTAAAGTTCAAAAGCAGCGCCGCCCCTAACACTAAGCAGTTCCTCCACTGCGTTACGGAACTAGTGTCAGGGGCGGGCGCATGTTTTTGTAATATAATTTTTTCAGTTTAAGGTTCAAAAGCGGCGCCACGCTCCCAACGCTAAGCTGTTCCTCCGCTTCGCTGCGGAACAAGCGTTAGGAGCGGGCGCAAGTTCTAGATCATTTAATTTTTATCTTTATTAAAGTTCAAAAGCAGCGCCCGCCCCCGATGCTAAGCTGTTCCTCCGCTTCGCTGCGGAACAAGCATCGCGGGCGGGCGCATGCGACCGATAAGTTAATCTATTTGTTTTAATGTTGCATGCGCCCGTCCCGACTTCGTAACAGGCTACGCATGAAAAGAATGCGTAGCCACTACGCGGGACAGGGCGCACGTTTTGATAATATAATTTTGTAGCTTCAAAGTACGTGCGCCCGTAGCTCAACTGGATAGAGCGTCACCCTCCGGAGGTGAAGGTTCCGCGTTCGACCCGCGGCGGGCGCAATTTTTTTAAAGAATGAGCGAGCGGTATTTGCGAGTTCTCCCTCTCCCTTTGGGAGAGGGCTGGGGTGAGGGGTGATTGCAGTAGCTTTTCCTTCATCCCTGCCTGCCGGCAGGCAACCTTCTTCCCAGAGAGGAGAAGGAAGTTCATTAAAAAATGCAAAAACTAATTTAACCAGAAAGAAAAATCATGAGCAGCCTGTTTCATTCGATCGAGGAAGCGCTTAAAAATTCCGCGGCCTATCTGCCGCTGGAACTGTTTTCGTTTTTGGGCGGGTTTATCGAAGAAGTCATTGCGCCGATTCCGTCACCGATCATCATGGCCACAGCGGGTTCGGCTGCGTTTGCCCAGCATAAGGGCCTGATCACTCTGGTCTGGCTGTCGCTTCTAGGTTCCGCGGGCAAAACTCTGGGGTCATGGATTATTTATTTTATCGCGGACAAACTTGAAGACCTCTTTGTCGGCAAGTTCGGACGTTTTTTCGGTGTCTCGCACCGTGAAATTGAAGCCCTTGGAAAACATTTCAAGGGGGGCTGGAAAGATTTTATGATTCTTTTTTCTTTAAGGGCGTTGCCCGTGATGCCCAGCGCCCCGGTTTCTGTGGTGGGGGGGCTTATCAAAATCCCTCTGCCGACCTACCTGGGCGCGACTTTCGCGGGCAATGTTGTCCGGAATCTTGTTTACATCTACCTGGGTTATGCCGGGGTCTCAACCTACCAATCGGTCCTTCACGGTATGGACAATCTAGAGTCCGTTGTTCAAATCATTATTTTTGTAGTTTTGGCCGCCCTCGTGGGCTGGGTCTATGCACAGCGCAAAAAGAAATCGGTCTAACCTGGTCAGTTTATAGCCCTAGCCTCTTTAAATTTAATTTAAACAAATTTGTAATAGCGGATTTCAGTTTCAGCCTTTTCTCCTGTTTTCTGCAGTTTTTTGCTATACAAAGACAATGAAAGCGTGTTTGTGCCCCATGGCATGGATTTTGTATACATAAGGGCGATTTTTCAAAAAATCATTTCCGTCTTAACCCGAACTG
Source organism: Candidatus Omnitrophota bacterium (assembly GCA_023247055.1). GTDB lineage: Bacteria > Omnitrophota > Omnitrophia > Omnitrophales > Aquincolibacteriaceae > JAHFHB01. The sequence continues at coordinate 103,909 of JAHFHF010000003.1, forward strand.
TGGAAAGATACACGCCGTGACAGCCCAATCGCGCCATTCCCTCATGCTGTTTAATTTTGCATTACTGGATGTTTTTATTTTTTCGCACCTGTCCCTAGCGCACCACGCGGAGGGGCTTCCCGTTCCTCAAAATAGTTTGCCGGAAACGGCGCCGATTTTAATGCAGAGCGACACAGCCTTTGGGGCTCCGCAAAGTCACTGGGCTCTTTCAGTCCGCAATTTGCTGAAAACGGGTTTTGCTTCTTTTTTAAAATACCGGAAAAAATTTTCTGAAAAATTTTTAGAAACAATCCAGACTTTTGGCGCGGCGCCTCAAAAAATTGAAAACGCTTTTTCGGCTTCCGGTTTTGAAATCGCCGGTGTTTTCTGCTTGACCACCCTCTTCAACAAAGCCCCGCCTCTCCCATAAAACAACGCCCAAATTTCACGGCAGTTTCGTTCACCCGAACGATAAGCCCAGTACTCACAAGAATCCGGAGGTCATAAAAAGTTTATGAAAAAAAACAAATGGTTTTTCTCAGGTCTGCTGACAATGCTGTTCTCGCTCGGAGCAGCCGCGGCCGCTTTTGCGGCAGATGGGCCGGTCATTGATACCGGCGATACGGCTTGGATCCTGGTTTCATCGGCGCTCGTGCTTTTGATGACGCCGGGGCTGGCGTTTTTTTACGGCGGCCTGGTGCGGAAGAAAAATTTTCTTTCCGTGCTGATGCAGTGCTTCATGCTGATGTGTTTGATCAGCCTTCAATGGGTATTGTTCGGCTACAGCCTGGCTTTCGGGCCGGACATCAAGGGTCTGATCGGCGGTCTTAATTGGGCCGGTCTGGCGGGCGTTGGACTCGAACCTTATGCGGATTATTCTGCGACCATTCCGCACCAGCTGTTCATGGTTTTCCAGATGATGTTCGCGATTATCACCCCGGGCCTTATTCTGGGTGCTTTTGCAGAACGGATGAAGTTCGCCGCGTTTTGTGTTTTTTCAGTGCTGTGGGCCACGCTCGTCTATGATCCGATCTGCCATTGGGTGTGGGCGGTCGGCGGGTTTATCCGTGTCAGCGGCGCGTTGGATTTCGCAGGCGGTACGGTTGTCCATATCAATGCCGGTGTCGCGGCCCTTGCGGCAGCACTTGTCCTTGGGAAGCGCATCGGTTATCCCGGCAAAGTCTCTCCTCCGCACAATCTGCCGTTTGCCGTTTTGGGCGCCGGCCTTTTGTGGATCGGCTGGTTTGGTTTTAACGCCGGCAGCGCTTTGGGCGCCGGATCTGTCGCGACCAATGCGTTTGTTTCTACTCATATTGCAACGTGCGCAGCGGGGTTAATGTGGTCGCTGCTGGATTGGAAGTTTAACTCACGTCCGACGATGCTGGGTATGATTACCGGCGCCGTTGCGGGTTTAGTGGCGATTACGCCGGCTGCCGGTTTTGTCGGCGCCATTGATGCGATCTGGATTGGCCTTGGCGTATCGGTCATCTGTTATTTCTTTGTGACCGTCGTCAAAGCGAAACTCGGTTACGACGATTCTCTGGACGCCTTTGGTGTTCACGGCATCGGCGGAATTTGGGGCGCTCTTGCCACCGGCCTTTGGGCAAATACCTCCGTTAATTCGGCAGGTTTCAACGGTTTGTTTTACGGCAATCCGGCCCAGTTTTTCATTCAGCTTAAGGCCGTTGCGATTACGGCGGTCTATTCGTTCGTCGTGACGTTTGTCTTATTAAAACTGGTGAATCTGGTGTTCAGCCTGCGTGCTGCGAAGCAGGACGAGCAGATCGGTCTCGATCTGATGGAACACCGCGAATCGGCCTACACCCTGTTGGACTAACCTGAGAGTTAAAGGAGATTTCTATGAAGTATATTGTTGCGATCATTCAGCCTGACAAGCTGGAAGATGTACTGCATTTGCTGGATGAAAAAGAAATTCACCTGGTGACGGTTTCCAGCGTGTTGGGACGCGGCCGTCAGAAGGGTGTTGCGGAAGTCTACCGCGGGCACCGGGAAGCCGGCAGCCTCTTGCGGAAGACCAAGCTTGAAATTGCGGTCAATGATCAGTTCGTGAAGGCGGCTGTCGATGCCATCCGCGACGGCGCCCGCACGGGCAGCATTGGAGACGGCAAGATCTTCATTATGGATCTTGATCAATGCGTCCGCATCCGTACCGGCGAAACAGACAGCGTGGCTATCGGCTAATACCGGCACGCCGTATCCTGAACAAAAAGCCAGGCCCTTTCGGGCCTGGCTTTTTGTTTTTGTGCCGGCTCGGAGCGCAGAAGCTTTTCGCTTTCATTGCCACCTAGGGGTTTCCCTGATGGGGGATTTTCAAAGATTGATCGAAGTAAGGCTTTCTGCTAATGTAGGGCCCCATACCAACCCACTATGAATAAATCAATCCTTATTGTTGATGACGATAAAGACATCACAGATGTCCTTACAACCCGTCTGAGAAAGCAGGGCTACAGTGTCTCCGCTGCCGCTGACGGCGAAAGCGCGGTGGAGTGGGTGCATATCCATGCCCCGGCCCTGGTCCTTTTAGACGTGCGTTTGCCGGGAATCAGCGGCACCGAAGTGCTGCGCAGCATTTTGAATGTCAGGCCTGAAACGTATGTGGTCATGATCAGCGCTCAAAGCGACATTAAGATTGCCGTCGAATGCATCAAAATCGGCGCGTATGATTTTTTTGAAAAGCCTTGTGACTTTTCCGTTTTTGACAGCAAAGTGAAGCAAGTCTTCCACCAGATTTTTCCCGAGGAAACCAACGGAGTTAAAAGAGATTTAGGCGCTGCTTATAAATATAAAAGTCTGGTCGGCAGCGGCAAGGCCATGAAGCGGGTTTTCGAAGCCATCGATATTGCGGCCAAGAGCGACACCAACGTTTTGATTCAGGGCGAAAGCGGCACTGGGAAGGAACTGGTTGCGCGGGCCATTCATGCGCAGAGTGCCCAGAAAGACAAGCCCTTTGTCGCGCTTAATTGCGCGGCGATTCCTGAAAATCTGCTTGAGAGCGAACTTTTCGGTCATGAGAAAGGGGCTTTTACCGGTGCGGCCGCCCGGAAAATCGGTAAATTCGAGCAGGCCAATGGCGGGACCATTTTTCTGGATGAGATCGGCGATCTTCCTTTGAGCCTGCAGGTCAAGCTGCTGCGCGTTTTTCAGGAGCGTGAAATTGAACGCGTCGGCGGCCTTCAAGCGATTCCAATTCAGGTGCGGCTTTTGACGGCAACGCACCGGGATTTAAAAAAAATAGTCAGCGAAGGCCAGTTCCGCGAAGATTTGTATTACCGGATCAATGTTTTTCCGATCCTGGTTCCGCCCCTGCGGGATAGAAAAGAAGACATCCCCGAACTGTTTAATTATTTTGTGAACGAGCGCCGCAAAGGACAGCCGGTTGTTGAAATCGATGAACAGACCATGCTGAAACTTACCGAGTACAACTGGCCGGGAAACATCCGTGAACTCGAAAATTTCGTGGAGCGGATGCTGCTGCATATGGGCAATCGTAAACACATTACCATCAAGGACATCCAGGGCCTGGATTCTGCCGGGCCGCGTTCCGAAGAAAACGGTTCATCCGAGACGGCTTCGGACGACCGCATGGACCTGCTCAAAGAAACGGAAAAAGGTATTCTCGAGAAAGCCCTGGCCGATGCCGGGGGCAATGTGACCAAGGCTTCCGAACTTGTGCGCATGAGCCGCGACAGTTTCTACCGCAAGATCAAGAAATACGGCATTACCCGCTAACTTCCTTCTCTCTCCTCAGCCACTAGCCTATCCGTATATCCAGAAAATAGAGGAAAGAAAACTTCTCCGCCGCGAGTTCTCTGTCGCCGGGCAGAGGCTGTTTGAGCGCCGGAGAGAAGTTTTCTTTCCTCTTTAAGCGGTAGACGAATAGACGGCCTCCAAGTCTTAAAAGTGCAAGAAGTGTCAGAGTCTTAAGACAAAAATCCTCCTGTCCGGCCCGTGCTGAATTTCTGCAACCTATGAAATAAAAATGACTTGCAGCATTGGCATGGAAGTTGGACATATTTATTCAGGTTTTTATTTAGCCCCACCTTGAGCCTGAGGAGTTTGTCATGAAAAATAATTTGCAAAAAGAAGGGCAGAGGGAAATGCGGCGTTCCAAACAGCCGGAGCCTAAACAAACTCAAAAAGAACAGATCGACAAAGCCACAGCGCCTTCCAATGAAGATTGGGAAGGCGGGGCCTCGCGCCCTGAAAATAAACCCGGAGGCACGGTATGCAGACCCGGCAAATAGTAGGGGCAGGTTTTTTGATTTTAGGCTGTCTGAGCGGCAGTGTTTCTGCGGGGGCGGAGGAAATCCAGGGAGAACTCACGGAAGTCAATCCCGGCACTCAGACTTTTCGAATTGCGCGCAGTGATCCGTCTAATTTGTCCGTTGAACCGGAAAGCATCCGCGTGCAGGTCGGCTCGAATACGGAATTAAAAGGGTTTTTAAAATTAGAGGAACTTCGCAAGGGCGATGAAGTGCTGGCGGATGTGGAGCCCGGTGAAACGGCAGGCACGTGGTCGGCCAAAAGTGTTCAAATTGATAAAGTCCGTATCCGGGAACGTCATCAACCGGCCGTCGAAGCCGGCGCAGCGATTCCGGGAATGGAAAAAATTTAACTCGGGGGAGATGGTCATGACGCACAAACAACCTAAAACTTTGCATGACACCGTCCGGGAAGGCGTTGTTGATTCCGTCAAAGTGGCCGGTCATGTATTTAACGGCGTGCTGGATGCGCTGGACCAGACCCTGCCGGAAGCGCTGCGGCACGCCGATGACGCGTATATGCCGCTCAGCGAAATGATTTATGCCGTTACGGAAGCCGTGGCGGAAGGTGTCAGTGGCGTCGGCGGCAATCTTGAAGAAGCGGCCCAGGCTTTGATGATCGGGGTCCTGCGGGCCGGCGCTGAGACGCACACGACCATGCTTTACGCACTGCGTATGTCCGCGGGTGTTTTTATCCAGAAAACGGCGCGTTTATCCGGCGATGTGGGCGCGGTGGCCAAAGCGCTTGTGGCCGGAGCCGTTGAAGGCGCGAAGGAGACGGGACTGAATCTTGAGGAAATAGCCCGCGAAACCGCCGAAGGCGCTGCGGAAGCTGCGGGAGAATCTACGGAAGCCGGACAAAAAGTACGCGAAGCCCTGGCCGGCAATATTTTAGATGTCGAAACCGGAATACGCCGGAGTTTAAAAACGAAAAGGAGCCGATTATGATTTGCAAAAGAGCATTACTTATTGTCCCTTTGATGGTTCTCTTACTGGCAGGAACACTTAGCGGAGGCTGTGCGCGGCATTCGTCGACCTACCGCCATGACACGGTCCAAGACACCAACGGAAATACGACCGTTGTGGTGAAAGAAAGCACCACATCAACCTCGGACAGCGGAGGAAGAGGGATTTTAGGGGGCACGTTTCATCTTCTCGGCGAAATTATCGCCTTTCCGTTTGAGATTATCGCAGGCGCTATCCGTTTTATTTTTTAACCAAGCGAGGAGGCCTTTATGAAGAGATTTTCTTTAACAGCACTTTTGATTGCGGCAGGAATTGGAATAACGGGATGCAGCGGCGCCTTTTGGGGCGGCGCGGGCAGCGGTACGGTCGCAACCGGTGCAGGTTATGAATTGCGTGCGCGTCAGCAGATGCAGAAGCTGGATGCGGATTTGGCGAGCGGCAAGATTGACCAGCGCGAATATGACATTCGCAAAGACCAGATTAAGAAAGGATCCTTGGCGTATTGATTATGAAAACGAAAATGAAACAGCCAGAATTAAAAGGGGTGCCCGTTTGTCCGAATTGTGCGATGCCCCGGGACGAATGGACGGAGAACCAGGGGGCCGGTTACCGGTATGGCTCCGAGACATATTGCTGCCGGGGTTGCGCGGAGAGAACCGGGTGTACGTGCAGGATTGAGCGTAAACGTGTTTAAGAAAGGAGGCCCGTTATGTTGAACTGGAGCATTACGTTTTTGATTATCGCGCTTGTGGCAGCCCTGCTGGGTTTTGGCGGGATTGCCGGAACGGCGGTTGAGATGGCCAAGATTTTGTTTTTTATCTTTCTGGTGCTCTTTCTGGTTTCAGTGCTCGTGGGACTGTTGACCGGACGCCAGCCAAAAGTTTAGAACATCGAGCGGAACAGCAAGGAGGTGGGACATGCGGAACAGTAACGGTCATCACGCAAGAAAAGACAAGATTCATGAGGCCTTGGCCCTTTTAAATGATGCGGCCCGGGATAAGCAGGAGGAAGTTTACGAGCTTTTGGGCAGCAAGTATGAACACTTGAAAGACCTTGTGACCGATTTTGCCGGCAACGGGCAGGAACTGGCCGGCCAGGCACGCAAGCAGATTTTGAAGGGCCTTCATTACGAAGAAAAGAAAATCAAAGAGGCGGCGGCCGAATGGGACAAAAAAATCCATAAAAATCCCTGGGTTTTTTTGGGGAGTGTGGCTGCCGGTTCGCTGGTTCTTGGCGCGCTTCTGGGCCGGAGAAAATAACCTCCGGTCATGCGCCGGGGTCCTAGGCTGTCTTACATCAGGGAGGTGCGTATGATTTACAAAGCTAATGATTACAGTGCGCTGATCGGTTTGAAAGGGTTCAGCCAGGAACTGCTGGAAAACCATTTTGCTTTGTACGAAGGCTACGTTAAAAATGCCAACAAACTGCTGGCAACCATGACGAGTGTTTTTGACGAAGTCAAAGCAGCCGGCTCGCACGTGGTTGAATTGAAGAACCGCCTTGCCTTTGAACTCAACGGCGTCAAGCTGCATGAATACTATTTTGACAGCATGAGTAAGGATGCAGCCGGCGAACCGGACCGCGGTAACCCTTTTTACCAGAAAGTGGCGCTGGACTATGGCTCATATCAGAACTGGAAGAAACATTTCCGGACTGTCGCTTCCATGCGCGGTGTCGGCTGGGCGATTGCGATTTACGATGCGCAGTCCGGTTTGGTCATCAACACTTGGGTCGATGAGCACCACCTTGGGCATGTTGCGGGAACGTCCCCGGTTTTTGTTATGGATCTCTGGGAACACGCCATGCTGCTCGATTACGGTTCGGACCGCGAGAAGTACATGGATGCTTTTTTCAAAGCTGTCGATTGGACGGTGATCGCCGAACGTTTTGAAAAGGCCCTGGAACGCCAGGAAGTGCACGGGAGGTAACGTCATGCGCATGGCCCTTCAAGAGGATGAACCTTCGATGAGGAAAAAGAGCGGTCCCTGGATAACGGCCGCGATTGTGGGCGCGTCGGCCGTAATTCGAGGCCTGAAAAAAAATGCCGTGGAAATGGCCAAAATCCAGGGGGCCATGGCTTACCTCAGAGGCGTTGAGATTCTGCGCGATTTGCTTATTTACCAGCTGGGCATTCTGGCATGCGTCATTTTTTTGGTCTTTGGCGTGATTTTAATGCAAGCCGCCATGATCTTCTGCCTGGCTCTTGAAGGACAGGCCCGCATCTTCGCGGCTTTTGGAGTGGGCCTCTTTGATTTTTCCGTGGCTTTGGGTTTGATCGTTTATTTTATTTCGTCCAAACGCTGGCTGCGGGAAGCCGCGAAATACAATGCGTGGGTCGATGAGTTTCTTGAAGAAAGGAATTAAGGGGTTTTATTTTCTGAAAGGCTGTTAAAAAAAGGAGAAGCGTATGTCACTGACCACTTTACTATTGATTGTTCTTGTGGTTTTGCTGATCGGCGGCCTGCCTTCCTGGCCGTACAGCCAAAGCTGGGGTTATTACCCGAGCGGGGGCGTCGGCTTGGTGCTGTTGATTTTAATTATTCTCATGCTGCTTGGAAGAATTTAAGAACGGAGGGCATTTATGTACGGACTTGCAGGCCTGCTGGTTTTTATTCTGGACGTCGTGGCGATCGTCGACTGCATCCAGTCTTCGCTCGACACGGGTAAAAAGCTATTGTGGATCCTGTTGATTCTTGTGCTGCCCCTTTTGGGCATGCTGCTTTATTTTCTGCTGGCCAAAAAAGCCTAGTGGAGATCTTTAAGGAGGTGACGTATGATGATTAAATCCGAATCTCACGTGGATATTTCATTGTCGCAGTTGAATTGCGAAGATTTGGCCGGCATGCTGAGCGAAGTGCTTGCGGATACCTATGTGCTCTATCTCAAGACCCAGAATTTTCACTGGAATGTGAAAGGGCCCAGTTTTCCGGCGCTGCATCTTCTTTTTGAAAAACAGTACGGGGAATTGGCCGAGGCCGTGGATCTGATCGCTGAACGCATCCGCGCTTTGGGCTATCTGGCCCCGGGGTCTTTTGCGGAGTTTTTGAAGCTGACGGCTCTCGATGAAGGCGACGGCGAACTGCCTGCGCAGGAAATGATCGTGGACTTGATGAGGGACCATGAAAAAATGGCCCAGCATGTGCGGACGCTGATCCCCAAAGCGGAAAAAGCGCATGATCAAGCCACCGTTGATTTGCTGTCGGGACGTTCGGCCGCCCATGAGAAAGCGGCCTGGATGCTGCGCAGTTCAAGCGGGGAGTAAGAGCGCCTTTACAGCGGCGCTCAGGCAGGTGAACGGCTATGTGGAAAAAATGGTTTCCGTGGCGGTTTATCATCCGGACCTTTGCCCAAAAACAAGGCTTTCTGGATCCTGTGGCGCTGTTGTCCAAAGTCCAGCGTTTTGCGCAGCCTTCCGAGGTGGCCGCTCCGATTGAGCTCATCCGTCTGGCCACGGTCTTGCAGGCTCGCGGCCTGCTCAATGCCCAAGCCATTCAGCACAATTTGGACTGGATCTGGCCTTACTGGGTGACGCGCCAGTTTAACCCCCGCGACACTTCTTTTATCCCGCGCGCGTTTTCGTTGACCCATATCAATCTGACCCACCGCAACTGGACGGCAGCCGGCATTCCGGACTGCCGCGACTATCCGATTGTCGATCCGCGCGGCCTGCTGACGCCTTTTTACGACGGCTGGTCGCTGGATGCTTGGATTATCCGCGAGAATGGCAAGGACCTGCTGCCTTCGTATGCTTCGGCTGCCGCTCAAACCTGGAACCTGGCTGGAAATCCATCGATTGAAACCCGTTTTAAAGAGGGGGATTCCTGGCTCCTCTCCGCGGTTTCTGTGGAAATCGAAAATCAAAACCCGGTCTGTGTCTTTAAAGTGAGCGCGGCCACGGAAGTGCCCGCGTGGCTGGCGGTGGCGCTGCGGCCTTTTAATCCCGAAGGCGTCAGTGAAGTTGAACACGTGGCTTTGCTGGACCAGGGAAAAACCTGGCTGGTCAATAAAAAGCAGCGAATTCATTTCAGCGAAACTCCTGAAGGCGAACATTTATCTTCTTATGCGGAGGGAGATGTTTACCAGAAGATCTGCCGCTCGCGGTCTTGCCTGACCACCTTGCCGTCGCAAAAAGAAATGCATTGTAACGCCGGCATGGCGAGCGCCTCGGCCCTTTTCAGTATCAAGCCCAGTGATTCACGGCAGGTGGAAGTGCGCATTCCGTTCGAAAGCAAACTTGCCGCCGGCAATCCGGCGGCAGGTGCGCGTTGGACGGAAGCTTTGGCCGGTCATGCCCGCCTGCAGATCCAAGATACGCAGGCCCAGTTTGTTTATGATGCGGCCATCCGCACGCTTGTCCTTCATACGCCGGAAACCGATGCCTTCCCCGGTCCTTATACCTACAAACATTTTTGGTTCCGCGACGCGGTCTTTATCCTGCACGCCCTGCTCGTCTGCAATCTGACCAAGCGCGTCGAAAAAATTCTGGATCATTTTCCTGCGCGCCAAAAACTGACGGGCTATTTTTGTTCGCAGGAAGGCGAGTGGGACTCCAACGGCCAGGTGCTTTGGATTTTTAAACGTTTCTGCGAATTGACGCGCACGGCGCCCAAGGCGGCCTGGAAAGACTGCATTACTCAAGGCGCGCGCTGGATTGAGCATAAGCGCCTGCCGGCGGACCTGCAGCAGGACTACGCCGGTCTTTTTCCTCCCGGTTTCAGCGCCGAGCATCTGGGGCCCAATGATTATTACTATTGGGACGATTTTTGGGGCGTGGAAGGATTTTTAGCCGCGGCTTACCTGCTGGAGCGTTATCAGGAAACCGGAAAATCGCGGCATTATGCCGAAGAAGCCGTCAAGTTCATGAATTGCATTGAAACCAGCCTGGCCCGCACGGCCAAGCGGCTGGACACCTTGGCCATGCCGGCCTCGCCGCACCGCCGCCTGGACACGGGCGCGATCGGCTCGCTTGCGCCCGGATACCCGCTTGCGCAGTGGGCGCCGGATGATGCGCGCCTCCTGACGACTGTGGATTATCTCCTCAAAAATCATTTCATTCACAGCGGTTTTTTTCATGACATGAGTCATTCGGGTCTTAACCCGTACCTGACGCTGATGGTCGCGCAAATTTTAATGCGCAATGGGGATGGCCGTTTTGCGGATTTGTTCCGCGGCGTGCAGAAATTAGCGTCTGCCACCGGCCAGTGGCCGGAAGCTATCCATCCTCAGACCCTTGGCGGCTGCATGGGCGACGGCCAGCACGTTTGGGCCGCCGCGGAGTGGGTGCTGATGGTCCGCAACGCATTTGTGCGCGAAGAAGCGGGCCGGCTGGTTCTTTGTTCGGGCGTTCTGCCGGAATGGTTTGCGCAAAACGGAGAAATTTCTTTCGGTAAAACACGCACGCCCTTCGGAGAAATTCTGGTGCGGCTTTACGCGGAGGACAAACGCATCCGGATTGCCTGGGAAGCGGATTGGACCGGAACGCCTCCGCCGCTTGAGGTCTGGCTGCCCCGGCATGCGCCGGTGACGCCGCAAAAAAACGAAACGAGCGTGACCCTGCTCAGAGAGAAGCCGAGGCCATGAAAATATTGATGATGACGAATACTTACGTTCCGATTGTCGGCGGCCTTGAAAAATCCATTCAGGTTTTCAGCGAAGAATTCAGGGCGCGCGGGCACGAAGTCAAAATCGTGGCCCCTGAGTTCAAACAAAGGCCGGCGTATGAACCCGATGTGATCCGCGTGCCTGCGATTGAAAAATTTGTGGGAACGGACTTTTCCGTGGGGCTGCCGCTTCCTGAGATGCTGCAGGATGCCGTGGAAAAATTCAAACCCGACATCGTCCACTCGCACCATCCTTTCCTGATGGGCGACTTGGCGCTGCGAGTCTGCGGTCAGAATAAAATTCCGCTGGTTTTTACCTACCACACGATGTTTGAGCATTACACCGATCATTTCGCCATGGACAACCCGATCATGCAGAAATTCGTTGTGAAGCTGGCGACCGGGTATGCCAATTTAGCGGACCAAGTGATCGCGCCGAGCGGGAGTGTGGCCGAAGTCCTGCGCGCGCGCAAAGTGAAGACTCCGATTGAAGTGGTTCCGACCGGCATTGACCTGCGGCGTTTTGCGCCGGCACCAGCTGCAGCTGCCCGCAGAAAATACAAGATCCCTAAAAATGCTTTTGTCCTTGGATATACGGGGCGTTTGACGCCTGAAAAAAACCTGATTTTTTTGGCCCAAGCCGCCGCGGCCTTTATGAAGCAGGAAAAAAGGGCTCATTTTTTGATCATCGGCAGCGGCCCCAGCGAACGGGAAATGCGTAAAATTTTCCGGATGCATCATTTGCAGAAAAGGGCCCATTACGCCGGCGTGCTCAAAGGCCGCGCGCTGGTGAAAGCGTATCATGCCATGGACGTTTTTGCGTTTGCGTCCAAAAGCGAGACGCAGGGCATTGTCGTGGCAGAGGCCATGGCAGCGGGCCTGCCGGTGGTGGCGCTGGATGCGCCCGGGGTCCGTGAGGTCGTGCGCGATAAAGAAAACGGCCGGCTTTTGAGCTTCGAATCGCGCCCGCGATTTGCTTCGGCGCTGGCATGGTGTTTTGCACGCCGCCCGGCAGAATGGGAAGCGGTCAAAAAGCAGGCGCTTGAAACTGCCGCGCTTTTCTCATCCGGCGTTTGTGCGGAGAAAGCGCTGAAAGTTTACGAAAAAATCCTCGGCCGGCCGGGCAGCCGTTCGGAAGAGGAGTGGGGCCAAAGTCAATGGAAGGCCCTGCTGGGACGCTTTGGCACGGAATTGCACATGCTGCTTAATCTGGGCCGCGCGGCCGGCTCCGCGATTGTCAAAGCGGCGATCGCTGAACCTTCCCCTAAAGACAAGCTGACTGAACTTTATCAAAAAAAAGCACGAGAAGCTTTGGAGTCCTGGATGACGGCGCTCAAAAAAGTGCGCCGCCAAATTCCGGATGCGCCGCCGGAAATGAAGGCCAAGCTGGAAGCCGCGGCGGAGATTATGGCCCGCCGCATCCACGAATGCGAAACGGAACTGACGGAACTTGGCAGTCATGTGCTGGGCGCTTGCGAAGCGCTGGATAAATTCATCGAGAGCCAGCACGCCGAAGCCAAAACAGAACTTGAAAAAATCGAAGCTGAACCGGATACGGCGGCCGCCGGCGTTTCTAAGGAGGCCTTGGAATGATCCGCGAAATTCTGAGGGATTCCTGGAAAACACTGACGGATACCGAGGAATGGAAAATCCGGCTTCTGGGCCTGAAAAGAAACACGGAACATCCGGGGCGCCGGGGGCTGATTTTAGTGCAGATTGACGGTTTGTCCTATGCGGATCTCAAGCGGGCCATGGGACGCAAGCATATGCCTTTTCTCCACCGCTTGATCCGGCGCGAGCATTACCACTTGAGGCGCATGTATTCCGGCATTCCTTCCAACACCCCGGCTTTTCAGGGCGAATTTTTCTTCGGAAAGCACCAGTGCGTTCCGGCGTTTCAATACCGCGACCGGACCAACGGCAGCATTTACACCATGTTTGAAAAAAAGAGCGCGGCGGAGGTGGAAAAAGGGCTTTTGCAGCAGACCGAAGGGCTGATTGCGGGAGGGACCTCTTACGGCAACATTTTTTCAGGCGGTGCCGCCGAATCGCATCTCTGCATTTCGACGGCTGACTTCGGAACGATGCTCAAAACGTGGAACCCCTATTCGCTGCTGGTCACGGTGCTGCTCAGCCCCTTTGCGCTTGTGCGCGGCATCGCACTGAGTGCCGCGGAAATCTTGCTCGCTTTCTGGGATGTGCTGCGCGGCTGCTTGACGGGGCAGGATGTTCTCGAGGAATTAAAATTTATTTTGACGCGCGTCACGGTCTCGATTTTATTCCGTGAAGTCATGACCGCGCATGCGCGCGTGGACATTTATCGCGGTATGCCCGTGATTCATGTCAATTATTTCGGCTATGACGAGCAGGCCCACCGCCGCGGCCCGTCCACGCGTTTTGCCTACTGGAGCCTGAGCGGCATTGACGCCGCCATCCGCAGTCTCTGGTATGCGGCTGCGCATGCTAAACGCCGGCATTACGATGTTTGGATTTACTCGGACCATGGCCAGGAAAAAGTCCTGCCCTTTGCCAAAGCCATCGGCAAGCCGATTCCTCAGGCGGTACACGAACTCTATGCCGAAACTTATCCGCCGGAAGAAAATGCGCCGGTTGCTCCCGCCTATGCGCGGCAGAAGGCTTGGGGCGACAGCGTGATGGGTTTACGTCTGCCTTATGAAAATCCGGAAACGCCGCACGGACGTCCTCTGGTCACAACGCTCGGTCCGATCAGCCAGATTTATTTTCCGGTCTTTCTCGAGGATTTTGAGAAACGGGAATTTGCATTAAGTCTGATCGAACGCTATCCAGTCCTGCCGGTGATTGTGCTTGCGCTTGAAAACGGCGAAGTTGAATACATCACCCATGAAGGCATTTATTCCCTGCCGGAGGATAAAGCCAAATTGCTGGGAGCGGATCATCCCTATTTAGACGCGGTCGTAGAAGACCTGCAGACCCTGCTGCGTCATGAAAACCGCGGGGACCTAATGCTTTTCGGCTGGCGCGACGGCCTGCCGGCCATTACCTTTTCGAATGAAAACGGCGCGCATGCGGGGTTTGGCCCCCATGAAACCCAGGCTTTCGCGCTGCTGCCTGCGGATGTGCATGTCCAAAAAGAAGGAGCCCTCTGGATTCGTAACCGTCAGCTGCGTGAAGCCGCGCTGGAAGCGCTGGGCCGAAAAAAAAAAGAAAACCGTCCGGCCCGGTATTCCGAAGACCCGGAGGGGCAGGAGAAGCTGCGAGTCATGTCCTACAATGTGCACAGCTGTATCGGCCTTGACCGGGTGCTTTCTATCGAGCGTATCGCGCGGGTAATTGCGCGTTCAGGCCCCGATATCGTGGCCCTGCAGGAACTCGATGTCGGCCGGAGGATCAAAGGCGGCAATCAGGCCTCAGCCATTGCCTGCGAACTGGAAATGCATTTTCATTTTCATGCCGTCTGCGGTGCCGAATCGGAGTGCTTTGGCAACGCCATTTTGAGCCGTTATCCCATGCGTGTTATTCGCGCCGAGCACTTGCCCATGCTCCGCAAATCGGCGCTGCTTGAGCCGCGTGGCGTGCTATGGGTTGAAATTGATTATCAAGGAAGCCGGATTCATGTGCTCAATACCCATTTGAGCATCTGGGGCCCTGAACAGAGGCTGCAGGTCGCGCGTCTCTTGGAGCCGGAAATGCTTGACGGCCATTCGGTGGAAGGCGTCATTCTTTGCGGGGACTTCAATATGACGCCGGGAGCGCCTTTTTATGGCAGGATCCGGCAGCACTTTGAAGAACCGCGGGTCTCGAAAGCCGGACGCCGTTCCTGGAATACCTGGACAAGCCAATGGCCGATCCGCCGTTTGGACCACATTTTTACGCGCGGCAACCTGCAGGCGGAACTCGTGCCGCTGCACCGGACCCGGCTTGAGACCTATGCCTCCGATCATTTGCCCACCGTCGTCGACATCCACTTTAGGGACAGGTCCTCGCAACTCATTATAAGTAAATAGGTTACGTCAAACCTGTCCCTTTTATAGGCAAAGGGACAGGTTTGACGTAACTTTTTTATCAATAATGAGTTGCGAGGACCTGTCCCTAAGGCTTTTGGTTGATCTTCTACGGCGTTGTTTGATAAAGTAACGGCTATGCCGGAAAAAATAAAAATTTCTAAGGCCGTCCGTACCGCCATGGCCCTCTTTTGCGCCGCAGCCTTGCTTGCGGCCGGTTTTTGGGTGCATGGTTTTTTGGAACGCGAACGCGTTCTGCGCCAGGTCATTGAACGGCTCTCGGCCGACTCGCGTGTGGCCGAAGTGCTGGTCACCAAAAGTGAATTTGACGAAACCACGAAAAAAATCCGCACGACCATCAAATTTCTCGAATACAGCCCTGACGGCAAGCCGCTGGAACCCCGTTATTTTTCTTTCCAGGGCAATCTGATCCAGTTTCAGGCCCTTGTGGTGCGCTTTGAAGATGCTCTGATAAAATCCGGCAATCGTCTCAAAGGCAAGAGCGCATTTATTTTTTTAAAAGCGTTTGTCTTGGACGGCAAAAATTCACAGGTCTTTGAGATCACGCGCCATGATGAAATTCCGCAGGGCTACAAAATTCCCGGCGCCGCTTCCGAATTTGAACATGAACTTTGGCAGGAATTCTGGACTTATGCGCTTAATCCGGACAAACGCAAGGACACGGGCATCAAAAATGCTCAAATCGAAGCGCCCGGCTCGCTTTTCCTTCCCGGTTCCATTTACACTCTACGCATCGAACATGACGGAGGCCTGCGCATCGATACCCGCAAAGTCCCTGATATTTTGAAAGGGGAACAGTTGTGAGTTGTGGCGCGCCGTCCGCACGATTTTCCCGGCATGAAGCTTTCGGACTTTGATTACGAACTCCCGCCGGAATTGATCGCGTCTCATCCGGCGCCTCAGCGTACCGCTTCCCGGCTTCTTTATTACGACCGTGCCCGCCGTCAAAGCAGCCACACCCATTTTTTCGCCCTTCTGCCTTATTTCAGACCAGGCGATGTGCTGGTGCTTAACAATACCCAAGTCTTACCCGCGCGTCTTTATGGCAAGCGCGAAAGCGGCGGCAAAGTGGAAGCGCTGCTGCTGAAGCCCGCGGGCGCGACCTCTTGGCAAGCGCTCATCCGGCCGTCGGGCCGCATCAAAAAAGGCGCGCAGATTATTTTTGAGAAAAACGGCCGCAGTCTTACGACGACGGTGGCAGATGATGCAGCCGCAGATTCGGGTGAACGCCTGTTAGATTTCGGGCACGTCGATTTGCAGAAGGCTTTAGACGATACGGGATTCATGCCGCTGCCGCCTTATATCGGGCGCGCCGCCGATGAAACTGACCGCGAACGCTATCAGACCGTTTTTGCCGCAAAGACCGGCGCAATTGCAGCGCCCACGGCCGGTTTGCATTTTGATCAGCCTTTGCTCGCCGCGCTTCAAAAAGCAGGTGTCCAAATCGTTACGGTGACCCTGCATGTGGGTTATGGAACATTTCAGCCGGTCATGTCGGATGATTTTGCACAGCACCGCATGCATGAGGAAACCTTTGAATTGACGGCCGAAGCCGCCCGGACGATTAATGCCGCCTGCCGTGAAGGCCGCCGCGTGATTGCCTGCGGCACCACCAGCGTGCGCGTGCTTGAAACCGCGGCGGTATCGCCCGGCCGGATTGAGCCCAAAACGGGCGTTACGAATATTTTCATTTATCCGCCGTATTCGTTTAAAATAATCCAAGGCCTCATCACGAATTTTCATTTACCCAAAACCACGCTGTTGATGCTCGTCTCAGCATTTTTAGGCGAGGGGGGACGGGATACTTTGTTCGAACTTTACAGCGCAGCCATCCGCGAACGTTACCGTTTTTTTAGTTACGGCGACGCAATGCTTTTGTTATAAAAAGGAGCAGTCTCGGCTTCATTAAAATCTTTTTGATGTAAGGGTGAGGCGGCGACGCAATGCTTTTGTTATAAAAAGGAGCAGTCTCGGCTTCATTAAAATCTTTTTGATGTAAGGGTGAGGCGGCGATGCGATGCTGATTTTATGATTAAAAAATTTGTCTATTTTGTCATTGCGAGCCCGTCGAAGTTTGAGGGGCGAAGCAATCATTTGTGCTTTCAGATTGCTTCGACTTCGGTTAAATGCTGTCTCGCAATGACAAAGAAATAATGGCAAAGAAATATTACTGCTTCTAAGCCGAAACTTCTAACCCATGAACCCATCGACAATCTCCAGACCCTTTGGTTTTGAAATGACCGCGCGTGATACGAACACGCACGCGCGCACGGGCATCGTGCATACCGCGCATGGCTCCTTTGAAACGCCTGTATTCATGCCCGTCGGCACGCAGGGCACGGTCAAAGGCATTACGCCGCGCGACGTTGAAGAAACCGGCGCCGAAATTATTTTGGGCAACGCCTACCATCTTTACATCCGCCCTGGCATCGAGATCATTCAAAAATTCGGCGGCCTGCACCGTTTCATGGGCTGGAATAAACCTATTCTGACCGATAGCGGCGGTTTTCAGGTTTTTTCGCTGACCCGTCTGCGTGAAATTACCGAAGAAGGCGCGGTGTTTCAATCGCATGTGGATGGAGCCCGGATTTTTTTGACACCTGAAAAAGTCATCGAAATCCAGGAAGCGATCGGCAGCGATATTGCCATGATTTTTGATGAATGCCCTCCGCCGACCAAAGATCGCGACGTGATCCGCAAATCTCTGGAAGTGACCTTGCGCTGGGCAAAACGCGCTCAAGTCCATCGCAAGCGGCCGGACCAAGCGCTTTTCGGCATTGTTCAGGGGGGCATTTTCCCGGATTTACGCGCTGAATCGTTGGCGCGTACGGTTGAGATGGGGTTCGACGGTTATGCGGTCGGCGGTCTTGCGGTCGGTGAGACCAAGGCCGAAACCCTGGCTATTATGGAACAGACCGTGCATGTCCTTCCGGAGAACAAGCCCCGCTATCTGATGGGCATCGGGACACCGGTAGATTTTCTTGAAGGCATTGCCGCCGGGGCGGACATGTTTGACTGCGTGACGCCCACGCGCTACGGCCGCAACGGCAGTGCTTTTACGCCGCGCGGCCTGGTGGTCGTGCGTAATGCCAAGTATGCCGAAGATGAAAAGCCCCTCAGCGAAGGCTGTGAATGCTATACTTGCACGCATTTTTCACGGGCTTACCTGCGCCATTTGTTCAATGCGGAAGAGATGCTGGGGCCGCAGCTTGTTTCCATTCACAATATCTTCTTTTTTGTGCATTTTGTGAAAAGTCTGCGCCGTGAAATTCGCGAAGGCCGGTTTGCCCGGTTTAAAAAAGAATTTATCGAACAATTTGAAGAAAATAGCCGATAATCTGGTGGCCGGTGATTAGTGATTGGTGATCAGTGATTAGTGAATGGAATATGCCGCTTTGCGGCATATATTGTTTACTAAATCACTCATCACTAGCCGCTTATCACCAGTCACCGATCCCTAATCACTCTATCTAAGGAGTCTTTATGTTTGAGAAAATCGCATACGCCGCCCCTCAAGCCGCAGCCGCCGAGGCCAATCCGTTGATCAGTTTTATGCCGTTCGTCCTGCTCATGCTTATTTTTTACTTTCTGCTGATCCGCCCGCAGCAAAAACGCCAAAAGGAATTGCAAAAAATGATCGACGGGGTCAAAAAAGGCGACCGGGTTGTAACCTCCGGCGGCCTGATCGGCACCGTCGTTGGGATTCAGAGCGATTATCTTGTCTTGAAACTGGGTGAAAATGATCAAACCAAGGTGGAAGTTTTAAAAAGCGCCGTCAGCGGAGTCCGCGAAGACGCGGTCGCGGCCAAGTAACGGAATTGACCGGGAGATATCATGGAAAAAAATTTTAAGTGGAAAGTCTTGCTCATTATTGCTGTTACGGCTTTTTGTCTCTGGAAAGTCTATCCGCCGCAGCAGAAAATTAAGCTGGGTCTCGATTTAAGAGGCGGCATGCAGCTTGTGCTGAAGGTGGATTTAGAAAAGATTCCTGAAAATGCACGTAATGATGCCTCGGAGCGTGTGGTTGAAATTATTAGAAACCGCATCGACGAACTGGGTGTTACGGAGCCGGTCATTACCCGTCAAGGCGTGGATCAGGTGGTGGTTCAGCTGCCCGGGGTTACCGACCGCGAACACGCTAAAGCCATTGTAGGGAAAACGGCCCACTTAGAATTCAAGATGGTTTCGGAAGACAGCGCCTTGCTTACTCAGGCCGAAGCCGGAACCGTGCCGGAAGGTTATGAATATCTGGAAATGCAGCAGGATAATCTGGGATCCCGCAAAATCCTGGTGGAATCTAAAGCCGCATTGACGGGCGACCATCTGACCACGGCTTCGATTGGCTTTGACCAGTATGGCCAGGCCATCGTCCAGCTGCAATTTGATGACGAGGGCGCCAAGATTTTTGACCGTACGACCTTTCAAAATATCGGCCGTCAAATGGCGATTGTGCTGGATGGAAAAGCGCATTCCGCGCCCGTGATCCGTGACCGGATTCCAAACGGCCAGGCGCAGATCTCCGGAGGTTTTACGCCGGATCAAGCCAGCGATCTCGCGCTTGTTTTACGGGCGGGTTCTTTGCCGGCACCGGTAACGATTATTGAAGAGCGCACCGTCGGAGCCAGCCTTGGCCGTGACTCCATTCAGAAAGGTGTCCGGGCTGGATTCCTAGGGACGCTGATGGTTGTGATTTTCATGCCCTGCTACTACTTGCTGGCAGGACTGGTCGCTAATATTGGTTTAGCCGTTTACTGTCTTATGACGATTGGCTTTCTTGCGGCGCTGAATGCAGCTTTGACGCTTCCGGGCATCGCAGGTTTTATTCTGTCGATCGGTATGGCTGTGGATGCCAACGTTCTTATTTTTGAACGCATGCGAGAAGAACTTGCAACGGGCAAGACGCCGCGCGGCGCTGTTTCCGCGGGGTATCACCGTGCGTTTTCTGCGATTCTGGATTCTCACGTGACCACCTTCCTGACATCGGTTCTACTCTTCATGTTTGGAACGGGACCGGTCAAAGGGTTTGCCGTAACGCTTTCGATCGGTATTGTCGCCAGCATGTTTTCCGCGATCGTGGTGACGCGCGTGGTCATGGATTTCCTTTTAAAAAATAATCCGAATTTGAATTTAAAAATGTTCCATCTGTTTGGGAAAACAAATTTTCAGTTTCTCAAAGGGCGCCTGTTTGCCTATGGATTTTCAGCGGTCGTCTTGGGTGTTGGCCTTGCAGCCATTCTGGTGCGCGGGCACAGCAACTATGGGGTTGAATTTACCGGCGGCATGCTTGCGCAAGTTCAATTTCAGAAAACCGTCGCGATTTCTGATTTGCGCCGCGGGCTGGATGAAGTGGGCTCCAAAGGAGCCACGATCCAGAATTTCGGAACCGCGGAAGAGAATCAATTTATCATTAAAACGGCGGACAGCGACACGCACCACGTAGAGACCGTGGCCGCGAAACTTGCGGGAGGCGAAGAAGGGTACAAGCTTTTGCGGGTCGAACGGATTGGTCCCAGCGTGAGTAAGGATTTAACCCAAAAGGCTATATCCGCTGTGCTGTGGGCCGCATTGGGCATTTTAGTCTATCTGGCCTGGCGTTTTGAATGGCAGTTTGCCTTGGCTGCCGTCATTGCGCTTTTTCACGACACTCTTTTTTCGTTTGGTATTTACGCCTTAGTGGGCCGTGAAATCAACTTGACTGCGATTGCAGCGGTTTTGACCATTATGGGTTTTTCGGTCAGTGATACGATTATTACTTTTGACCGGGTGCGTGAAAATTTAAAGATTCACCGCAAAAAACCGTTCTCGGAAGTGGTGACCCTGAGTATCAATGAAACCCTGAGCCGTACAATTATTACAACGCTGACCGTTTTATTTTCGTCTCTTGCGCTGTTTCTTTTTGGCGGGGAAGCGATCAACGATTTTGCGTTCATTCTGCTCGTAGGTTTTATCGTGGGTATTTACTCCACAGTGTTTGTGGCCACGTCCCTTGTGGTGGACTGGAAGGGCAAGGGGAAGGGCCGTTGAATTTGACGGAGACGGACACGTTAGAAAGCTGGACACCTCTTTTTCTAGAACTGCTCTTGAAAAAAGGATTAGGGGAAGAAGAAAAACGGCGTCTTTTTTTGACAGCGGATTTAAAGGATCTCTACGATCCCTTCCTGATGGCTGGCATGGCCGAAGCCTGCCAGCGCCTGATCCAGGCCCGTGAACGCAAAGAAAAAATCTTTGTGCACGGCGATTATGACGTGGATGGCGTCACCGGCTCTGCGATTGTGGCCCACACGCTCAGCCGGCTTGAGATTGCCCACACGGTTTTTCTGCCGGAGCGCGCGCGCGACGGCTATGGCGTCAGTGAAAATGCCATCCGGCGGGCAGCGCAAAACGGCCATTCGATTCTGATGACCGTCGACTGCGGCGTCTCAGCCCATGCCCAACTCAAGACCGCGCGGGAATTGGGGCTGGATGTCATCATCATCGATCATCACCGCATTTCCGCTGAAGGCCTGCCGCCGGCCGCGGCGATTCTGAATCCCCAGCGCGAAGATTGCCGTTATCCTTTCAAAGAACTTTCAGCCGGCGGACTGGCCTTCAAACTTAGCCAGGCCTTGCTCGGCCCCAAGGCTTTCGATTTTCTCGACCTCGCCGCGCTTTCCACGGTCTGCGATGTGGCACCGCTTACCCATGAAAATCGCATTCTGGTCAAAGCGGGCCTGAAAAAACTTTCGACCGGCCCCGGCACCGGCCTTGCCGCACTCATCCGCAGCGCAGGCATCAAAAGCAAAGCCCTCAATACCGGGCACCTGGGGTTTAACCTGGGGCCGCGCATCAATGCCTGCGGCCGCATGAGTACGCCGGATATTGCGCTGCGGCTGTTGATGACCGGCCATGAGGGCGAAGCCAACAGCCTGGCCCGCGTGCTAGAAGAAGAAAATAAAGCCCGGCAGCAGGAAGAGCGTATGACCGTCAAGGAAGCCATTGCGGAAGCCGAGCGCACATTCCATTTTAACCGCGACCGTGTGATTGTGGTCGCTAACAAGGGATGGCATGAGGGCGTGATCGGCATCGTGGCCGCGCGGCTGGTGGACCGCTTTTACCGTCCGGCGATTGTCATCGCGCTCAAAGAGGAAACCGGCCTTGGAAAAGGTTCGGGCCGCTCCATCAAAGGATTTAATCTTTTCGAAGCGCTCTCTTCGGCAGGAGAATTGCTGGAAACTTTCGGCGGGCATGAACAGGCGGCCGGACTTTCCATCCGCGCGGGCCAGGTCGCGGCCTTCCGGCAAAAAATCAATGCGTATGCGCTTGAAAAAACGGCCCCGGAAATTTTTATCAAAAAAACGGCGTGTGATTTGGAACTAACGCTGGAAGAACTCTCGGGACGGTTTTTAGAAGAGTTAAGCCTGCTTGAGCCGCACGGGATGGGAAACCCGCGGCCGGTTTTTAAAACAGCGGGCCTGCGTGTCAAAGGCCGGCCCTGGCAGAAAAGTCCGCAAGTGATCCAATTCTGGGTGACAGACGGGAATCGTACTTGTGAAGCCTCTTACTTTGCACCCGGACCGGAATTGCCTAAGATTATGGACGGAATTGAACTCGATCTGCATTACACGGTCAGAACGTATGAGATGGCAGGCATTCCGGGCATCAGCTTGGAAATCAAGAAACTTCAGGAAAAAGTTTAAGCAGCAGCTTTGACGGGGCGTTTGAACGAGACGGCCTTCGTGACCTTACCGGCTTGAAGACAGCTGGCACACACCTGAATGCGGCGTACGGTTCCGTTGGCAAAGCGGGCCTTGACGCGCTGCAGATTGGGGTAGAAGCGGCGGCGCGTAATGCCCGTGATCTTTTTACCGATACCACCGGTCTTTTTGGCAAGACCGCGGCGGGCAATTGAACGGCCGACGAGAGGTTTACGATCGCAGATGGCGCAATGTTTCATAGGCGGAGCATTATATCCGGGACTTCAGGGTTGGCAAGCAGTTTTTTCTGAGTTATACTGACCCGCCAGTCAAGTTGCAGAGAACGGTTTGAAACCGTTTCCCGACTACGAGGAGAACTGTCATGAAAACCAAAACGCCCGTCAAGGCGGCTTTCCCAGCCGTGAGTAAAGCCAAACGCGGTAAAAAAACGGAATTTGAATATTTTGCGCCCTCCGCGGTCAAAGTGGCGGTGGCAGGGACATTTAATCATTGGAACAACGAAAAAGACCTCATGAAAAATGACGGCCGCGGCCGCTGGAAATTGACACTGATGCTGCCGTCCGGACGCTACGAATACCGCTATTCCGTCGACGGCACTTGGCAGAATGATCAACGGCCGGTCGAATGCATTCCAAATGCTTTTGGCAGCTGGAATTGCGTGCTTGAGGTCCAGTAACGCCCGAAAGATCGTAAAGGTTTACGTATGTTGATTGTCAGCGCGGCTTCAGAAGTTTCGCCGTTTGCTAAAACAGGCGGATTGGGCGATGTCACCGGCAGCTTGCCCCTGGCCCTGCGCAAACTCGGACATCAGATCCTGACGTTTCTGCCCCGCTACCGCACCATCGATATCAAAAAAAACCGCCTGAGCATCGTCATTGACCCGCTTGAAATTCCGCTGGGCAAAGAGAAACTTACCGCCCGGATCTACAATGCCAGGCACCCCAGCGGCGCTGAATTTTATTTTGTGGATCAGCCGGATTTATTTTTGCGGGATGAATTTTACGGCACGGCCTCGTCAGATTATCCCGATAATGACCGCCGCTTTGCTTTTTTTCAACGCGCGGTCCTGGAAACCCTGCGGGCCCTTTCGCTGAAACCCGATATTCTGCACTGCCATGACTGGCAGACCGGCCTGATTCCGGCCTACCTCAAGACGCGCTACGCCAAAGATGCCCTGTTTAAAAAGACGCGTACGGTTTTTACGGTGCATAATCTGGCTTATCAGGGCAACTTTCCGCCGGATTCGCTGCCACTGACGGGCATCGGCTGGGAAGAGTACAAAATGGAAAAACTCGAGTTTTACGGCAAAGTCAGCTTTATGAAAGGCGGGCTGGTCTATGCGGATGCGGTGACGACGGTCAGCGAACGCTACAGCCGCGAAATCCAGACTGAAGAATTCGGCTGCGGCATGGACAAAGTCCTGGCCCACCGCCAGGACAGCGTCTACGGCATCATCAACGGACTTGATTATGAAGAGTGGGGGCCCGAAACGGACAAAGACATTGCCCAAAGTTACGGCGTGGAGAGCGCCGCGAAAAAGAAAATCAATAAAGCAGCCCTGCAAAAAAGCGAAGACTTTACGGTGGATCCGGCCATTCCGCTTTTTGGCGTGATCTCGCGCTTGATCGACCAGAAGGGGATCGACATCCTGGTAGCAAGCCTGGATGCGCTGGCGGCTTTGGGCGGGCAGCTTGTCGTGCTCGGAACCGGCGATGAAAAATACCATCATGTGCTGCGCGAATTAGGCCGGCGCCACCGCGGGCGTTTCGGCATTCATATTGTCTTTGACGCCGCGCGGGCCAAGCATATTTATGCCGGCTGTGATTTCATGCTGGTGCCGTCCTATTACGAACCTTGCGGATTGGCGCACCTGGTCGCGCTGCGCTATGGCACGATTCCGGTTGTGCGCGCCACCGGCGGCCTGGCCGATACGGTCGAAGAATTTAACCCCGAAACCGGCAAAGGCAACGGCTTCAGGTTCGAAGCTTACAAAAGCGAGGCTCTGCTTCAGGCGATTGAGCGCGGACTCGCGGTTTTTAAAGACAAAAAAGATTGGAATGCGCTTGTACACAATGCGATGACCTGTGATTTTTCATGGGACGCTTCCGCAAAGCGCTATTCCGACCTCTTCGAGAAAATTTCCCAGGGCGTAAAAAAATCATGATCGACGAAAAACTAAAAATCGGAAAATACGAACTGAATTCGCGGCTCATTCTGGGGACTGGCAAATACGCGTCCAACGAAGAAATGGTCCGCGCTCTGGAAGCGTCCGGCACAGACATGGTCACGGTCGCGATCGGCCGGATTAACCTCGACAACCCCAGCGAAAAAGCGTTGCTGGATCACATTGATCTCAAACGCTACAAACTTTTGCCCAATACGGCCGGAGCTTATACGGCCAAGGAGGCGGTGCGGATTGCGCGTTTGGGCCGCGCCGCAGGCATGGGGGATTTGGTCAAAGTTGAAGTGATCGGCGACAAGCGAACTCTTTTGCCTGATACCGAAGGCCTGCTGGAAGCCACAAAGATTCTTGTTGCAGAGGGGTTTACGGTCATGCCGTACACCAATGATGACCCGATCACTGCGAAAAAACTGGAAGATGCGGGTGCGGCTTGTGTCATGCCCTTGGCAGCGCCCATCGGGTCCGGCCGCGGCATTCAAAACCCGCTGCAGCTTCGTTTTATTCTGGAAGCGGTTTCTGTTCCGGTGATTGTAGATGCCGGCGTGGGCACGGCGTCACATGCCGCCGTCTGCCTTGAACTTGGCGCGCATGGCGTGCTGATGAATACGGCGATTGCCCAGGCGCAAAACCCTGTCCTGATGGCCGAGGCCATGCGCGACGGCGTTTTGGCCGGCCGCAAAGCTTTTCTGGCCGGCCGTATGCCGGAAAAAATTTATGCCCAAGCGTCCAGTCCGCAAGAGGGATTGAAAATAGCGTCTAGTGTATAGAAAAAAATTTTAAAAACACTAACGCTATGTAAGGGCTTATTCTTTTTCCCCCACCTTACGCCTGAAATCTTTATTCAGGCACAACGCTTCGCAGGCCAAGGAAGCCTGCGTAAGCGTTAGTCCTCCCCCGAAAAGCATGGGGGAGGAAATGGTAGAACCGCTTTTATTTCTCCCCCCGTGCTCTCCGGGGGGAGATTAAGAGGGGGGACGCGCGTTAAATACTAGACGTTTTACGCTAAACGCTTTAATTTTTTAGGAAGGAAATTTTATGTTCAAAGTGACGGTGTTTCCCGGGGATGGCATCGGTCCTGAAGTCACGGCGGAAGCCTTGAAGGTTTTGAAAAAAGCCGCTTCCGTATTTCATCTGGTTTTTGAGTTTCAAGAAGCGCCGCTGGGCGGCGCTTCGATCGACAAATACGGTGTGCCGATGAACGACGAGGCGCGCAAGCTGGCGCGCGAAGCGGATGCCGTTTTTCTGGGCGCGGTCGGCGGGCCTAAATGGGACGCGCTTGAAAACGCCAAACGGCCGGAGAAGGCCCTGCTGGAATTGCGCAAGATGCTTGGCGTTTTTGCCAACCTGCGTCCCGTAAAACTTTTCAAAGGCTTGGAAGACAATTCCACGCTCAAACGCGAA
Organism: Candidatus Omnitrophota bacterium; assembly: GCA_023247055.1. Lineage (GTDB taxonomy): Bacteria > Omnitrophota > Omnitrophia > Omnitrophales > Aquincolibacteriaceae > JAHFHB01. The sequence goes on from JAHFHF010000003.1 coordinate 130,018, forward strand.
GTGATCGAAGGCCTCGATTTTCTGATTTTACGCGAATTGACGGGCGGAATTTATTTCGGCGTGCCGCGCGGCATTGAACCACTCGCGGGCGGGGGCGAAAAAGGCATTAATACCGAAGTCTACACCACGCCGGAGATCGAACGTATCGCGGTCAAGGCGTTTGAATTTGCCCGGCGGCGCCGCAAAAAAGTCACGTCTGTCGACAAGGCCAATGTGCTGGAATCCAGCCAGCTGTGGCGCAAGACGGTGATGAACGTCCATAAAAATTATCCGGATGTGGCGCTTGACCATCGCTATGTCGACGATTGCGCCATGCAGCTCATCCGCAATCCCAAACAGTTCGATGTGGTTGTGACCACGAATTTGTTCGGTGACATTTTGAGCGATGAGGCGGCCATGCTGACGGGCTCGATCGGCATGCTGGCTTCGGCATCCGTGGGCGCCGATATTGCTCTTTATGAACCCGTACATGGTTCGGCGCCGGATATTGCCGGCAAAAACATGGCCAATCCGCTGGCTGCGATTTTGTCCGCCGCAATGATGCTCGACTTTCTGGGATTACCTGCCGATTCCGTCCACCAAGCCGTCCGCAAGGTGCTGAAAGAAGCGCGTTATCTTACCC
>JAHFHF010000004.1:0-51747 GCA_023247055.1 Candidatus Omnitrophota bacterium
CAGAACACGGGGAACGATTTTTAAAATCGCCGGGCGCAGTTTTTCCGGCAGACGCGCCGCCGCCGGAGTCAGAACTTTGAGGCTGAGATTCTCCCATTGAGACCACACGTTTTTGACCAAAGCCGGTTTCGGCAGATTGCGGGCAACGGCAGGCAGATTTTTGACAAGCGCCGGAATGTGCTTCAGAAGCGCTTGAATCTTCTGAAAGAAATTTTTCTTTGCTGGATTGCCCTTGGGCTCGGCAAACTCCGGGCTCATGCATTTCCTCCATCGAGCGGCAGAAAATCGCGCCTGCCGACCGCACGGTTCAGTTTAGCTTTGGCAGAGTAATAATCCGCCAAGGTCTTATGCACTTCGACTTTTTGATTCAAAAACTCCTGAATGGCCTGCAAGTATTCCGAAATTTCGATTTCGTTCTTGCCCAGGCGGTGCTGCGAAAGCCGCAGGAGGCGCTCGCGGTAATTCAACCGCTGAATCCCGGATTTCAGCTGGATCGAGGCCCGCTGAAAATCGTAATAGGCTTCCTTGACGCTTTTCAGGACTTCTTTTTCGGCCTTGTCGAGTTCAACCACCTGCTCCAGTTTTTCCACTTCCGCATTCTTGGTATTGGCAAACACGTCGAGGCCGTCCAAAAGGCCCATTTTCCAAAGGTTAGTCGTGGTCTGCGAACCGGATCCGCCCTGAAAAGTAGAAACGGAGGGCGGGGTTTTATCATTCGTAAGTGTGTATTCCGCCTTGTTGCCGGCCAGATTCCAGCTGAATTCCATGCCGATTTTATACTCCGTCCTGTAACTCGGATCGGTGGTTACATCGTTAAAAGCCTGCGCATTCTTGCCATATTCAATAATAACATCGACTTCGGGAAGCGCGGCGCCCCACTGGATTTTTTCTTCGAGCCGGGCGGCCCGCAGGCGCGCCGCGGCCATCTGCAGTTCGGGGCGGTGCTGGTAAGCCATGTCCACGAGTTCATCGGCGGACGGTATTTTGACTTCTTTGAGCGGAAACCGCGCCGGCTTCGCCGAAGGTTTTACCGACTTGCCGGGCAGAAGCAGGTTGTCGATGTTGTAAAGCCGGACGATTTCGAGATTTTCTTCAAGGTCCAATTCGAGATATTTTTGCAATTCGAGGCGGGCCAGTTCAAACTCCTGCACTGCGCTTTGATAATCGTATTCAAGCTGGCTGGCGAGCGACTGCACATTGAGGTATTCGATTTCCGAAATAATTTTTTCATTCCATTTTTTTTCGGAAATTCCGCCAAATTTGTTCACCTCTTCAAGCACGGCCTTGCGCTCTTCTGAGACCATCAGGGTGCGCTCATATTCAAAATAGGCTTTGCAAACGTCCTGCACTAAATCGGAGATCACCTGCTCACGCTCGCGGACGCTCTGTTTCAGCGTGGCGCGCTCTTTGAGCAGCGTATTCCACAGAATGCCGCCATGAAAAACAGGCTGTTTAAGCTTGACTTTAAAATCCTTATTGCCGTACCCGCTGCCTGAGAGATGCCCGTCCTGCTGGGTGATTTCAACGCCGGCTTCGGGAAAAAGATTGCGCAGGGCGGCAAGAATGCGGCGCTTAGCTAACACTTCTTTTTCATGCGCGACTCTGGCCGGCAAGTAAACCACAATGGCGCGGTCGAGAATATTTTGCAGGCTTTGCGGACCGGCGGACACGAAGCTTTGTTTTTCTGCGAGGGTTTTTCCGTTGATGGCCGCGCGGATAAAGGCCTTATCGAGATAGGGCATTTTTTCAATGCGTTCATTGCGCAGGACGGCCACGCGCTGCTGAATGGCCTGCCGGGTCATGTCTTCGGAACTGGAAGATGCCGCCGCCGGCCCCGATTTTTCCACGGCAAAACCCGCGCGCGCTCCCAGAACAGATAGAGCCAGCCCTACAACCAACCCGGCAGCGGGTTTTAAGATCATTTTGAAGTAATTCATAGCAGTTTTCATTATCGGCTTATCTCTGCAAAGACCTTAAAGGGTGTCTTTGAGTTTCTTCTAACAAACTATTTGTGACTCTAGGCCCGGCAACACAGCGCTGATGACGCAGTGTCATCCTTGAATGCTTTTATCGAGGATCAGCGAACTTTAGATCCCCGCTAAAAGCATGCGGGGATGACACGAAGCGCTAAAATGCCAAACTCAAGTTTTATCTTTTTTAAAGAAACGAGGGGGCGGTCACCAGCATCAAGACCGATTCACGGTGCAGCGGATTCAAAACCGTATGTTTCAGCGCCCCGTTAAAAAAAAGATTCTGCCCCTCGCGCAAATGAATTTTCTTATCCCCGGCCTGGATGATGAATTGCCCGAGCATCACCGACACAAACTGGGGGCAGGGATGCTTCAGCAGGCCTTGATCAAATTTTTTCTTGGCCCCAAGGAAAATTTTACCGCAAAAAAAATCCTTGATGAACGGTGTGAAAGAAACAATTCGCGCGCCGGAGGACGGAAATTCCATCGAAAAATTACCGCGCTGCGATCCCGCGGAAAAACATTCTTCGCGCCGCGCTTCGGCAATGGTGAAAAAATCTGCGAGCGTAACCGTCAACACCCGCGCCAGACGCGATAAAGTCTGAAAGCTGGGGTTTTGAATACGTCCTTTTTCCAGGGCGTTTAAAAGCCGGGGGTCCATGCCGCCGGCCTGACGGCAAAGTTCGGCGCCGCTCAATTTCTTTTCTTCGCGCAAGGTGCGGATCAGCGGGCCGAATTCCCAAACCTGATCGTTCACAAGTTTGGCGGGTTTTTTAGGCAGCGGGTCTTTTGTTTTTTTGGCAGGCATTTTTTTATTTTGGCTCTCGCGCTGTGTCATTTTACCCTAAATGCCGCATTTACGGACATTACTTCTTTTCAAGCACCAAACGGCCCAATTCGAAGCGCAGGGCCTCGGTTTCATTGCGCATAAACCATTGGAGTTTGGCTTCGCTGCGGTCACGGTCAATATCATGAAGGCCGGCTCCTAAACGCACCACCGTTCCCGCGGAAGGCCGCATCCCCAGATAATCCCAGCGGACCGAGCCTTCCAGCACATAGCCGCTGAAAATCGTACTGGCAGCCTGCACTCCCCCGGCTTCCGCAGGGTCTTCACCCTTTTGAAACCAGGACCAGGTCAAAGCTTCGCCGGCCAGAAGGTGGTCGGGCCGGAAACCGATTTGAAAATCAGCGGCATCTTTCCAAAAAAGACCATCCCCCGCCGGATCGATGAAAAGTTCAAAAATGTCATCCATCCAAATGTGCTGGCCCGCGCGGCGAGTGATTAAATCCTGGTCCGTCACCTTCACCGAAAAATACAGCGCCCGCTCGTCCCACGCAAAGCGGACTTCCGCGGACAAATCTTTATCATCAGCCACAGTGCCGGACTCCAAATAAGCGCGGTCAAGCCGCAGAGTTTGCATGCCGGCCCAATCTTTCAGAAAGCCATCCACGCTCATCCCGCCTTTGCGATACGGCGCATGGTAGACCGGCGGCTCAGGCCATGCTAGCTGAAGAGTCCCCGGCTCAAAGCCGGCTTTATTCATAGCATCCTGGAGATACGGATTTTCCATCATCATTTTCCAGATAAGACCCGTACGGTAATTTTCGATCATCAAAAGCAGGGCGCCCTGGTCAATGCCAAGCACATTATCGGAAAACCAATCCTGGTCCAGATTGAAGGCATCGGAAAAACCATAGCGTCCCCACAGGCGGTCATAATGGTTTTCATAAAGATGGCGCAGGCAAGCCAGGGATTCTTTGGGCGTAAAAACAATCGAACTGCCGCAGCCGGTCGGCGCGACGGTACCGTCATGGTAGGCCCAGCCTGGCGGTGCGCCGTAAGCCTTATACCCATAAGGCCCGTCGGAGGCCGTGATACCCCAGACATCGGGGCCGTAAGTGGCATAGTCTTTGGCCTGGTCCATGGCAAACTGGCGGTTGGCCAGCGTGGCCTGCACAGAATTTTCAAAATAATCGGCAAAACCGTCATTTTTGCCGCGAAAGTCAATCCAGATATGCGAATACTGGTGCGTGAAAAGCGGCGGCATCTGGATCAGACGATGATCCTTATAACTGCCTGCAGGACGCCGCAGGACCTGCCAGCTTTTGGCCGGAATAGGATGCGCCGGCGAGCCCATCGCCAGCAAGTAAAGAATCATGGATTCGTTGTAATGGTCCCAGCGGTATTTGCTGAACCCCTGTTCGGGAGACCATGCCAGGGCAAAGGTATCGCCTTTGTTCAGCATCCAGGGAAAATCAATGCGCTCGTAAATCTGCGCGGCCATCTGGCGCAGGTCGGGATCATCAAAATAATCTGCCGCAAATAATGCGCCGGCCAAAAACAGCGCGGTGTCAATCGGCGAAAGTTCGGAATTGCGCGCCCGCACTCCGCTTTCTGAATTCATGAAATGATAAAAAAAACCGTGCTCATGCGGTGCCTGCGCTGAGAAAAAAAGCAGGGTTCGCCGCACCAACTCCTTGGCAAAAGTGTAATCGACCCAGCCCCGGTCTGCCGCTGCACAATAAGCCGCAAGGCCAAATCCCGTCGCCGCGATACTGGCCGGTGCATTGACCGAGCCGATTTCCGAATTATACGCCCGGTCAGCCACAAGGCCGTTACGCCGGTTGGTCTCTTTATAAAAATACTCGAAACTTGCGTGTTCAATTGTTTCGAGGAGTTCTTCGTCGGAAAGCCGTTTTTCAGCGGCAAAGGCCGTCGGCCCCAAAAATACTGCTAAAACAATTAGAAGATATAGTGTCTGCGCGTTTTTGGCGAATTTCCTTCTCCCCTTTGGGGAGAAGGTTAGGATGAGGGGAAAATTAATGCGGTTCACCCTCACCCCAATCCTCTCCCAAAGGGAGAGGGAGAAACGCACAGATGCCGCTAGAGTAAAACCCACTATTTTGAGAAGGCTTCGCTCTGCTTCAACTCCTGCACGCAGGTCGCAATGACGATGGCTGGCTTTCAGGCGGGTCATCCAAAAAAAGCTTTTTTCTTGATCAGGGAAAGCAGCGCCGGCATTTCGCTCTGGCGCCCGCCCTTTTCAATAATAGCCGGACGGCCGATCGCATGCAGTTTTTCAATTTCATCGCCAAAAACCGCGTCAAAGAAAATAATGACGGGATAGTCCTGCCGGGTGTTTTTCAGCGCGCTGTAGACTTCAATGCCGGTCATCACCGGCATTTTCACATCAAGCACCAGCACATCCGGCCGGGCTTTTTTTAAAAACTCGAGCGTCTGCGCGCCATTGCACACATAATCCACGTGAAAAGACGGCTGAGAGGAAAGCGCAAGAAAATCGCGGATCATGTTGCCGATTTCAACTTCGTCATCGGTGATGAGCACATGCAGGGTTTCGGGATAAGGCAGAGTTTTGATCAACTCGCGCTGAAAATCGCCAAGGGAAAGCCCGGAAGCGAATTCCGCATCGGGCTTAAATTCTTCCACTTGCTGCGGGCCACCCGCGCCGAGCTGATAAATGCGCAGAAATGGTTCTACAGCGCGGCGAACTTTCCATTTTTGAATCAGTGCCTGCGTCAGAAAATCAGGCTGACAAAAAACAATTTCCGGATGCAGGCGGTCAAAGTCGCGCGCAGCGCTTAAGGCATCCGGCGCGAACGCCGGACGTACGGCCGTATCATCAAAAAATTCCTGCAAAAATCCGGGCCATTCGCTTGCGGCAGAAGCCGCAATTTGAACCCGGCGTTGAGGTCTCAGCATAGAATCTCCTAAGCTCAGAAAATGAGATTTTTTTATGAATCTCTTATTTAACGGCCCTATCAAGACAGAGGTTTAGATGGTTTCCCCCACCTTAATCCTCCCCCGGAAAGCACGGGGGGAGGAAACAGAGTCAACCTCTTCCCCCGAAAAATACGGGGAGAAAACCATAGACCGCTTTTATTTCTCCCCCGCGCTTTCCGGAGGAGATTAAGAGGGGGGGAACCCCATGCACGTGTTGGATTGTTAGGCGGCTGAAGCCAGGGCGGCAGCGGCGCGGAACTGCTGAATCAACACGGACAGCCCCGGGATCTGGGAGGCCCAGCGGTCTAGTTCAAAGCTGTTGAGCGGCAGGAAATCCGGAATGAACTCCCGTAAGAGAGCAGCGTCGATTTCGCCAAGCCCCAATCCCCGCAGCGTTTCGGCTTTAAGCAGGTTGCGCGCCTGAATAGGCGTCTTGACCATCAAGCGCCGCGTTTTGGGCAGCCGGCTGTTGATGGATCCTGTTAAATTTTCAAGGGTCCGGGCCTGAGCCGTATCTTTAGCCAGCACAATGAGACGGGCGGGCGCGGCTTGTTCCAGCGTCAGCAGCACGGGTCCGTAACGGCGCACAAATTCGGGGCCCAGGATATAAGTGCGTTTCTCATGCCGGCCCAGGGGTTCTCCGGCAAAAAGCGCAAACTCGGTCTGGCCGGCAGCTTGCGCGCGCGCCCATAAATCTGCCGTTTGCGCCAGCAGATTTGCCAAACCTTTGCTGCGGACCGGCGGCATCAAATAGCGTGCCGCGGAAGGCGGCAAGCTGCCCTGCGCCTCCCAGGCCTGCAAGTCGTCCGGCAGAAAAAAACCATCCAACAGTTGTTCTGCAGCCGCAACTCGGACGGCCGGCGTCGTCTCGGCGCTCAGACGCACTTCGGAACGGCCCTCTAAATCAGTCAACTCCCGTCCGGTTTGCTGGCGTTCTTCTTCGGCGGCCATTTTCGCAAGTGTGGCTTCAGGGACATCGGCCGCTGTTTTGCGGCGCGGTTCCCATTTCGCACGTGCGCCTCCGGGAAAACCGAAATCGGAAACCCAAAGTTTGATTTGGATATAAGCAAAAACGCTTAAACCTGTCCCAATGCCAAACATTGTCCGGACAAAATTAATCATTATGGGATTGTCATCGCTCAAATCTTTTCCAAAAACAGACTCCATCACGGCCTGATACGCGAGAGTTAAAGCGAAAGTCACAGCAGCGAGCCACGCCATGCTCCACCAGGGCTGCTGTTGGATTTGATACCAGGTCCATTCCAAAGCGCGGCCCGTGGCAAAAAGCGGTTTCAAAAAATATTTTTGCAGGCCTGAAGTTTTCACTGGTTTTTTGACCGTGGGTTTTTGCGCATGCGCGCCGGCTGACATAGGCGTCTGTACCACGGCCTGAACTACCGGCACAGCTACGGAAGCCGCAGAAACCGCCGGCGTCGTCAAACTGTAAGCCCCTCCCCGGGCATCCCCATCCGATTCATCCAAGTTTGCAGCCTCCGTTTCGATACGGTATTTTCGCGCCAGAAGTTCGACTAAAACTTCGGCATGGCGGGATAAGGCCTCCAGCGTGTCTGCTTTTTTAACCAGAGACGGCTTTGACGCCGCACGGTAAATTTCCGCGGCTTTGAAAAAAAACCGCTGGGCATTCAAAGCAATGGCTGCCGTCTGCTGCCGCCGCTGTAATCCAAAATTGATCAGCCGGCCGGCTGACATGACGAGCATTCTGACTTTGTTGACTGGGGTGGTCAGGCCGCTGAGCTCCGTATCCGCCGGCAGAACGACTGGTTCGGTCACCGGATCATCAAGCAGTAAAAGCTGGGCGTAGACACCCACGGCTCTTTGCAAATCATCCGGCAAATTGGAAAGTTCATCGCGGCTAAAACTCGCGCGCACTTCACTTCGAGCGCGTTTTTCTTTTCCAAGTCTTTCGAGGCGCCTGGCATTCATTTGTTTAAAGGTTTCAATTAATTCCTGGGCTTGTTGCTGCACCCGGCGCGCCGTCATGCGGGTAGTGTCTGTATCCCGCCCGCGCTGAAAATCATCCGAAAGCGCGCCTAGCGTTGCCACGATCAAAGGAATTCTGGCTTGAAGATGCCGGTAAAAAGCAATTTCCTGGGCATTTTCATAGTGCTGCACGATAAAAGAAAGGTAGGTTTTATGCAGCCCGCGCAGCGTCAGCTGTTCTGCAATGATGCGCAGCGCTAAAGTACGCTTATCGATAACCTGTTGGGTTAAATAGGGCGAGAGAACCAGGGTATTCAGATTTTCCAGTGCGGCCTGAAGCTGCATGTCGCGCGTTAGAAAATGGATGGTGTCGCGTTTGCGGCGTGTGGCCGGAGCCGTTGACGTTTCGATGTAGCGTCGACGGGCGCGCGTCCATTGCTGCGCGCTGCGCAGGGCTTCCAGCGCGGCTTTAATTTCGCCGTTTACGATATGCGTTTTTGCTCTTTTTTCCAGCGAATCGCGCGGCATGGGCAGGCCGCGAAAAAAAGTCCCGGCCGCTCTGCCGGTAGCCGCGATTCTTTTGCGCAAGCCGCGCGAGCCGCCCGGACCAATGAGCAGATTTTCAATTGAATCTAAAATGGTGTCGCGCAATTCATCCGTCAGCTGGGAAGTAGGGTCGAGATATGGCTCCAGGATTTTGATCAGCCCCTGCAAAGCCTGATCATGCTGTAAAAGGATGGCGTGGTCTTCCTGCTCGCTTTCCAGCGCATGCTTGCGGCTGCGTAAAGCTTTGGCCGCCGCTTCAATGGGGCTGTCAGCTTCAAAATGCATGCGGGTCCGCACCGGCATCACTGTTTCAGGCCCGCCATCGACCTTAACGTATTTCCAGACCGTCTGCCAAATATCGAATCCGCTGTCGGATTGTTCAATGCGCAGCATATCGGGAGTCTGATAAGGCAGCGTCTCCGCCACCTCGCCAAAAGGATTGACGATGAGCAGGCGTGCCACCGGCGCGCCATTATCGGAGCGCATGCTGCGGCCCAGATACTCGGCGCTGATGCGCTGATATAAATCGTTGATGCTGATCAGATAGCTAAAAATGGGGCCCTGGTGCTTGGGATCATTTTGCAGGGCCGCGCGCAGGCGCAAGAGTTGAATTTTAAGACGGCGCTTGGCCCGCAGAACGACTTCATGGCTGAGCCGGTTCAATTCTTGATTCGCGGCTTTTTTGCCCGCAACATCCGTCTTTTTCACAGCTCGCTGATAAGCTTTACGCTGAACATCCATAGGCTGATCATAGGCCTTGATCTGCACACCCAAATCAAAAGCTTTCTGTCTGGCATCATCCCCGTTCAGTTGTTCGTAGCTTGCCAGCAAAGCCGCTTCATCAGCCGGAGCTTTAGGATCTGCCCGGATTTCATGGATAAAGGCATCCAGCTGAGGGGCCCGCTCGCGCACATGCTGCAAGAGCACTTCTCGCTGGGGCTCGTCGTCACGAGCGGCTTTGTAATGGCTGTAAGTTTCGAGCAAATCGTCGCGAATGCCAAAAAAGGTGACGGCCCGCGCGCCGGCCGCGGCTTCGGGAGAATATTGCGGCCTTTCCACAGGCGCCGTTCGCATTTCGGAGCGCGGCGCAAGCGGCTCAATCGTCACGCCGTTGATAATGTCCAAAGCCACGGGCTCGCCGGAGGCCGGCAGGCCGAACAGGCGTATCAGCACCGTGTGCAGGACCGGCAGCGTGCTTTTTTCAACGCCCTCTCCGGCGTCAACGGTTGAGGCCGCGCTGTGCGGCGATAAGATGGCTTGATTCGGATAACGCGAACGGAGTTCTTCAAGCGCCGCCACCGGCTGACCCTTGACGATCAAATCAAGGTCTCCGAAAAAAAGCGCTCCGGGCCGCACGAAAAATTCAGGCCAGATATCCGGGGCGATCACCTCGGCGCGGGATAGATTCAGTATCGTACGCAGTTTTGCCGCTTTTTGCAGTTTGGCTTTATCAAAAACAGGCGTTTTTGTTTTGGAAACATGAAAACTCAAGATTTTACTTTGTGCCAGCACCGCTGCTTCGCCGGGATGCAGGATGCCCAGCCGGTCGGCTTCAACTGTGCGCAACGGATCGCCGCGGTCCAGCTTGGGCGAGGAAGCCATAATCGTAAAATCAATGCCGCTCAACCGGCGCAGTGCCGCCAATTTTTTTGCAAAGTCCATAGCCGTCGTACTGGCCCCGATCAGCCCAAGGGTTTCTCCTTGGAAATGCGTTCTTAAAAGAGTCTGCAGCCGGTAAAAAGACGTCGTGTGGAAAACCGCGGTTTGATGCCGCGGAAAAATCTCACCGCGCCCCTTGGAATTGGCCAGCACCGCTAAAAATTGGTCAATCGGAATATTCAAAACTTCCTGCCACGAATCGCTCAACGCCAAATCAGGCACGGAGGCCTGCTGTAAATCCGTTCCATAGCCCAGTGAAGCGATCAGAAAACGCATGGCCAAATTGCCGACGGAATTTTCATTGCCCTTGGTGGGGATGACCGCAATGCCAGCCTGTTTGGCAGCCTCTTTATCGATATTGTCTGTTCCCGACCCCATGCGGATGATCACACGGACGCCAAGACGCGCGGCTTCAGCCAAATATTCAGGTTCGCCGCCCTTATCCTTGGGACCAAATAATGTCGTGTCCGAACGGATTAAAATAACCGTGGGCCGCTCGGTTTCAATGATTTTTTTCAAGGCATCCCCGTCTTTACCCATTCCGCTGGCCGCAATGACTTCCGCAGCCGGTCCAAAAGTCTCCACGACAAATTGGCGGGTCGATGCGAGTGTGGATAGATTGGCCGGATGATCGGCAAAGAGGACGCGCGCCACAGCCGGCGTCGCGGCAGGCTCCGTACGCACTTCCGAACGCTGCAACCTTTGCCTCTGCTTCAAGCGCTGCTTGCGGCGGGCCGCCAGCACGTCACGCGCCATCAAAACATCGGCGGCCGTGCGCCAATCCAAAATTTCATTTCCAAACCCATGCCGGATTTGATCGACCCGGTCAATAGAAGCTGTCAACTTCTCTTCCAGCTTTTTTACAACCGTTTCTTTGTCCCAACGCTCATTACGCTGGTTCTGCATCCATTCAAAATAAGAGACAATCACGCCTCCCGCATTGGCAATCGTATCCGGAATCACCAGTTTGTGCGGGTCCGCGATTAAGCGGTCATAGGCTTCGTTGGTAATGCCGCCATTGGCAAGCTCGATATAAATCCTGCCTTTAGCGCGATCAATATTGCCGGCATCAAGGGCATTTTCAACGGCCGAAAGAACAAATAAATCCGTTTCCCGGCCAAGCAGTTCCGCATCAATGGCTTCTGCGGGAATATACTCGGCTCCGGCAATTTCATAACCAGCCTGGTTCAACCGGGAATAACCGCCGGTCTGGCTAAAAAGTTTTTTAAGCACTGCGAGATCCTCTAAACTAAAGCCTTCGGCTTTGGAAATGCCCCCATAAGCCCCTTCTGAAATAAGCTGCAGCCTGACGCCCTCTTCGATCATTTTGATGACCGCGGGCGCGCCGACATTGCCGACACCCATGATCTTGGCTGTCATGCCCTTCAAAGAAGTAATGCCGCTGCGGGCAAAGGCTTTGTCGCGCAAAATAATTTCTTTGACCACATGGATACCGCCGTGGCCTGTCGCTTCATTTCTGAAAATCGATCCGGACAAATCGGCCGATTTAGACGTATAGGCGGCCACGGCCATGGCAAAGGGTTTGGCCCAGACAGGTACTTTACGGCCGCCATCGCGCAGCGCGGTCAAATATCCGGTGACGGCCTCTAAAAACAGGGGGGTTCGCAAGGACTCCGGCGTATTTTGTTTTTCAAAAACACGCCACAGTTTTTTCAAAAACTCCAGGTCCTGTTTCAACGCAGCTTGTTTGATTTTATCTTTAACGGCCGCATGTCCGTTTTTTTGGTTCAAAAGCTGCTGCAGTTTTTCCAAACGCCGCTGAAAGCGCGGCTGCAGCCGGTCCAAAATGGATTCCAGATGTTCGTCGGCCTTAATATCCATGAGCCCTCCCCCGCTATTTAAATCCGCGGCGGGAATGTCGTTGCGTTCGCTGACCGTGCCGGATTCTTCTTCAGCGCGCGCAAAGCTTCGCGCCAGCCGCAGCACATAGTTTTGTGTCTCCAACTCCTCCGCAGCAGCGCGGACATTGCGGCGGATGATCAGTTGTCCGGCTTCGTCTGTGTACACATCTGCGGCAAGCATGCTGCTTTTGGCTCCGCCAAACGGCAGGCCCGCCACCGCTGTTTTGGTGGTCATGCCAAAAGCCAAGGGTATCGCTTCTTCCAGCCCGAAATATTTCCTGAGAAAATAGCGGGCTTCCTGCAAATTGAAATGGCGGCGCAGGTCGTTAAAAAGCCTCATAAAATGCTTGTCGTTCCGAATGGTAGCGATCGTCACAAGGCGTTCTCCGCCTTTGTAGGGCCCGAGCACATTGTTGTGCTGCGCGCGAATCACAAAGGGTTCAGTTTCATTCAGCCGGACATCCGGAATAAAGATATTGTCGAAATGCCGCAGATAATTAATTTCTCCGGGGGTCAGTTTTAACAATTCTTGCACGCGTTCCAGCCGGCTTTGAGCAGCGCTAAAAACTCCGGTTTTGGATGTCTCGCCCAGAAAGGTGTGTAAAAAAGGATTTTGAAACGCAGGATTTTTCGTCAAAATGTCGCCAATCTTCAAACTTTTGCCAGCAGCAGTGCTTAAAACGGTTTCATCGGCGCGAATCCCATGGGCGCCAAGCGTTTTTAAAAGACTTTGGATGCGTGTTTTAATCCGGCTTTTCTGATCTTTGCCCACCGGCACAGGCAAACTATTTTTGGGCTGGTTCAGCGCTAGTAATCCCCAACGAAAATGGTAAGTTTTTTTGATCCAAGCGTGCTGCTCGTTGTTTATCATACTGCTCATCGTTTCTTCAGAATGGATCTGAACAGAGCCGCCGTAGAGCGCCGCCAGCAAGGCCTGGATTTTTGAAAACTCTGCGACCTGGCCGCGCGGAAAGTTTTTTAAAATCTGATCCGCCTGTTTAAGTTCTGTTTCGACAATGCGGTGCCAGTCAGGTTCCCGGGTCGACCGCACTTCGGAACGCACCGAAGGCTGCCGCGTAAAGTGAATGCGGCCATTCGTCAAGACCGCGCGCACGCCAAAATCGCGCGCGAAATGCCCTTGATTGAATTCACGCACCGCCGTGCGCCGGCTGCGGCCGTCTCTTAACGCCACAGAACTCCATTGCCGCAGAGCATCGGTCCGGTCTGCGATATAGGGTTTTAAGGAGAGCCCCAACGGATGAAGCAGGGTTCTGGGCTGCGCGAGCGCGGCCGCGTCTTCAATGTGAGAATGTTTCAAAAAAGCATGGCGGTAAAAATCCCGGGGGTCTTTTTTGCCGGAAAATGAGAATTTTCCGAAGTTCCGCGCCGCAGGCGTGATGCGGCCATAAGAAAATCCGCGCCGGGCAAATTCCTGTTTTAATCCCGCCGCATGGAAACCGCCGGTTACAAGCGCGATCACGCGGCCTTTGGAATGCTCGCGTTTCAGAATAGTTTCGATATTCTGCACCATTAATCTTTCGCGTGCTTTTGCGCCGCGGTAAAAATCAAGCGCGTTGTTAAAATCCCGTTCAACTCTCGCGGGGGCCCGATGTCTCAGATTTGCAGCGGCTCTTCGAATGTCCTGGGGGCGTTTCAAGACTTCCTGATATTCGTCAAATGCAAGTTCGCCCCTCAGCAAGCCGCGCAGCAGTTTGAGGTCTGCCGCAGACCGGTTTAAGCGCCTGTCTTCTTTGCTCGATGCCAAAGCTTTCAGAATACGCGTCGTTAAACTTTCGATTTCGTTTTGCAATTCCGGGGAACGGATTTCATTTTGAAGCGTAAGCGGCAGCAGCCAGGGCTTGATGAGTTTTGTTTTTTCTTCGATTTCTTGCGGGTTCTGCGCAACCAGCCATGTCTCGGCCCGGACACGGACTTCGCCGTAGCGAAATGCCCGCGAACCCTGTCCGCCCCCGGCATGCTGAGCAACCCCGAAGAGATTTTGAAAAAGTTCATTTTTAAAATCCGGGGCTGGCAAGTTAGCCGCTGGGATGCCGGACCGCGATATTTTCTGGAGTTTGAAGAACCTTACAAGCGCTGGCCAGTCTTTTTGAGCCGAGACATGCGTCAGGTCAAGATTCAAAAGCACAGAGGCTCGGGTCTTAAGTTCCGTGGTCCAGACATTGAAATCCAGCGTCCCGGTTTCAAAGGCTATTTGCTTGCGCCGGAAATCCCGCATGGTTTTAGACGCTCGCTGCGAATACAGCCTGTCCAGACGGAGCTGCCTTTGGTGAAGATCAATTTCAACGCTGGGTTGCGCGCCAAGGAGACGTAAGAAAGCTGCCCGGTTTTTACGGTAGGCCTCAGCAGACTCAATGCCAAAAGCCCGAACCTGCGGCTCCTTCATCAAAAAATAGGCCGCGCCCGACATGCGGCCTTGCTTTAAACGGTCCTTGGCCACCGCACGGTTCCAGGCCGGACGGCTAAAATAACGGTCCTGCTCCGGCTCAAGCCGGCTGGCCGCACCTTCGAGCAAAACAAGGTCCAGCCCCTCATGGCGTTTTAAAAAAGTCAGGATGCGGTCAATGGCTTTTTGAGTGGCGTAATCGCCGTGGGCGGTTTGAATATGCAAAATGAACGGATGATCAGAGTTGTTTTTTTCAGAAGCGGGAATCCATTCTTCTAAATTTCCAAGATGGGGCGGAAGAAAAAATGAAAGATTGAGCAATTCACGCGCAGACACGGCAGGCCCTGCCGGCGCCGGAGAGGCCATCTGAGCAAAAGCGGGCGTGCCTTGGCCGGATACCAGATAGAAAAAAAGCGTTCCAAACGCTGCTATTTTTTTAAACTTAGACATATGTAAATTTATTCTGCCTTCCCCCACCTTAAGCCTGAAATTTTTATTCAGGCACAACGCTTCGCAGGCCAAGGAAGCCTGCGTAAGCGTTAGTCCTCCCCCGAAGAGCACGGGGGAGGAAACAACAGAACCTCTTTTATTTTTTATTTCTCCCCCCCGTGCTCTCCGGGGGGAGATTAAGAGGGGGGAAGGATTCGCGCACAATGACACCGTGTGCTATGCCGCAGCCTCCAGAAGTTCGCGTGCGGCCAGCGCGGACGCCCAATGGGCAAAACGGCCTTCGGCGCCCAGCGGCACATACGCCGGAGAAAAACCGTCGGTACGAATGCGAATATTGAAAACATCCGGCGGTGTTTCTTTGAGTAGTTGAGCCGGCAGCAGCCCGCGGCCCAGAAAATACGAAAACGCAAACCGCAATGTCGCGCTTTTGGCCGCAAGCCGCGGCGCGCGAACCACCAGGCCGTCCGTAGAGGGAATAGCCGAGTAATCTTCCAGAATGTCTTCCGTAACAAAGGGGAAAATAAGCAAAGGACGCGCCGCCTCTTCTGAGACCTCCTGTCCTTTTTCAGTAAAATACATTTTGAGCGTATTTAAATCCGGCCTTTGTCCGTCAAAAACACCGCGTTCAATGCGGACATTTTTAGGCAGACGAATCTTCGCGTAGTAATTCCAGACGACAGGCTCCGCGCCGCGCGAATCCAAAATAATCACACGGCTTCCGGCGCTCAACTGCATGGCTTCCAAATCCACAAACGGCACCTGGCTGTTCAGGCTGGCCAGCACCAGCGTCTTAGGTGTTTCTGGGGCTTGGCCGGCCGTTAACAAGGGGCGGTCTGTTTTTTGCAGCGCCTGACGCAGGGGCGCTAAATCAGAACGCTCGGCAAAAGTCTGCCGCCTGGAAGACAATCCAAGACTCCGCCGGAAGAATCTGGGGTAGGCCGCAGCCAAAAGCGGGTCGATCGTGTTCGACGCTATGAGCTGCGCAACCGCCAGAACATTTTGCAAAACACGCCCCTGCCGGGCAAGCGTTTGCCTGACTTCCGAACGGCTTTCAATTACCGCCTGCAGTGTCAGCTGCCAGGACTCCACCACTGGCAAAATTCCGGCAATATACTGGACTGCCTTTGAGACCTCTTTGAAGCGGCTCAAGTCCTGTTTTAATTGATCCAAACGGCCATACAGATCCGGCACCTCCTCGATCGTATGCAGCAGCGCTTCAGCTTGATCAAGTCGTTCGAGGAATTCTTTCCGCTCCACCAGGGGCATGATGACAGGTTCCTTTTCTTTCTGCTCAATGCCTTCGCGAATGAGGGACAACGCCGCGCGGATTTGCTCATCAAGGGCCGTTAAGCGAGGGTGCAATACGGCAGGACTTTGCGGTTTCAAATGAAGTATGAATGTGCCGCCGTCTTGAACGTGTGGATTCTTCCAGTGATCTGGATCGCCCCATGTTTTTCCATTGAATGAAACATGGTCCACATCACTCCTAACAGCCGGTACCAAAATCAGCGCTGCATCCACCGCTTGCGCCAAAGTTTGCTTACCCACCGAATGAAAAATTCGTTGATCAGGCTGTTCACCTGGAAGCGGCTGGACAGCTTTGAGAGCGTTATCACGCCGGATGGCATCATAAAGTTCTTTGCGATGGATCGTAACCTCTCTTGGCGCATCAATTCCCAGGCGAACGTGCCCAAGCGCAATATCCACCACATGAAATGTAATGCCCACGCCGAGTTGAATGGCTTCATCTTTTTTGCGCGGCAAAGCAGACCAGGACACAGCGCCGGGCCCGTCGATTTGCAGTGTAACCGTATTCTCTGCTTTAGCAGACTCCTTAGCATCGATCTTGGTCACGGTAATCCAAAGGTCATCGCCAATCACAATTTTTTCATTCAACTTCCGGCTCAGCACCAGCATGCGCACTTCCGAGCGGGCGGGTCTTTGCGTGCCGGCGCCAACCACTTTGGGAAGCATTTTGACAGTTTCCACCCACTCTACTTTCGGCTCATCCGCCAAAGAAAATCCATCTCCCTCCATTCCCAGCATCGAATTCGTGGTAGAAAAACCTTCAAGAACACCCTGCGTACCCATCTCTTTAGCAACTTTTGTTCTCACTTCTTCGGCTTCAATCCTAAAATCCGTCCACTGCTCTAAGACCGCTTTGACGCGCCGGAGCAGTATGTCGACATTCACGCCTTCGCCCTCGGGAATCTTGAGCGCATTAAGCTGTTCACGAATTTTAACGCGCAGATCGTCATCGCTAAGTTCTTTCTTGCCCATGAATTTCTCCCACAAACCCCGCACTTCGGAGCGTGCGCTTTGCGAAACGCGGGCAATTTGGCTAAAAATGTGGAGGTAATTTTTCGCATAGTTGGTCACGTTGTCATACCAGGCATTGCCCGTCACCATCAGCAAATCACCGCGGCGCACTACATGCACTTGCTGGGCATCGATAATCATCCGCGCGGAACCTGCAGCCACGCTGGAGGTAATGACATCCTGAGCAGGAGCAAAAGCCACGACGTCACGCCAGTGCGGATCTGCGGCCATCTCACGGCCCACCTGGCTGTAGAGTTCGACGACATCCGTCTGAAATTCTTTGACCGTGGCTTTTTCGTTAAACGTATTGCGAACGGCTTCATCTTCACGTTCCAATCCCATCACTTTAAAAATAACGGGAACGACGGCCAGCGATGTTTCAAAGGGACCCCGCACAGCATAGCCTGTCGCACCGGCAGCAAAGGATTCTAAATCTTCCACACGCAGTCCCCTGATCGCTTCATTGACACCGCTCGAAGTCAGCGTGGCTTGATCCGCCGCCCGGAACCGCGACTCCACGCCAGGTTTGGCCATGAAATCACGATATCCCGAAGCTTGGGTATTGGTCGGCGCGTGCACGGAAACTACAGGCGCAAGTGCCGCATCCCCAAGATGAGCATGCTGTAAGCCATATTTGGATCGCATCAAGTCCGTTACGGCATTGCGAAGTCTCTGATTAAAAACGGCCATGGTGGCGACACAATTGGTGGTGCAGGATGCATTGGAAAAAATTTTGGGCAGACCTTCCGCCTCAGCGCGCCGTATAAATTCCGTCACTTGCGTGTCGTTGACGCCAAAGACCACGGTCGGAAAAACTGCAGCCTCGAGTTTATCCTCTTTGTTTTTGACCTTGAACGGCGCCGAAAGCACAACCACTTCCGCGCCGCTCTGATTGCCGCGAGCCAGTTCAAGGTGTCCAAACAAACTTTGCGAGTCGGTGGGATCGGTAAACGCGCCCGTGGTTTCGGCCACGGCCTCCACGCCAAACTGGTGCCAGGGAATCTGGCGCGGGTCATCATAGCGTTTGAGGAGAACCACGGGCTCCCCATCCCCGATTCGCACAAATCCAATTTGGTGTTCCTGATGCGGCTCTAATTCTCCGTAAATAATAGGGAGCGGAACCCCGTTAGACATCAACGGTCCGGCAGTCGAATCAAAAAAGGAATGGGCAATATGCTGGGGTTTGCCGCCGATACCGGCGGCAATATTCAGATTCAAGTCATGCGGCACATGCATGCGTGCGCCGATTTGCCCGGCATAACCCACAACACCGATTTGCAGCGGCCCCGGCCGCAGAAAATCGATGCCTTCAGGAATTTCAAGAGATGCCGGCGGCAGCGTTCCGTGAGAGCGGGCATACTGTACCGCAATCCCATAAGGTGACAATTTCAGATCCGTCGTTTCAGCTTGCACCGGAGCATTGGCTGATTCTTCGCGGGCTATTTCACGAATGCCCATCATCAAATGGCGCGAATTCTGCCAATCCCGGTTAAAAACAAGCGGGATTGAAATCGAGATTTGAAGGCTCTTTTTTTCACCCTGGATGATGTTGACCTGAAGTGAATGCCGGTCCACCAAAACACGGCGCTCAAAACGCGTATCCGTATTCACGGTCTCACGCAGCGCGGCGGCATCCTGGAGATTAGCGACAAAAAAAGCAGTGCCGGCAAAGCGCTGGTTCATTTTTTCTAAAAGTTTTTCCCGGATCAATTTTTCGGCCTCTTCAAAGTCAGCCGCGCTTTCCAGAGAGGGTCTTGTCATTTTTAATCCTCGGAGCAAGCGATTCATGGCCGTACCGCGTAAATTGAGCGTCACATCCGCACGGTCGCCCAGCATCGCCGGAATCGACGACATGTTCACACTTTGAAGCGCCCGGCCAGGTAGTTTAGCTTCATCCATGGCACTGCGCATTTGGCGGCGCAAATACCCCGTCCACGCGGCAGAAACCGGCACCTCATTGAGCATCGGGGATTTGGCCCTGCCGGATTCATCGAGCGGCGAGGCGTTCATCGGACTGATGCGGTAGTTCACCGCATAATCACCGGCAGCCACAGTCGCGGCTCCGATGACCTGCTGCATCCCGGCTAAAAAACGGACGGGTGTATCCAGTAAGGCTGAACGCAAAAGAATCTGCGGCGTTTCCATTTTGACGGCAGCATCGTCCGGACGGATATTCAAAGACACGGCCGGGGTGCCTTCGTCCTGCGGACTGCCTGTAAACGGATTAAGCCCTTCTAAGGCAATCAGACGTATCGGCGGCGTAATTCCGTTGTCTGCGCTGCCATTGTCGGTTGCCTGCACCGCCGCAGCCAGCTTTTCGGCCCGGCGTCGGATGGGATGAGTGGCCACAAACGTGGGCACGCCCATGCGCTGCCATTCTTCGCCGGAAATATCTTCTTCGTTTTTGATCACGCGAATTCTCCGGCCTAAAATTTCAATCCATTTCTGCTCTTGATCATAGAGCACATCCCCGGAGCGCAAAAAACGGCGGTAAATACTGTGGTTCAGTGTGGCGGCAAGCTGAACCGGCGTTGTGCCGATCACCACCTCAAGCGCCATATCCGGATTTCCCACGAGATCGCGGATAAAGGCCGCCTCAAGGTCTGAAACTTTGGCATCCACTACCAGCGCAATTTTTTCCGGAGCAACAAAGGCAGGCTTCTTCAAGTCCGGATAGGCCGCGATTTCTGTTTTGCCGCGCATTTTTGAAAGAAGGCGGAAAAGATCCATCTGATCCACAAAACCGCTCTCGCGACGGCTGGCAGGCATGATGCCAAGAAGGGCAGTTCGGTCGTTGGGTGTACTCGCGAACTGCGCCACCACTTCATCGCGTACTTGAATCTCGTGCGGATGATAGGTGCGATTCGCTGTTGAAAGCTGTTTTGCGATGTCTCCGATGGCATTGTAGACAGACGCCAAATAATGCTGCACAGCTTGGTCATCAGCAAGATCCAGTGACCCTTTGGGCGAAGTCACATAATGCTGCCCTGTTGCACCGGCACCCACAGTCTGGATCTGCACATTTTGCGGCGATAACTCTTCCGGCAAACTCTGCTGTTCCGCCGCCCGAGAAGCAGAACGCACTTCAGAGCGTTTCGTGGCAGTCTTCGCTTTACTTGTTGGAACGTGAAACTTAAAGGGAACCGCGCCTAAAATAACCTGTCCGCTTGTTGCGCTCTTCATGGGGGAGTAAGCATCGATACTTAAAATGGGGCCAGCCATTCCAGTCGCTATACGCTGACTACCCAGCAGAATACCGCCCTGGGGTTCAAATTCGAGAGTGTCGACTTTACCCACATAAGCCAACCCAAGGCGGATTGAAATCAGGCTTGCATGATTACTTTGTGCGATTTTCGAATTCAAAATTCCAAGTGAGGCCCCCTCGCTTTCGGGGAAATCACCGTTCAAACTTCCGGTCAATTGCAGCAATTTGCTCGAATCATCATCCGTAAAATAATTATAGAGCAGGATAATATCGTAACTTTCTTCGCCTGCTGCGTTCATCTGACGGCGAAGGGCGTGCACTTGTTCGATCAACGCTTGAAGAGAAAGATCTCTTGCGTCTAAAACGCGTCCGACCGCCGCATTGCCAGACACAGGGCTTCCGCGGCCAATGACCTGCAGTGCAGCGTTGGGATCGGGACTTAACTGTTTCTGGACAGCACCGGAGGCCATGACTTGCGCCCTAGTTTGAAGCAGATACAGTTCGCCATCCTGGACTGTCATTTCCAAATTCTGCGATTGACCTTCTTGATCTTCTACCCGTCGGGCCATTTGGGCCATGGCCTGATAAAGGCTCGGATGGGTGTCTTGCAAACTGTCCGGCCCTTGAAAACGGCTGAAAGGCTGTGCTGTCCCCGTAAGCCCGCTGACTAACTCGGTTCCCTGGGCGCCAAATTTAAAATTGCCAAAGGGTTCGCGAATCCCACTTTCCGGATGGCTGGAATCAATGACAGCCGTGCCTGAGTTTTCTTCCAAATTGCCGTAGACCATCTGCTGTAAAATGACAGCCGTCCCAAAGCGCGATGAAATACCGAATCGTTGGCGGTAATTTCTGGCGCCTTCGCTATCCCAGGATTGATAAACATCTCCGATCAGAAGCAAAACCTGCTCAAAAGGGGTATGTTTTGCAAACCCCGACTCAAGCTGTGTAATCATCCTTAAATCTTGAGAAATAACTTGCCGTAAATCGAGGGCTTCAAAATCTGCAATCGTCAATTTGTCCAGAGGGATAGCTTTAGCACCCGCCATGCCTGCCTTGATACGATCAATAATGTCTGAAAACTTTTTCTGTTCAATCCCCAAATGCACCGTTCCGTAAGAAAAAAGAAAACGGCGGTAGACATCATACACAAACTCGGAAGGGTATCCCCGGCTTAGCAAATCTTCTGCTATCGTCTCATTAAAAGGCACGTTGAGCGCGCTATCCATCATGCCCGGCATGGAAATCATAGAGCCGCTTCGCACGGAAATAATGAGCGGTTGGGCCGAATCTGGGTCAATATTGTTTTCACGCCGGTAACTCTGGATCAACCTTCTCTCAACTTCGTTCTGCAAACTGTCCATGTCAAAAGGAAACACATGACCCGTTTCCTTTTCCAAACGAAGCAGGGCTTTGATGGCGAGCTCCCGGAAGACCGGATTTTTAAGATCGGTTCCCATCTCATGCGGAAGCGTTGAAGGTAATATGGCAAAAGGCGGCACGGGGTAGCCGCGGTTTTTCAACTCCATCAACTCATAGCCTTTGGCGCCTGTTTCCAGTGCGGAAGTTGTATCGGGATCAAATTCCCTGTCACTCAATACACGGGATTCGGGCAAAGCTTCCGCGGGCGGATTGAGATAAAGAGAATTTAACGGGATCGGCAATTTGACCAGAAATTCCTGAACTGAATCGACAAATTTTTGCAAAAGTCCGATGCCGCTCTCCTCAGCATAAAGATCCGCCAGCAGGGCTTCCTGCACACGGGCCGCTTCCGGTTCTCCGAATTTTTTGCCGTCGCCGTCTTTGAGATAGCGGTCGCGCAAACGGTCCCTGCCGGCGGTGCGGGCAATTTCTTTAGGGTAATCGCCGTAGTAAAAAATCAATCTAGAAAAAAATCGCCGCAGTTCTTCCTGCATCATGCTTAAAATATTAGAGGACTGTAAAAGGTCTAATCCAGGCTGTTTTAGTTCTTTTAAGAACTGCACAAGACGGCGGCTGGCAATGCCGTCCATCTGCATTTGTTCAATAATCAGCGATAAACCCTCTAAGATTTCCTGTGTTTGCCGGGAAGCGGCCGCCTGCAAAATTTCAGGGGCCTGGTTTTTTCTTTGCGCCGACTCTGCCGTAACACCACTTGTTAATAACCGGCCTAAATGTCTCAGCAAAACCGGAAGCCGGCGATCTACAAAATTTTCGAGAAGGGCCGTTTCATAATTTTCCAAATGCCTGTCCGCTTCAAAATGATCAAACTTGGTTTCATGATAGGTCCCGTAGTAGCCCCACATTTGAAATCCCCAGTCTCTTTCGGCGTTGTGCCGCTTGTGTTCGATATCCATTTCCGGCTCGAAAGGGGCAGGGGCCAGGAGCTTCTGCTTCATTTCGAAACGCAATTTAAAAATGTCTTTGGCTTCGGTCAAAAGTCCGGCGGCATCTTGAAGGCTTTCTCTTTCTTCTTCGGTATAAAATCCTTTACCCGATCCATACCGTCCCTCCAAAGCCTGGTACAGCCAGATTAAAATCTTGGCGGCTTCAAATTCGCGGGTCTCTTTATGAGGAGCCCGGTCCCAAAGGGGTTCTTTAATTAAAAATAATTCTGGATTCTTATCGGAGTCTTCTGTCGGAACTACCGCATTTAAAATCTGCCCAAGCCGGGCGGCTTCTTCTCCTAAAATGGATTGGACCACTTCTTCACGGGCTTGAGCGTGAACTGTTTTGAGCTTATGTTTTACCTGCTCCGGCTTCAGACGCAATCGTTCGCTGGGCTGTTGAAGCCCCATCAAGACTTCCATTACAGACTGCACAAGAGCAAGATCGTCCGTCCAGGGATCGCTGTGCATTTTGACGCGCAGGTAGCGAAAAAGCGTGTTTTGGCTTGCGTAAAGCTGGTCCAGTTTTTGCACGGGTTCCCGGATACTGCTCCCACGGCCCGTCGCATAGCGCGCATGCGGAATGGCCGCCGCGAGCTTGCGCAGCAGATAGTAATTGGCGGAAAGATCACTGTGCAAAATGCGCGAGATTTCTTCTTGGATGAAGTCGTCTTCTCGATAAGCTACCTTCATCAGTTTCATTTGTGCAATTAAAAAACTGACCAGATGAGCTGAATGGGCAGGATCGCGCACAATAAGTCCAACCAGACCGCGTAGAACATGGGTGTTACCGGTTTCGAGAAGAAGCTGTAAAACGCCCCTAGTAAACTCCGGATCCTGGCGTTCCTCCGCTAGGATAACGGCTTCCACAAATGGACTGATGGAGGGGTCCGCCCGGTCGAGCATATGAAGAATCTCAAAAAAATTAAGTTTATCGGCAGCATACGGGTCTTGGGCCCAACGGCTGACAGCAGCCAATCCCCAGTTTTCCAGCAGAGCCGCAAAGGCTGCGGGGCTGAAAAGTGCTTTGAAACGTTCCAGTTCACCAAGACGTTCCCCGATTCTTTTCGTTGCTTCACGAGCCCCTGTGTGGGCCGTCTCCACAAAAAGCAGGGACCCAAGCAGCGCTGTAAAAGAAGGCACATGAGGCCCTAAGAGATTGTACAAGCGTTCCAATTGCGAAACATCGTGACGGAGAAAAAAAAGCAGTTCTTCACGTCCCGGTTTTCCAGTCTGGTCCATGACCTCCGCCTGCCGCATTCGTTCTGTCGCATTGGCCTCCTGCATAGCCATTCTAAAAAAGTAGGATCTGGCTGACTGCGAGTTAATCAAAGCAAACTGGGCTCTTTTGCGGATTCCTTCATCAAAGCCTGGTGAAATAAATTCGATCAGTCCGTGCAAACCATAAGTCCCCATCTGTTCAAAACTATCAATCAAAAAGTGATAAAGGGCGTCACGCCTGCCGTCAAGCCGGGCTCGGTCTTGTTTTTGACGGCGCATTTCTGCGATCTGTGTCTCTTCCGATCGGCGCAGTTTTTCAAGAACAACCAACGCGCGGTCATGAATAGCTTGAATTTCAAGGCCTGCTGGCTTTGCAGCGCGGCTTTCTTTGAGTTGTTTAAGAAGCTGCGCCATGACTTTTAAATTAGTCTGGTTATCATGCTCCTCGCCGGGCACAAATACGCCGCTTTCCAATATTTTCTGAACCATACGATAGGGGGATGTCAAATTTTCACGCACTGCTTTTTTCAAAGCATCTGCAGCCATATTGCTCTCTGCAGGGCCTTGAGCGTCAGCCTGCGCAGACTGACTTTGCCAGCGCTTAAAAAATCCGCCATTATTGAACCATTCATAAAAATCTTCGATGGTTTTCTGCTGTTCATCTCCAAGTTTTTGATACTCGAGATCAAAAAAGTTCTTTAAAAAATTTTCCAAATGCGTGTCCAAAATTATTTTGCGTTTGCGCTCCGCATCGCGGAGTTTGACTTTATAGTAATTTTTTAAGTCTTCCTGCCTCCGCTTGCCAGCTTGGCGGATAAGCGCTTGATAACTACTTATATTTTCCTCGAGAAACCGGCTGCGGTAATAGGCCGCTAAATCCAGACCGTCCAAAAAGGGAGCTAAGTGAAATTTTTCCCAGTCTGACATTTCACTAGACGCAGTGTATTCAACGATTTCACTGGCGGCTTCATGAACTGCGTCCTTATAACCAAAATGCCGGATACCTGCAGGCTTTCCATCCGGCGAACGCATAAAATAGGTGGTAATGGCTCCTGAGCCACCAGCCTGCTTCAACAAAAGAGGCCGGATTTTCGGGTTGATCATACCATCGCCCCAATAGGACTCGCTGTCCTCTAAAAACTTGGTTTTGCCGTAATGCTCCAGCCAAGAAACCCAGGTGGACAAGGCAACAAATTCTTGTTCTAGAGGATACCAAGGGCTGACAAACAAAATATTTTTATCCTGCAAAGAAATTCTTTCCGCTTTGAGCCGGGCCTCAAGAGCCTCTGCGTTTTCAATGGCATGATAGTTTTTAAGCCCAAGCACATACCCTATGAGATCACCCGCTTTTGAGCCATCTTGAAGGTCCGTTAAAAAAACAACCTGGGGAACATTCCCGTAACCCGTACTTCGTATTTCTTGCTGTAACTGCCGAATAAGCGCCTCTTTTTCTAAGGCCTGTTGTTCCGCTCGCGGCAAAGCAAGCACAAAGCGCTCGACAACCGTGCGAATCAAAATATTTTTTTCTTGCTGCGCTAAGGGCTCCGAAACGCTCTTAGCCATGAGGCGCGTATAATCATCGACATCCAACCGGTCGCGGTCCGCGTAATTTTTAAATGGAACAGTTTCGAAAATTTTGAGAAGCTGCGCATGCTCCTCAGGAAAATTTTCAGAATCCAGCGCCGCCAGCACAAAGGCAACCCGGTAAGGCAAGGGAAGATCTAAAAGCTTTTCATCGGCAGCGACCTGCCGCATCAATTCTTCGATCACCGGGATCATACGCGCCGGCCGCTCATGAGAAAGACTTTGGGCATAAGGAACCATAAAAGGATTTCCAGCCGCAGATTCTTTTTGAATCCAAGCTTTTTTAAGCGCATCCAGCTGATCCACGGCTTCTTTTATTTGATCGACATATTGATCGCGCGGAAAAAGATTCAGGAGCCTTAATGCATCGCCATCAATGATCATACGTACTTCGGAGCGGCCTTGAGTCGTTTCTGGAAGTGCGGCGCGAGGCGCAGCCGCAAGAGGCTCATCGCGTAAGGTATCCACAATTGCGCGCAACGCTTGCACCACACCCTCAGCGCCCGCTTGCTGTACAGAGGCGGTCACACTGCGATGCAGTTTGTCCGCACGCCCCATGTCTCCGGTTGTCTCAAAATGGATTCTGGGTTCACGGAGCCCCTGAGCTTGCGCCAAAGACTCCGGTAAAATGACCGTGACCTCAATGGTGCCGGAGGCTTGTTTAAAATTAGCTTGAGATTCCGTGGAGGAAAAAAAAGTCTCGATATCGATTGTGCCGTGCGGGGTCACGACATGATCACGCATGGGGATATGCTGAAAGGGCTGCTCTGTACGCACTTCGGAGCGTTGACCGGCGGCCATCGTAAGGGCCGATAACCCTGCAATGGCAGGCCACAATCCGGCGGCAAGATTATGCTTCGCGGGTTGAGTTTTTAATGCGGGTTTCTGGAATTCCGGTTCACGGACAATCTGCACTCCGGAACGGACATTCCAGGTTAACCGGCCATTCCAACTCAACTCTGGGACAGACAGGACCCATTCGTCGCTCTTTGCGCCATGGCGGCCTAAATCAAACCTTTGAATAAACCCGGCTCTTTGCGCGCGGTTCAGGGCTGTGTCGAGTTCCGAGAAAGCGGCGCTAGCGTCGGCGCCGTTGTGGACTAATTCGCGGATACCGACATTCAAAATTGTGTCAAGCATCAGCCTGGAACGATGGCCGGAAAAATCCACGGAAGGAAAGTAAGCGTCGCTCATCACCCGCGGATTCAGAGCAGCTGCTGCCGGAAGCGGCTGGAACATCGCACTCGCATTTTCCCCGAGCATGACTTTGTCATATAAATGTTGATCCGCGCTGATCCCCGCCTTTGGCGTAATCATCACATAGGGAATACCGCGTTCCTCGAGATTCTTACGAATACCCTTTTGATGGAAGCCGCCTGCAATCACGACGATAGCTTGCGATTCAAAACCCGGAGATTTTTTTTGGGTTTGCGCCAATGTATTCTTGACGAGTACTTTGTCGCGGGCAAAGGACAGCCGGTAAAATTGAAGCGCATCCGCCATCGCCTGCTTCGGCAGCGGGAGGACGGGTTTGCTGTCCGGTAAAAGCCCTTCATAGCGCCGGATAAGCCGGTCAAGGTTTAAGCGGTCTCCGGCAGCCGCCAGACGGGTATACTCGGCACTCGACAGCGAAAGCGTCAGAAGTTTCTCGATAAGCAAGCGCGCCTGCTCCAGGCGGAGCACCTGCCGGGCTTCAAGAGTTTTCGCCATCGTTTTTTCGAGGCGTTTTTGCATAGGACGCAGTTCTTGCATTAAACCCGCGGCACTGATTTCGTCATGCAGGATGCACAGGCCGGCCGCATCCATCAGCGCCGGAAAGTTCAGCAGAGAAACGCCGCTTTCACGCGACTCCTGGTAGAGCATTTCAAAAAAGTGCCGCACAGATACCGCGCGCGGCTCTTTAACCGATTCCAGCCACAGGCTAAACTCGCGGCCGAGCGGATTTTTTTCAAAATGGGCAAGGGCTTGGATTAAAAAGTCTTTTCGGGGTGAGTGCTTGGTTTTGACCTTCAGCGCTTCTGCAAGCGCTTGAGTTTCAAGTCTGGTTTTCTCGAGGTTAAATTGCTTTTCGATTTCGGAGGTTTTGATGAGCCGCACCAGATTGGGCTGGGTAAACTGCTGCGCGGCCTGGCTCAAATCTATTTTGAGATACCGCAAACTCAATGAATGCAAAAGTTCAAAGTAGCGGGCCGCGTTATCCCCGCTTTTCTCCCACTGGCGTTTTTCCATCAAATACCGGCGTAGATTGTCATGCGCCCAGCGGTTTTCAGCTTGCTCTTGAAGCCGGATTAACATCTGCAGCAAAGGCTCAACTCTTTTGTCAGTTTTTACGGCCCGAAACAATTTGAAACTCTCCGTATACAGCGCTGCGTCATCAATCCCCCGGATATTCAGATCGTGTTTCAAGCCAAACAATTCGGCTCCGGTTAACTCACCCACAGAGGCCAGATGGTTAATCATGTGCAGGTTCGCTTTTGAGTCATTAAAAAGATTCAATAGGCCCGGCTGCACTTTGCCAAACGCGCCTTCCAGCCCGACATGGCGTATCCATTTTTCTTGAGTTAAAACTGTCAAAATTTTAGCGATATTGCGCTGAACTTCAGGATTAGCGTGGGCATCTTGAATATAAATCACCGGGATTGCGGAATTTTGCAGCAGCGTGCCGCCAGGAATGAAAATTTTCTCAACGGTTCCCAACGCAGCAGGCAGCTGGAACTGCTCTAAGCGGGTTGCCGTTAAGTGATTTGAATTTGCACGCAGAGGTTGCGCTGACCATGCGGCAGGCAAAAGTGACTGAATAAGAAAAATGAGAGCGATAACCCCAGCCAAAAAACGACTATGAGGTTTATATTTACTTTTTCTTAGTCTTTTTAAATTAGACATAGAATTAAAGAAAGACCGCCCTCTAATGAGATTTTTCAGGATCGAAAAGAGAAAAAAGTATACAAAAGCTACCATAGCTTTTGCAGAGAGTCAAATGCACGCGATTAAATCGCCTAAATCTGTCCATTTTATATCTTATTTGTTTTGAATATGTTATGGAAAATGGCTTGACGCTATTGATTGCTACAAGGGAGTAAGTTGAGCGTTGCAATACCAGTTGCAGTTAGGCTTCGCGCGCCAGGGAAGCCCGGGTAAGCGGTTAGGCCTAAACTCATGTTTAGGCACTACGCTTCACGGGCCAGGGAAGCCCGGGTAAGCGTTAGAGTGCGGTGCGGTGATCCATGGCGCGTGAGAGGGTGGCCTGATCGGCATATTCCACCATACTGCCGACGGGAATACCGTGAGCGATTCTGGAGATTTTTATCGGGAGTGGTTTTAAAACCTTGGCAATATAGAGCGCGGTGGTTTCCCCTTCGGTATTGGGATTGGTGGCCAGGATGACTTCCCGAACCCGTCCCTTCTTAATGCGTTCCACCAGATCCTGGATTCTCAGTTCTCCGGGGCCAATCCCTTCCAGCGCGGAAAGCGCGCCCAGCAGGACGTGATAAAGCCCGACAAAAATACCGGTTTTTTCAATCGCAATCACGTCCTTGGGGTCTTCGACTACACAAATCAGGCCCGGGTCACGCCCGGGATCGCGGCAGATGTGGCAGGTTTTCTGGTCGGAGAAATTATGGCAGGTCTCGCAAAAGAGGACGTTTGCTTTGACGGCGATAAGCAGGCGGCTGAGCTCATCGACTTCGTCATGGCGGGCTTTTAACAAATAAAAAACAATGCGTTCAGCCGAACGCCGGCCGATGCCCGGCAGGCGCGAAAGAGCACTGACCAGCTGTGACATCCAGTCGGAGTAACCTTTAAGCACCGAGCACCGAGAACTGAGCACTGAGTACCGAGTACCGAGTACCGAGAACCAAGGACCGGCAACCGACAAAACATCGACAAATCAAGGAAACTGGGGATGTGTTTTGAAAAAGCATAGTGTCCTAAACGTAATTCAAAATGGTCATGTGTTTCTTGCCTCAGTGCTAGGTGCTCCGCGCTCCGTGCTTCTTTAGTTTGTCTTCCCTCGGTGCTAGGTGCTCCGTGCTCGGTGCTCGGTGCTTTTTTACTCTTTTCTAACCAATCTCGCGCCTTTAAAAACATTCAGCGCTTCTTCAAGGATGTCCTGACGAGGTCCGTCGACGGGCTCCGGAGCAGGCGTGGGCGCGGGCTTGGCCGGACGTTCTTCGCGGTTGGGCTGAGTAATCACAAACTGAATGCGGACTTTAAAACCCATGACCGTTTCAAAAGCTTCTTCGATCAGCCGGCGGTTGGCATCTTTTTCCAAGGTCTCTTTATGAAATTGAAACTCCGCGGGCAACCCTAAAACCACACCGGTCTGCGCGGCTTCAAGCGGCTCCGCTTCCGAAAGGAAAACACCGACCGACATACGCTGACTTTTCACATAGTCGATGATACGAGGCCAGGCCCCGCTTACCTGCGTAAAATCGGGAGCGCCTGAAGCAGCCCCATGCCGCAGCCTATCAGGCGGCGCTTGGGTAGTGGCTGCGTTAGACGCAGGGACAGGTCCTTCGGGGTGTTTCACGGGACCTGTCCCTATTTCTGTTTTTACCCTGGGGACTGCGGCCGGCGTCTCGGCTTTGGGCGTTGCGGGGGGCCGCGGCGCGACCGGTGCGGAACGGGATATCCATCCGGCAGCTGGGCCTGCAGGAACCTTCACCAGATCAGGCATGCGCGGCGCAGGCCCGCCGTCGCCTTCCTGCAAAGCTTCGCCGACTTGCTTCAAGCCATCGAGGTGCAAAAGTTTAAGCAGCGCGGTTTCGACCAGCAGCCGGGGCGGCGCAATATTGCGGCGCAGCTGGACCTGCAGGTTTTGCAAAAGCGCCAGCGCCAGCAGAAGTTCGGCGCGCGTAAAATCATCCTTATGCGTCCGCAGCGCTTCGGCGGATTCGGCGGAAAGATCGGCCCATTTGGCAGCATCTTCCGCGCATTGAAAGAGCAGCAGGTAACGAAACGTGTCTAGCATGCCGCGCGCCAGCTGTGCCAAATCGCCGCCGGCCTCATAAAACTCTTTGACCTGCGAAAAAATAACCGCCGCATCTTTCGCGTGCACGGCCTTCAAAAGATCCAAATAAAAAGCTTCGGAAGCCAGCCCCAGAAAGTTCAAGACTTCTTTTTCCTGAATACCTTCCGCGCAAAAACTGGCCATCTGATCGAGCAGGCTTTCGGCATCGCGCAGCCCGCCGTCGCTGGCGCGCGCAATCAGGTAAAGCGCTTTTTTTTCGAATTTTATTTTTTCTTTTTTGGCAATTTCTTCCAGCTTGGCTGCGATTTCCACGGCGGGAATGCGGCGAAAATTAAAACGCTGGCAGCGCGAGAGAATCGTCAGCGGCACCCGGTGGGGCTCGGTCGTAGCAAAAATAAATTTGACGTGCACCGGCGGCTCTTCCAGAGTTTTCAGCAGCGCATTGAAAGCTTCTGTCGTCAGCATGTGGACTTCATCGATGATGTAAATTTTATATTTGCCGCGGGCTGGCTTGAATTTGACAGTTTCACGCAAGGTGCGGATTTCATCAATGCCCCGGTTGGACGCGCCATCGATTTCGAGCACATCCAGCGAACGGCCTTCCGTGATCTCTTTGCAGGATTCGCACTTCCCGCCGCATTTTTCAAGCGGCGGCTTTTCGCAGTTCAGGGCCTTGGCCAGAATACGGGCCACAGAAGTTTTTCCGGTGCCGCGCGGCCCTGAGAAAAGAAAACTCTGCGGAATGCGCTCCTGGGCAATGGCATTTTTGAGCGTCGTGGTGACGGCATCCTGGCCCACCACTTCGTCAAACTGCTGCGGTCTGAATTTTCGTGCGAATACGAGATAGCTCATGTTGCCTTTGGGTTAAAAATTAGTTCGCTGCGGAGCCTCACACCTCTGTTGGATGCGCGAGGCAACCGCCATTTCTTATGATGATTCAAAATTTTTTCACCGGAGGCACGAAAAAATTTTGCTCTCAGTCTCTAATGAAAATGGCGGAGAGGGAGAGATTTGAACTCTCAAAGGTACAAGTACCTGCCAGTTTTCGAGACTGGTGCAATACCGGATTATGCGACCTCTCCGCGTTATTTGATCTAAGATAGTTTAAGTCTACCAGTGTTCCTGCCGCAAACGGACCCGCTCCAAGATTTTTAGTTAATTAACAAACTGGCCATGCACAAACTTATTTTGTTCTTTTTCCCCCACCTTAATCCTCCCCCGAAAAACACGGGGGAGGAAATAGTAAATCTGTTTTATTTCTCCCCCCGTGCTCTCCGGGGGGAGATTAAGAGGGGGGAACGCACATAGCGGTAAGCCCTACTGAAAGGAGAGTTATTCTAAGCGGAATGAAAGGCGGGGTCAACCTGGGAAAACCCGCTTAAATTAGGAACTTTGGCAAACGCGGTTTTTGCCCGTGCGCTTGGCTTCGTACAGGGCTTCATCGGCGCGGCGGACCATGAAATCAGGCAGTTTCTCATCCGCGCGCAAGGCCGAAACGCCGACGCTGACGGTGACGGAAATAAGCTTTCCTTCCCACTCAAAACGGGCTTTTTCAATGGCCACCCGGATGCGCTCGGCCGCGCGGGCCGCGGCTTGCTCCAAAGGGGCCCCGCGCAGCATGACGATAAATTCCTCGCCGCCGTAGCGCGCCACCAAGTCCATTTCCTTGGCCGGACGTTTGAGCCGGATGACCGACTGCACGATATGAGCCGATTTTTTAAGAATTAAATCGCCCGCAGAATGGCCATAGGTGTCATTGATGGATTTGAAATTGTCGATGTCGGTCAGGATCAAAGACAAGGG
Organism: Candidatus Omnitrophota bacterium; assembly: GCA_023247055.1. Classification (GTDB taxonomy): domain Bacteria; phylum Omnitrophota; class Omnitrophia; order Omnitrophales; family Aquincolibacteriaceae; genus JAHFHB01. Next base: position 32,039 of record JAHFHF010000004.1, read on the forward strand.
CTGCTTGTCAGCTAGCGATTCTTCCACAACTTGGTTGAGCACTTCCCGGAAATAGCGGATGACGTACAGCCCGGTCAGGCCGTCGCGCGTGGCCAAATCAAAAAGACGGGATTGTTCACGGGTCGCGGCCAAATAAGCATACAGCGCTGAAAAAATAAAAAGCCCGACGACCATCAGCACAGGCTGAACGGCATAAAACCAGATGCCGGCAAAAGCCAGCATGCCGCACCAAAAAACAAGCCCGCCGGCCAACAGCGCAAGAGCCGTCAGCGGTGAACGCAAATTATGAAAATCCAAAAAAAGAATCGCGGCCGTCAAACCCAACAAAAAATAAAAAAAAGCGTTTTGCCGGATAGAAAGCGGCCGCAAGAACCTACGCGTTAAAACGGTGTTCGTCACCTGCGCCAGAACCTCGAGGCGAGGCATGCGCGAATCCGCCGGCGTCACCGTGCGCCGCACGCTGTCTCCGTCCGTCAGGCCGATCAGGCAGATGCTGCCTTTAAAATCAGCGGGGTCCACCGTGGGCCGGAGCCCTCGCTGAATTCCCTGATAACTGCGCACAATATCGGCATAGGCATAGCGTTTGAATGCCGTTTTGCGGCCTGCCCAGTTGATCATGAGCTGCTGCATCCCGGACGGCAGAATGCGGGCCGCATCCGCGTCAGGCGAGCCTTTGAGTTTGTCCGCGGCAATTTGGATCCCCAGATGGAAATAGCGTTCGCTCGACCAAGCCACGGATACGGGAACGGTACGAAAGACTCCATCCTTCCCGGGAAATTCCTGGAGATACCCAAGTCCGCGCAGATAAAGCGCATGTTCAGGCCGTGGTTTGGACCAAATCTTTTTATCTCCGCCGGGTTCCAGATCGACGGGCAGGGAATGCACCCATATTTTTTTGGCCGGCCGTGTTTCAAGCCGCACGGGGAAATAAACCCTGCCGGAGTCGCGCAGGGCTTGCTCCAGCGGATCAGAACCATCGCCAGGTTCTTTGTCCATCAGGTCATCGAAGACAATCGCGTCCGCTCCCCACGCGCTCAGAATCCGGATCATTTCTGCATGGTATTCAGCCGGCCAAGGCCAGCGTCCGATGGCCTGCAGGCTGTCTTCACCAATTTCAATAATCGCCAGCGAGGGATAAGCAGGAGTTGCGGGACGATGCTGAAAAAAAAGATCAAGCAGGCCGTATTCCAGTTTGTCAAGCCGGCCTGAGGCCATCACGCCCAGGCCCAGCAGAATCAGGAAAAAAGCATAAAAAAGCTGGGCCAGGTCCGAGCGCTTGAAAACCCGCGCACTGCGCGTACGCGAAAAAAGCGTCTCAAGAGGTTTTGGATTATGCGGTGCCGGGGCAGAACTCATTGTAGGAGAATCGGCCAAAACCCGGCTTTTCTAAACAAAGCAAAAGTGCCAGGCCTTGAGGCCTGGCACTTTTTATAAATCTTTGTCATCCTGAGCGAAGCGAAGGATCTTGCTTTGAGATTCTTTGCGGAGTTCAAATTGACGGGGTCCGCTCAGACTGGCAAACGCCCCAAATGACTAGGAGCAGCCCATACTATTTCCACAATTCAAGCATTTGTAGCAGGAGCCGCTGCGCACGGTCACGTGGCCGCAGCCGTTACAGAACGGCGCATCGCCCATCATGCCGGAGAGGTGTTCATCCAACACGCTGGCCTGCCCGCCATCTATGTGGTGGGCTTGGCCGCCTTCGGCGTGTTCCCCCGACTGTGCCTTGATCCGCGGGGCCTTGCCATGACCGTTCTTGGGCGCGCCGTTGCCGGTTTTGGCCGGAGTCACGGGCAGCTTAGGAAGTTCGAGCACTTTTTCAGCCGCAGCTTCCTGTTTGGCCTGATGCACCTGCAGATCCGTTTCTTCGGGTGGAACTTGGCAGAAATCCGTGCGGCCAAGGTATTCCATGCCGAGCACGCGGAACATATAGTCCACAATCGACGTGGCATATTTAATGTTCGGATGGTCGACGCTGCCCTGCGGCTCAAAACGGGTGAAGGTGAAAACATTGACGAATTCTTCGAGCGGCACGCCATATTGCAGGCCCAGAGAAACGGCAATCGCAAAGCAGTTCATCATCGAACGGAAAGCCGCGCCTTCTTTGTGCATATCGATGAAGATTTCACCCAGGCGCCGGTCTTCGTACTCGCCGGTGCGCAGATAAACTTTTTGTCCGCCGACGCGCGCTTCCTGCGTAATGCCGCCGCGTTTCTTCGGCAAACGGCGGCGGCGCGGGGCTGCCGGCGCTGCGGTTTCTGCAGCCGGGCCAATCGCGGTTTCCGCTTTGGCCTTGGTGTCTTTTTTATCCGCGTTCTTACTGCTGAGAGGCTGGGAATGCTTGGAACCATCGCGGTAGAGAGCGACCGCTTTCAGTCCCATCTTCCAACTCTCGACATAAATTTGTTTGATCTCATCCACGGTGCATTCGTGCGGCAGATTGACGGTCTTGGAAATCGCGCCGGAGATAAACGGCTGGGCTGCCGCCATCATGCGCACATGCGACATCGGTTCAAGATAACGCTGGCCGTATTTGCCGCATTTATTGGCGCAATCATAAACCGGCAAATGCTCGGATTTGAGATGCGGAGCACCCTCAATCGTCATCATGCCGCAAATCACATTGTTGGCTTCTTCGATCTCAGCTTTGGAAAAGCCGAGCGCGGCGAGCAGATTAAAATCCTTATCGTTATAATCTTCCGCCTTAAAACCCAGTTTCTCCAGCGCGGCTTCTCCCATCATCCATTTACTGAACGGGAATGTAATGTCAAAGGCCGTGGGCAGCAGCGCTTCCACTTTATCGAGTTCCTGTTCGCTGAGGCCTTTTTCTTTTAAAGTTGTGCGGTTGATCCAGGGTGTTCCGTCCAAACGGGCCGTGCCCTTGATGTATTCGACGATGTCATTGATTTCGCCGTCGGTATACCCCTGTTTTCTGAGCGCTGCCGGAACCGACTGGTTAATGATTTTAAAATACCCCCCGCCGGCCAGCTTCTTGAATTTCACCAGCGAAAAATCCGGCTCAATGCCGGTCGTGTCGCAATCCATTAAAAGACCGATCGTGCCCGTGGGCGCAATCACCGTGGCCTGGGCATTGCGGTAGCCGAATGAACGGCCAAAATGCAGCGCCTCATCCCAATCCTCGTGAGCGGCGCTCAAAAGATCCGCCGGGCAATATTCTTCAGAAATTTCGCGGGACGCATCCCGGTGCATTTCCATCACGCCAAGCATGGAGTCCCTGTTTTTCGCATAACCCGGGAAAGCGCCCTTCGAAGCCGCAATTTCCGCGGAAGTCCGGTAAGCATGGCCCGTCATGATGGCCGTCAAAGCCCCGCCGATCGCACGAGCTTTATCCGAATCGTATGGAATGCTGTTGACCATCAGCAGCGTGCCCAGGTTGGCATACCCCAGACCCAGCGGGCGGTAATCATGGCTGTTCTTGGCAATCGTCTCTGTGGGATATGAAGCAAAATCGATGATGATTTCCATGGCCGTGATAAAAACACGCACGGTCTGACGGTAGGCTTCAATGTCAAACTTGCCCTCGGCGTCCACATAGCGCATCAGATTGATCGAAGCCAGGTTGCAAGCCGAGTTATCCAAAAACATATACTCGGAACACGGGTTGGAGGCGTAAATCTTGTCCGTGGTTTTGCATGTATGCCAGCGGTTGATGGTGCTGTCATACTGTACGCCCGGGTCCGCGCAAGACCATGCCGCTTGCGCGATCTGATCCATCAGGTCGCTGGCCTTATAGGTATCGCAAATTTCTCCGTTGGTGCGCATGCGGGTGTGCCAGTCGCCGCCGTTAATATAGGCTTCCATGAAGTCATCCGTGACCCGCACGGAATTATTGGAATTTTGACCGCTGACCGTGCGGTAGGCTTCGCCGTTGAAATCTGAGGGCAGCCCGCCGTCGATCAAAATCTTGACCTTGCGCTCTTCGCGCATTTTCCAGTTAATGAAATCCACAATTTCCGGATGGTCCATGTCCAGACAAACCATCTTGGCCGCACGGCGGGTCGTACCGCCCGATTTGGTGGCGCCGGCGCCGCGGTCGAGCACTTCTAAAAAGGACATCAAGCCGGAGGACGTGCCGCCGCCTGAGAGTTTTTCCTGACGGCCGCGGATACGCCAAAAATTCGTGCCCGTGCCCGAGCCATATTTAAAGAGTTTGGCTTCGTCGCGAACCAAGTCAAAAATGGACATTAGGTCATCTTGCACCGACTGAATGAAACAGGCGGAGCATTGAGGATGAGAATAAGCATCTGTGGTGGCCTTAATAGAATCGGCGGCCGGGTCCCAAAAAAAGCTGCCGGCGCTGCCTTTAATGCCATACTCATGAAAAAGGCCGCAGTTGAACCAGACCGGCGAATTAAAAACGCATTTCTGGTTAATTAAAAGGTGCAGCAGTTCCGCTTCAAAGGTGTCTGCGTCTTCTTGGGTCGCAAAATAACCACCCAACTGCTCCCCGCCCGTGCGAATACTGTGGGCAATCCGGTAGACGACCTGTTTGGCGCTGGTTTCGTGGCCGGTGGTGGGAACGCCTGCTTTACGGAAATATTTGGAAACAATGATATCGGTGGCAAGCTGGCTCCAGCTTTCAGGGACCTCAACATTTTCCATCTTGAAAACCACGGAGCCGTCAGGATTCGTAATGACCGAAGACCGGTGCACATACTTGATTTCATCCAGAGGATTAACGCCTTTGCGGGTAAAAAAACGGTCCAGGGTCATACCCCCGCGCGCTTTGATTTCCTCGAAGCTTTTCGCTTTACCGCCTGACCCGCTTTCCGTTTTTTTTGCGACCTTGATGCTCATAGGAAAGGTCTCCTTTTTATTTCAAACTTTTTAAAATCAATTTAAAGGCCGTTATCGCAATTTGTCATAACATCACCATATATAGCGATTGATTTTTTATCATCTACCATATGTTGTGTGCTATAGCGATACTTCGGCATAAGCTGATTTGGCTTTAGTTAAATTTTGTGTGATTTAAACTTGGCGAAATTAACGGCGCTGGATTTTTGTTCTGCTGCTACTGAACAGATCGTCATGGACGTCTCTGCCTTTGCCTTCGAATGCGCTGATCTTTGCTGTGTTGGTGCGGCCGGATGACTGAGATCTCCCGGTAAAGGGCAGCGGGCGCTGTAACGTACAAAGACAATGGAAAGAGGACTGGAATTTCCCATCTTTACACCCGGTCGCATCAAAAAATCTTCAAAGAACAAAATTTTTTTCGAAAGTGTTGGGCATTTTATGCGCACTTTTTACGTCTGTCAATAATTAAAAAAAATTAATTTTAAATTTTCTAATTTCCCTTCGCAAAAAAAAATTTTGTTCTTGACGACGGCGTTTGATCCTCAATTAAATCATTTACCGATGCAAAATTCTGAAAAAATAACATCTAAAAGATCTTCCGAATAAATCTCACCGATCAATTCGCGCAGCGCATCAATTGCAAGTCTCAAGTCCAGGGTGACAAGTTCAAGTGAGGCGCGTTCTTGAAATGCTTTTTCCGCGCGGCTCAAGGCTTCAAACGAAGACTCCAGTGCTTTTTTATGCCGCACGCGCGTGATCTGCTCGCCGGCCGTATCCGCATGCATGCCTGCCAGCGCTTCAAATATTTTCTGCTCCAGGTCTTCGAGGCCGCTGCGCGTCTTGCTTGAAATTTCAAGCCAGCACGATACTGCAGAAAATTTTGAACGTTCTTGACTATTCATGCGCGTACCCAGATCGGCTTTGTTCAAAATGCCGATCACAGGACGGCCGGCTTCGAGATTTTTCCACGCCAAAAAATCTTCTTTGTCCGGCGCACGTGTGCCGTCGAGCACAAAAAGATACGCCTGTGCCCCCTGCAGCGTTGTTTTGGCACACTCGACGCCCAGCGCGTCTAGAGGATGCGGCGCTGCATGCATCAGCCCTGCCGTATCTGCCAGCCGCACTGCCAGGCCCTTGATTTCAAGCCATTCTTCCAGCGTATCGCGCGTCGTCCCGGCAAACTCCGAGACCAAGGCACGGTCGCGCTCCAGTAAGGCATTGAAAAGAGAGGACTTACCGACATTCGGCTTGCCCGCAATGACCAGCAAAGCCCCCTCACGCAGCAGCGCTCCCCGCTGAAAACTCTGGATTAAAGCGCCGATTTCCTCATGCGCCTGCCGCAGACTGCGGGCCATTTCTCCATCCGAATAAACCTCCAAATCTTCATCCGGAAAATCTAGAAAAGCTTCCATGTGCGCATAAAGTTTCATCAGCCGGTCTTTCAGGCCCTTTAAACGCGCCGACAACGCGCCGCTTAACTGGCGCATGGCCGTCTGAATGGATAAATCACTTTTGGATTTAATCAAATCGAGCACGGCTTCAGCCTGGGTCAAATCGAGTTTGCCGTTTAAAAAAGCGCGGCGCGTAAACTCGCCAGGTTCAGCAAAACGCGCACCGCCGGCCAAAATCAGTTCTAGCACTTTCGCTGCAAGGACCATACCGCCGTGCAAACTGAACTCAACGACATCTTCACCGGTGTAAGAATGCGGCGCACGGAAAATACTCAGCAGCGCCTGATCCAGAACAACGGCTCTCTTTCTTCCTCCCCCGCTTGCTTGTCCGCCTTCTGTTTGGCGGGCGGGAGAGGTTAGGTGGGGGTGATGAATTTCTCCCAAATGAATCGTATGACTGGCAAACGTTTCGACGCGCTGTGCGCTGCGCGGACTAAAAACACGAGCAGCCAGTGCAAAAGCTTCGGGCCCGCTCAAGCGTATGACGGCAATGCCGCCTTCGCCCGGCGGCGTGACGAGCGCAGCAATCGTATCGTTATTAGAAAATGTCATGTTAGAAGTATATCAAATCCGAAAGTCAGTTTTTTTGTAGCGGCAATTCAGGCTTGCCCGCCGACGCTTCTGTGGCGGGAATTGCCCCTACGGGAAGAATGGGTTAAAAATTTCCTTATTTCCCCGATCAGATAAAAAGAGCCGGTGACGAGGATGGTCCCTTGTGCTCCCGCAGCGGCGCGTGCAAGCGTCAGCGCCTCCGAGACATTTTTCGCGGGAATCAGGATTTTAAAAAATGGCTGTGCGGTCTTTAAAAGCTCCGGCAAGCTCCGCATTCTCGCGGTAGGAAGCGGTGCCAGCACCATCACATCAAAAAATCCGGCCAATGTTTTCAACATTTTTTGCGAATCTTTATCCTGCGCAACCCCAAAAATCACCACCCTGCTACTGGGGCCAGGCCCCTGCTGACCCCGGAGCGCCCGCAGGGGCCTGGCCCCTAGCGTTTTGACTAAGGTCTCCATCGCGGCCGGGTTGTGGGCCCCATCCAAAATGACGCTGGGCCGGCCCGGAAAGGACTCAAAACGGCCGGGCCAATCGCTGGCGGCAAGTCCTTTTCGAATCGCGTGCTGCATGCGGTGCCCTAAAGCCATGCCGCCGCACAGACGCTCAACCATTTTCACGGCAGCCGCGGCATTCCACCTTTGATGCTCCCCGCGCAGGCCGGTTTTTAACCGCGTCTTCCGCGTGACGGGCCAAAGACTCGCCCGCATTTTGCGAGCGCGGGTCCGCAGTAACCGCCGGACTTCCGGTTTCTGAGGCGCTGTCACCACCTCAGCGCCCTGGTGAATTACGGCTGCTTTTTCTCCGGCAATTTTGATCAGCGTATTGCCCAGAAAGGCCTCATGGTCCAAATGGACCGGTGTCACGATTACAAAAGGCGCCGCAAGGGTATTGACGGCATCGAGGCGTCCGCCCATACCCGCTTCAAAGACCCCAATTTTAACTCCCTGATCTTTAAAGGCCAGTGCGGCCATGAGGGTCATAATTTCAAAGTATGTGTAGGCTGTCTCGTCATTGCGAGGAGTCTGCTGCTTTTTAGCAGACGACGAAGTTCGCCAAAAAGATCGGTCGAATCCGTCCGGACGAATCACGCCGGTTTGTTGGCGGACAATCTCAGAGCCAGAGATTGCCGCGCCCGCTGAGAAGCGCGGGCTCGCAATAACGGATCGGATATGTGTCAATAGTCGGGCCCACAGTGATTTTGAAATTAGCCGGCCGTGCAGGCGGATGCGCTCGCGCGGCGTTTCCAGATGTGGCGAAGAATAAAAACCCACGGACACGCCGGCTTCTTTCAAAATCGATTGTAAAAAAAAACCGGTTGAACCTTTGCCCTTAGTGCCGACAATCACGACCGGCAGAAAACTTTTCTCCGGATGGCCGAAGAGCGCCAGCAGGCGGCGCATGCGCTCCAGTTTCCAGCGGCGCGAGACCGGCAGATGCATGGTTTTCTCGAGATCGTAAAAGGAATTGAGGTAGGAGAGAGATTGGGAGTAGTTCATACGAGAGCAATGAGTGACGAGCAACGAGCCATGAGAAAAAATACTTTTTATTTTTAAATAAACCTCAGCAACAAAAACCTGCTGATTGGCTCAAACAGCGCTTACTTCTTCCCTATATCTGTTTTCTCTTTACCTCATTGCTCATGGCTCATCACTCATTGCTTTTTTTGTTACTTAATGTCTAAAATGCCTTCTGCCCGTAAAGGCCATGGCAATGCCGAATTTATCGCAGGCCGCGATCACATCGGCATCGCGGATGGAACCGCCAGGCTGGATGATGGCGCGAATTTTGTGTTCGGCCGCGGCTTCAATGCCATCGGGCATGGGGAAAAAAGCATCGCTGCCGAGCATTGCACCCTGGGTGCGTTCGCCCGCTTTGCGGCAGGCCACATAGACGGAGTCGACGCGCGACATCTGGCCTGCGCCCACACCGACAGTCCGGCGGCCCTGGGTGAGCACAATCGCATTGGACTTCACGACCTTGGCACACTTCCAGGCAAATAAAAGGTCCTCAATGCCCGCAGCGTCCAATTTGGCCTTGGTGACAAATTGCAGGTTCTTTTTGAGAAACGCCCGGTAAGCGAGCACCGGCCTATCGCGGTCCTGCACCAGAACGCCGCTTTTTAGCACGCGGATATCGTAAGCGCCAATATCTTTGGAACTGCCGATTTCAAGAATGCGCAAGTTCTTACGCGCTTTGAGTAATTCCAGAGCTTTGTGATGGAATTTGGAAGCTGCGACGACTTCAAAAAACCCGAGTTTTTGCAAAAGCGTTTCCGCGGTTTTAGGATCGCAAGGCCGGTTGATGCCCACAATGCCGCCAAAAGCGGAAAGCGGATCACAGTCCACGGCCATTTCAACGGCCTGTGCCAGATTCTGGTCTTCTCCGATGCCGCAAGGGTTGTTGTGCTTGACGACGCAAGCTGCAGGTTCGCTGAACTCACGCAGGACATCCAGCACGGCTTCCGTATCCAACAGATTGTTAAAGGACAATTCTTTGCCGTGCAGCTGTTTGAACCCAAAATGAGGGCCTGGCAGCGCCGGAACATACAGCGCCGCGCGCTGGTGCGGGTTTTCGCCATAACGCAGGTCCTGGCTCTTGGAATAAAGCAGGTCGATTTTTTCAGGCAGCGGTGTTTTGTCCGTAACAGGCTTTGCCAGACGGCTTTTCAAAAACCCGGCGATGACGGCATCATAGGTGTGTGTGCGCTCAAATACTTTCAGCGCCAATTCGCGGCGCAGGCCGAGCGTGATGCCGCCGTGTTTTTTCAGTTCTGCCAGGACCGTACCGTAATCGGCAGGATCGCAGACAACGGTCACAGCGTCAAAGTTTTTTGCGGCCGAGCGCAGCATTGACGGTCCGCCGATATCGATATTTTCAATGGCCTCTTCAAAGGCCACGTCTGCGCGCGACGTCACTTTTTCAAAGGGGTAGAGATTGACGATCACAAGATCGATCGGACGAATGCCGTGTTTTTTGGCCTGGGCGGCGTGGCTTTTTTTGTCGCGCCGGTAGAGCAGGCCGCCGTGAATTTTAGGATGCAGGGTTTTAACGCGGCCGTCCAGCATTTCAGGAAAACCGGTGAAACGTTCGACCGGCACAGCCTTGATCTTGGCATCCTGCAGCGCTTTGAGCGTACCGCCCGTGGAAAGAATTTCGACTTTGCGCCGGTTGAGTTCGGCAGCCAGCTCCAAAAGGCCGGTCTTATCGGAAACGCTGATCAACGCTCTTTTGATTTTAACGGTGGACATTCGCTTTGGACCTTTTTTCTAAAGCAGCGGTGGAGCTGCGTGGTGACGGGGCCGGGCATTTGCCGGCCGATCTCGCGCGCATCCAGGCTGCGGACCGGTAGAATTTCCCATGAAGTATTGGTTAGAAAAGTTTCTGAGGCTGTATAAATTTCATGACGCGTCAGAGGCTCTTCACGCACTTCAAGGCCTTCAAAGAGGGCGCATTCTATCACAAAGCGCCGGGTAACTCCATTGAGGATGCCCTGCAGGGGCGGCGTGCGCAGGCGCGGTTTTTTGCCAAAAAAATCGACGATAAACAGGTTGCCGATACGCACTTCAGTGACATACCCCAGGCTGTCCAAAAAGACCCATTCATAGACCGCCGCCGGGCGCGGCTCAAGCGTGGCAAAAAGCGCATTCGTGTAATCGGTAGTTTTGGCTTCCGGCGGCGCTGCATGCGAAAGGGAACGCTTCACCGGTGAAGTCTTCAGGGTAACTCCAGTTTCATAAAGGTCTTGGGGTGCGCGGCGTTCGCCGATCATGACCAGAAATCCGGCCGGTGTCCAGGTCACGCGCAGCACCGCTTCAGCTTTGCCGTAGCCTTGAACGGCTAGGCGCACTTCACGACGAATTTTGGCCAAGGCTTCTTTGCCCGCCTTGTGCGGCTGTAAAAAAGCAGGCGCGGCCGTTTGAACTGATTCGCACAGACGCTCAAGATGCTCTTCTTCACGGAAAATCCGGCTGTTATAAACGCGCAGAGTTTCAAAAACGCCCACATCCTCCGGATCATAGCTTTTTAAAGCGATTTGACCGTCAACGGGCTTGCCGTTTAAAAAATAAGTGTTTTTCATCAAGTTAGTCTTGAGCCGTGGGTCTTGAGTCATGAGTAAAAATAAAATAGTTTCTCATTAAATTCGCACCCGCAATAAACCTAAAAAAAGGCCTCAGATCCCCTGTGGCTTCTGGATCTCATCACCGCTTAAATTATTCCTCACGACCCACGACTCAAGACTTTTTCGCAGCTTTGTTCAGGGCGGCTTTCATGGCTTCACCTTTATGCAGGGTTTCTTCGTATTCGCGGCGCGGGTCGGAATCATGCACAATGCCCGCGCCGGCTTGATAAAATCCGCGGCCGGCGCGCAGGCTCCGGCCGGAATCTAAAAACCTCGAGTTTTTAGATGCTTTTCCTGTGCCGACGTACGGACGTCGGCCTGATTTTAAAACCAGCGTGCGGATAACGATATTCAAATCCGCATTGCCGTAAAAATCCACATAACCCATCGAACCCGTGTAAATCCCCCGCCGCTCAGGCTCAAGTTCATCGATGATTTCCATGCAGCGGATCTTAGGACATCCGGTAATAGTTCCGCCCGGAAACATGGCCTGTATCAGATCAAAGACATCGCGGTCTGGGCGCATCCGGCCCGTAATCCGTGATACAAGATGCAGAACGTGCGAATACTTTTCAATGGCCATGAGTTCTTTGACCTTGACGGTCGGCCAGCGGCAGACGCGTCCGAGGTCATTGCGCTCAAGATCAACCAGCATTAAATGCTCGGCTCTTTCTTTTTCGTTGTTTAAAAGCTCGCGCGCCAGAGCGCGTTCCCGGCCGCGTACGCGCGGGCGCGTGCCTGCAATCGGCACGGTTTCGCACCATGGACCGCGTTTGCTGACCAGCCGTTCGGGCGAGCTGCTGACAATTTCGAGTTCGCCCGCTTTCAAAAAAGCGCTGAAGGGCGATGGATTGATGGTGCGCAAAGCGCCGTAAAGCGCCAGCGCGCTTCCGCCATAATCAAAATGAAAACGCTGCGAAAGGTTGGCTTGATAAATATCCCCGGCCGCAATATAACGTTTGGCGCGCCGCACCATCCTTTCAAAACGCGGGCGGCTGAGCCCCGCCCGGAAACGCGAAAAGCGAAAAGCTTTGAGTTTCGGAACGTCTTGGAATAATTCCTGCATGGTCTGAAAAGCCGCGCCCGATTTCTCCTGCGTCACCCGCAAATAACACTTGGCCGCATGATCGTAGACGATTAAGTTCCGGTAAAACCCAAGGTGCAGGTCGGGCACCCCGCCCCAGCGGGGTTTGGCGGCGCGGGCGCGCCGGAAATGCAGCGGTTCAAAAAGCCCGGCCAGTTCATAACCCCAGAATCCCACGGCGCCGCCTGTAAAAAAAGACGCGGATGGCCGTTTAGCCGGGCGGTATTTGCGCATCAGCTTGCGCAGAACCGGCCAAAGCTGGGAAGCGGCGTAAACCTGTTTGCGTTTTTGATCCGTGACTTCAAGCCGGCGGCCGGAGACCCGGACTTCGGCAAAAGGGCTCCAGCCGATGTAGGAATAGCGCTGGGCCGGAGGCTGGTAGAGCGGGCTGTCGAGAAAAAAAGCGGTAGGATAGCGTTCATGGACGGCCTGGAAAATCTGCCAGGGAGTTTTTTTGGAACGCAGCTTTTGGATGCGGACAGTGGCCATGCGGCAACCCGGCAGTCCGGCGTTACTCTGTTTTTTTCAAATACTTCAAAAACTCGCTGTCGGTGGACAAGACAAGCCGGCTGCCCTGGAGAGCTGCAGGATAGGACTCCAGCGTACGGATCAATGCATAAAATTCAGGGTCTTTACCGTAAGCTTCCCCGTAAATGCGGATCGTTTCAGAGTCTGCCTCGCCCTTAATGGTCTGCGCCTTGCGGTAAGCTTCAGAGGTCAGGCGCTTGAGTTCTTTCTCTTTTTCGCCTTCGATTTCTGCACGAATACCCTGGCCTTCCGAACGCAGGGTTTCAGCGGCGCGTTTTCTCTCAGAGATCATGCGCTCAAAAACCTTGGTTTGGACGGTTGCAATGTAATTAATGCGCTTAATGCGCAAATCGATCAACTCAATGCCGTAGTCTTTGACGATGTCGCGCGCCGAATGCAGAATGTCGCGCGTAATGGTATCGCGGCCCATCGCGATTTTTTCATAGTCTCCCTGAACCACCCCGTCATCATCGACACCTTTGACTTCAAGAATGCGGTTGGTGCTGCGCACAATGTCGACCAAATTGTGTTTGGTAATAAAGTTCCGCGTCACGCCGTCCATAATGTCATCCAGGCGCGTCTGGGCCTTGGATTCGGTATGCATGGTCTGCAGAAATTTGAGTGGATCGACAATGCGCCAACGGCCGGTCACATCCACCCAAATAAATTTTTTATCGCGTGTCGGCACCTCGGAAGGATACCCGTCCCATTCCAAAAGGCGCTTGTCAAAATAGTGCACCGTCTGGATTCCCGGAATTTTCCATTTTAGCCCCGGCGTTTTGACGGGCCCGCCGATCGGTTCACCGAACTGCGTCACCACCGCCATGCGGGTTTCGTCCACGATATAGGCGCTGTTTAAAAGCACGATGCCGGCCAAAGAACTTAAAATCAAAACAAATGCAAAAAAGGGCTGTTTCATTGGACGCCTCCGTCTTTTTTGGCCCCATCCAGATTCAGGAAAGGCAGCAGGCTTTTCTGGTTTTCATCCAGCACCCACTTACTTTCCAGTCCGGGCATCAGCGCCTCAAAAGTTTCAAGATAAAGCCGCTTACGCGTCACCACAGGCGCCTTTTTATAGGCCTCCAGCGTCATCAAAAAGCGCTCGGCATCGCCTAGCGCGCGGTTGATTTTGTCGAGTTTATATCCTTCGGCCTCGCGCATCTGCTGTTCAGCCTGGCCTTTGGCTTTGGGAATCACGCGGTTGTATTCTTCCCAAGCCTGGTTAATCAGTTTCTCCTTTTCCTGCCGGGCTTCGTTGACTTCATTGAACGAGGGTTTAACCTCATCCGGCGGATTGACGTCCTGTAAAATCACGTTCAGAATTTCAATACCGGCCTGATACTCGTCCAGAATGGACTGAAGCTTCGCCGAAGCTTCGTACTGGATTTCTTCGCGGCCGGCCGTCAGCACTTCATTGATGGTATGATCGCCGATCACAAGGCGCATGACGGCTTCGGAAATATTGCGCAGCATGTCGCGCGGATTGCGGATTTGAAAGGCAAACATGACCGGATCTTTAATGCGGTATTGCACAATCCATTGCACAACCGCCGTATTGAGATCGCCCGTCAGCATCAACGATTCGTCTAAAAAAGGGTCTCCCCCCGCCCCACGGTAAACATTTTGCCGGCGCTGCATGGCAAATCCCTCGTCGTTTTCATAGATGGAACGTATGCCCGGCACGGCGGTTCTAAAGCCGAATTCTTCTTTGAACACATGCGTCGTCTTGATGTTCTGGCTGGTTTCAATGCCAAAGGGCAGTTTCGTATGCAGTCCCGGCGGCGTCGTGCGGATGTAGCGGCCAAAACGCTGGACCACGCCGGCTTCGTCCTGGTCAACCTGGTAAAAGAGCGACCCGGCTGCCGCGAGTGCCGCCAGCAGCACAAGCACGGGCGCAACAGCCGCCCATTTAAAAGGCGGAAAATTAAAGGGGCTTTGGGGAGAATATGCGTTTGCCATGGAAATACCTCCGGAATAATGGCTGAATTAACTAGACTGCCTGGCTGCAAGTTTATATTCCATCGTAAGCGGATGGAAGACAAGGCCGCTGGCCAATTTGGGATAAAAGTAGGTCGACTTCTGCGGCATCAGCTCGCCGGCCCGCCCCATTTCACTGAGAATCTGCACGCGCGGGGCCTTGAGCAAAAAGACCGCAGCTGCTGGATGCGCACGGGCATGTTCGAGCGCTTCAGAGTCCGAATGCGTATAACGAATGACCGCTTCCCATTCGGAATCCGGAATACCCCAGAGGTGCCCGAGCACTAGATGACTTAAAACCGCCACGTCAAGTTGATACCAGACATCGGGTTTGCCGGCCGGCATGTGCTGCTTGGCTTGACGCCAATCCTTCAACGTTAACAGCCAGGACTTGCCGCCCAGTAAAAGGCCGAGTTGGATTTTTCCAGCGGAAGATTCCAATGTTTTCACAAATTCGCCGGAAGCCAGTGGTTTGATTTCAAAATAGTGTTCGAGTTTGGCCAGCGCAGCCTGCGGGTCGCGCGTCAACGCCGGGTAGGCCTCCAGCGAAACCATGCGGTGTGTGGGGTAAAGCACAATCCCCGCATCTTCAAAAGCCACCATGGCCATCAAGATAAAATCATAAGGCATTTCTTTGGCGGCGGGGACATTTTCCTTCGCGCGCCGCGCCAAGCTGTAATCCAGCGCCGTTTGATAACGGTGGTGCCCGTCAGCGATGTAAACGTTTTTTTGCGCCCACTGGCTTTTCAAACCTTCAAGCAGGGCGGCGTCGCGCAGCACCCAAAGTTCATGCCGCACCTTTTCTTCATCCACGGCCTGGCAATCCGGCGCTTGGGCAAGAAAAGCAGCAAACTTTGCGCGGATTTTATGATCCGGATCTTCATAGAGGCCGAAAACCGCGGAAAGATTCGTTTCCGTGGCCTGAAGAAGTTTCAAGCGGTCCTGTTTAGGTTTGGAAAGCGTCTTTTCGTGTGGAATCACGATACCTTTTTCAAAAGGCTCCAGTTTGAGACGCCCGAAGACGGCTGTGCGCACCTTGGTCTGGCCGTCTCTCAGGTCTGAAAAAGTCTGACGGTAAAGATAAAAAGCCGGCACATCCTCTTGCGTCAGCACGCCCTGCTGGACCCAGTCATGCAAGAAATCACGTGCCCGCGAATAACGGTTGCGCTCTTCGGTATCGCCTTGTTCGTCGCGGTTCAAAATAAGACGGATGCAGTTGAGCGTTGATTTTTCATACAAACGGTCCTGACCTGCGGGACTAATGACATCATAGGGCGGCGCAATCACTTCCTGCAAAGGGGCCTTCGAAGGATAATACCGGAGTGCTTTAAAAGGACGAAAGTCAGCCATGGTTATTTCTTCTTGTCTCTGCCTCTATTGCCGAGACAAGAACATCGAACGCCTAAGGGCGTTTGTATGTCTAGGTTGAATGGAACGTGAGAATGCGGTTTAAGGAGGGGTGATACTACCATACGCTTTTTTCTTTGACAAGGTTAGGGCCCCGTCATAGGATGATTCCCCATGTTACCTAAAAAATTCAAAATTCAGTTCGGCATCATCCGTTATTTTTTCTCTGCCGCGATCCTGTGCTTTGCCGCTTATCTTTATACCGAAGGCCATGTTTTTTTTCTGATCCTGCTGGGGCCGCCCATTCACTTGGCTAGTTTCACCGTCTCAGCGCTTGAAAACCTGCTGCAAATCCAGATTGCTAATCTTGATCTGGCCGCCCTGCTGCCGGCCACGCTGATCTATTTCTGTTTCACCGGTTTCTTGATCAAACAGCTTCTGCAAGAAAGACCAATGCGCCGTTACCTGACGCTGACAGGCCTGATCGGTTTTCTGGGTTACCTGCACTTGCTCGCCTGGCAGAATCTGTCTTCCTACCTCGGGCGCTGAGTTTCACTTCACACGCGCGCCGCTTGCAATTTCACGCTCAGGGATCACCAGCGTCAGCTTCGTTTCGTCAGATGCCGCTAGCAGCATGCCCTGCGACTCCACGCCGCGGATGATAGCCGGCTCCAAATTATCGATGATGACGATTTTTTTGCCTTTCAATTCTTCGGTCGTATAGTGCAGGCGGATGCCGGCCACAATCTGTTTCTGCAGATCCCCCACGCGCAATTTCAACACAGTGAGTTTATCGGCATTCGGATGCGGCTCAGCGGATTCAATCTCGGCAATTTTAAATTCAAATTTCTTGAAATCCTCAATCGTGGGCATGGAAAGAACCTCCAAATTTTGATTAGTCTAGCATAGGGCACAAGTCACAACGTCATAAGGTCACAGAGTCACAAGAAATAAGATGCGCAAGCCAGAGTTGTGAGATAAAAGCAGGGTTAAAAACTGCGCACAGTCATTGTTTTTGCAAGACTTGTAATATTAATGAATGCCTTTAAAACGCTTCCGAAATTACGTCCTATTTTTTGTGACTCTGTGACCTTATGACGTTGTGACTTTTTTTGTTTTCGCCTGCGACTTCTCGCTGTTATAATCCCCCATGCTGCGCAAAATCCTGTATCCCAAAATCGAGATGCTGCTCAATAAAATCGCTAGCTTTCTGCACGCTAAAGGTATCACCGCTAATCAATTGACCTTTGCAGGCCTGGGGCTCAACGTTGTAGTCGGCCTAGTTTATATGGCCGGGCTTCTGCCTCTGGGCGGTATTCTGCTCCTCGTTGCCGGGCTTGGCGACATGCTGGACGGCCCTGTGGCTCGTGTCAGCGGCAAAGCCAGTCCCAGCGGTGCTTTTCTGGACTCCGTGGTGGACCGCTACTCGGATTTCCTGGTCTTCGGCGGCTTGGCCGCTTATTTCGCCGTCACGGGCCAAATCGGCTCTTTTCTGCTGGTCATGGGGACCATCGCAGGCGCTTTTGTGACCAGCTACACTAAAGCTCGAGCTGAAAACTTCATCAGCGCCTGTTCCGTGGGTGTTTTTGAGCGTCCTGAACGCCTGATTCTGCTATCCATCGGTACCTGCTTCACGGGACTGCTGGGTTTAGTGCTTTGGATTCTCTGTATTGGCACCCATCTGACCGTCATTCAACGCGTGCTGTTTACGCGCAAACAACTCAAAAACACAGCCCCGGACGCGTAGGGCGGGTCACGACCCGCTCCCTACACTCTGGTTTTAAATCCCTAGGGACAGGTCCGCTTCGCTGGACCTGTCCCTGTTCTCCGTTTTTTAAGTTCTCTTCTCTTTCTGCCGAAACAGTCCCTATATGATTCTTCTTCTCGCCCTCTTTTTGCTTGCGTTCAACGGAGATGCTCCGGCAACGACGTCAGCGATTAGCTTGCCGATTGCCCCGCACGTTTTGCAGCAAATCGAAGTGCGCCGCGGCGTTTGGATGGGCCTGAGCGCCGACCTTACACTACAGTTTTCAAGCGGCGGCCAAAGCGCCTCTTGTCAGGGTTATCTGACCTATGACCGTCTAAAAGAAAAAGTGACTCTCGACTGTTACGATTTAAAAAAAGAACTTTTATTCAGTTACAAAACACTAGACCAGGATTTTGAAATCTATCTGCCCGCGCAAAATAAGGTGGTGCGCGGCAATATTTTCGAACTGCAGTATGACCCCGATACGCGCCTGCATCTGCGGCCGCTGGACCTTTACCGCGCCTTAAAACCCATGCTGGTGGAAGACCGCCAAGCCCGCGTTACGGATTGGAAGGAAAATACGCTGAAATTAAACGTTTTAAAAGAATCGGACCGTGAAACCTATGTCGCGCGAAGCCTTCTGGTGGCTAAAAACGGGGATGTGCCTGAAGAAATTTTTTATACGCCGGGCGGAAAACCCAGCATTAAAATTACGCGCAAAGATTTTACGGAAATCAAAATGAAAGACCTGAAACGCAAAGTGCCTTATCCGCGCATCACGGAAATTCTGTCCCTCGAAGAAAACCGCAAGACCGTCCTGATTATACGGGACGCCCAGTTCTACCTTCACCCGCCTGAATGGCCCGCGAAATACCTGCATGCGGGCGTGCCTAGTGAAAAGCTTTAACAGTCTTGAGTCGTTAGTGATGAGTCTTGAGTGAAAACAGAGAACGTTCGTGGGGCGTAAGTAAACACAAAATGTTTTCTCATTGAATTTGTATCCGCAATAAACCTAAAAAATGCCCGCTGTTCTTTGCTCACTCAAGACTCAAGACTTAAAACTGACCGCTGTTCTTTTTTTACTCAAGCCTCATCACTCATGACTCAAGACTTTCTTAAGCAGGTTCCTGCTGACTCAAACAATGCACCGCGCCAAATCCATAGACGAGTGCGGCGGAAGGAATGGGGACAATTTCACGTTTGGGGAAAAGTTCGCGCAAAATATTCATCGCTCGCCCGTCATTGGGATGATCAAAGACAGGCAGAAGAACCACTTGATTCGCAATGTAAAAATTAGCGTAACTGGCCGGCAGCGGACCGCCCTCGCGTTCGAGCCGGCCGGGCATGGGCAGCTTGGCCAGACGAAAAGGCCGGCTGTTTAAATCTTTGAACGATTCGAGTCTTTTCCAGTTTTCTTTCAGAATGGCATAATTGCTGTCGGCCGGATTTTCTTCGTAGGCCGCCACGACCGTGTCCGGAGCCGTAAAGCGGGCCATGTCGTCAATATGCCCGTCCGTATCATCCCCCGCGATGCCCTCCCGGAGCCAAAGGATTTGTTTCACGCCCAGATAGTCCCGCAAATTTTGCTCGATTTGATCGCGCCTAAACTGCGGGTTACGGTTGGGGTTTAAGAGGCATTGTTCGCTGGTCAGGCAGATGCCCGCGCCGTTGACTTCAATGGAGCCGCCCTCCAGAACAAACTCCGCGTCAAAACGCGGGTGCGGGATCCAGTCCGCATGCTCCTGAAAAACGCGGTTGTCCTCCATCAAGTCGTCATACTTGGAACCCCAGGCATTAAAAATCCATTTGCACCAAGCTTTGGCGCCCGTCTTGTTTTTGAGAAAGGTTGGCCCGTAGTCGCGGATCCAGCCATCGACGTACTCGAGCCGGTGAAAAATCAGGCCGCGGGTCTTGACGCCGCGCTTTTGAAGCTGCGCTGTGATTTGCGTTTCTTCTTTTTCCCCGGCCGCAAGCAAATGGACTTGTTCATGGGGCAGCAGCGCTTCAAGCATTTGATAATAAGCTTCGCGGGCTTCCTCCATTTTTTCATCCGGCCAGGTGATGTCGTTGCGCGGCCAGGCC
>JAHFHF010000004.1:51757-58831 GCA_023247055.1 Candidatus Omnitrophota bacterium
AGCGGCGGGTTTTTGGCTGGACACAGCGGGAGAATTTTTAAGCATCGACGAGGCGTGAAGTGATCGATCCGTAAGCATCGATCCGGCGGTCGCGCAGAAACGGCCAATGCTGGCGCACGCTTTCAATTTGCGAGAGATCGCAGTTGGCGATCAGGATTTCTTCGCGTTTTTCCCCGGCCTGGGCTAGAGTATTGCCGAACGGACCACTGATAAAGGAGCGGCCCCAGAAATTGAGTTTGCCTTCGCGGCCCACACGGTTGGGCGCGGCCACAAAAACCCCGTTGGCCACGGCATGCGAGCGCTGGATGGTTTCCCAGGCGATTTTCTGCCCCGGCGCGGCTTTCTTGTCCGCATCATGCCAGCCGATGGCTGTAGGATAGAAGAGAACTTGAGCCCCTTTAAGGGCCGCAATACGCGCGCCCTCCGGGTACCACTGGTCCCAGCAAATCAGAACACTGATGCGGGCATAACGCGTCTTAAAAACCTTGAAACCCAGATCGCCCGGCGTGAAATAAAATTTTTCGTAGAAGCAGGGGTCATCGGGAATGTGCATTTTGCGGTAAATGCCAAGGACACTGCCGTCGGCATCAATCACGGCCGCGCTGTTGTGATAAACCCCGGCCGCGCGGCGTTCAAAAAAAGGCACGACCAGCACGATTTTTTCTTCCCGCGCCACTGCACTCAACGCGCTCACCGAAGGCCCGGCGGCCGGCTCCGCATATTTGAAATTGGCGTGGTTTTCGGTCTGGCATAAATACAGCGTGCGGTAGAGTTCCTGCAGGCAGATGATTTTAGCGCCGCGCCGTGCGGCCTGCCGTATTTTGGCAATGGCCTTGGCCTGATTTGTGGCGGGATCTTTGTCCGCCGTCATCTGAATAATTCCGACTTTGACTTTGCTCATGGAGAGTTAGAGGTTGGAGGTTGGAAGTTGGAAGATGTTCTTAAAGCTTAAGAAAACATCATGTGCAGCAAACCGTTTTTGATTTTCTTCAAACTTCCAACTTCGAACTTCCAACTTAGTGGATCAACACCGCTGCAGAGATAACGGTCGTCCAGCGTCCGTTTTTATCGCCAACCGCGCTTTGCGTATGCTCTGTGGTTTTGACGATTTCATTGGAAATTTTCCAGATTTCCTTTTTCTTGTCATAGCTTTCATCCGGGTCGAACTTGACGCCCAAAATGGTGGCCAGCATGCTGGCGGCCAAATCTTCGGCATATTCCCCCGTGCGCTTCTCGGTCCAGCCGTAAGTGTGGGCTTCGGACAAATAGCCGTACTGGTCCGGCTTTTTGGGAAGCGCCATGCCGATGGATGAGGCAATCAAGCGGTTGGGTTCGTTCGTAGCGCATTCAGCCACGACGGAAAACAGGATCTGGCCGGGCGTCAGGTATTTCAGGCCGGATTCTTTGGAAATAAGTTTGCAGTACGGCGGATAAATGCTTGAAACGCGCACGATGTTGTACGGAGCGATTCCGGCATCCCGCAGGGCCAATTCAAAGCTCGAAAGCTTTTCCTTGTGAACGCCCACGCCCTTGGTCAAAAAAATCTTTTTCGGAAGAATCATGATGAGGCCTCCTTAACAGGTCCTTGGATAAATAATGTGCAGCGCAAAATCATTCGTACCGGTCTCCGTACCGAGGTTGGGGTGAGGGCAATTTGCTTTCCCCTCATCCTAACCTTCTCCCCAAAAGGGAGAAGGAATAAAACAAAATCCGCACACAGCGTTAATTCAGAAGCGGCTGAACTATAGAGCGGTTCGGAAAATTTGTCAACTTTTTGCCTGGGCTATTCGAGTGGACGGCGCTCGGAAGCAGCCGTGCTGCAGAGCCGGTAAAACCGCACGGAGGGGTCTCCGCGTTTCCAGCAAAAGTAAATACGCTCGCTGTTGCGCTGCGCCGGAAAATCTACCCAGCCTTTTTCCAGGTCCTGCAGTAAACATCCGAGGCGGCGCATTTCAGAAATTTCACGTTCCAGTTCGCTGATGGCCAGTTCCAGCTTGCCCGCTTCCTCATCCGGCGCCGCAGCCGCGGGTGTTCCCTGCCGGCCTTCGATGTCCTGCAGCAATTCTTCCATCAGAAGCTGGTCATGCATGCGGGCATAGGCTGCTTTTTTCTCCAGAAAGCGCGTAATACGCACCTCAAGATCGGGCAGCAGACGGTGAATTTCTTCCAGGGTAAAACTGCGCTCAGATTCTCGTACCATAAGGTTATCCGCCGAGGGTGGTGCGTTCTGGAACATGCTCTGCGGCAAGCGACGGAATCAACCCGCCCTTGCGCGCGACGTTAATCACGCTTTCATCGCTCAGGCGGCTGAAAGCGCCGGAATACTTGCCGCCAAAAACTAGCATATTAAAATTATACTTTTTGTACGCAAAATCAAGCTTATTATTTATGACGGCCGGCACGGTCATGATCGGCACATGCACATATTCCTGGATAGCCCAGTCTTCCTTGACCGCACGCGCAATGGCTGCATTCCAGTCTTCATCGCGGGTTTCGCAGCCGATGGTGACGTCTTTACCGCCGTGCCCGGCCAAAGGCTTCAGCACAAGCGAGTCTTTCTCGTCTTTTAAAAAATCGATCAGATAGGTCATATTGCGGCCATAAAAATCCTGCGCGTCAGAAATCCGCCGGGTCCAGGGAATGCACTCCCGTTTGACCTGGTTTTCATTTTCGGTAAAAAAATGGTCGTATTCCGGGTTGGTCAAAATCGCATGAATGGTTTTGGTGCCGGCCAGACGTGAGCGCAAAGGATTGACCATGCAGATGGCGCGCGCTTCATAAGCCTTGATGAAATCCTCCACTTCGTCCAGACGTTCCAGAAGCTCCTCGAAAAAAACCCGCCGCAGAATCAGGCGCAGCGGCATGTTTTTGTAGGAGAGTTTTCCTCCCCGGAACACCAGTTCGCGCGGGTCTGCAATGACGGTTTTATAACCCTTGGATTCAAAATAGGCCTTCAGGTATTCAAACTCGGGCTGGGTCCGCACGTTCTTCCAATCCACGATGCCGATATTGGGCGTCTCATAGCCGCCAAATTCTTCATAGGCCGCCAGCAAGGAATCCAGCACGTCCTGCGAACGCGACGAACGCTGCAGCGAAAACTCATTAAAAAACGGCTCCAAAGGCTTCTGGGCCATTAAAAGATTTTCGATTTCATCGGTATAACCCGCGCCGACCGGCGAATCACAGTTGAATTCGAGGACTTTGAGGCTTTCGCCTTCCAGAATGCTGTTGTAGCGCGAAAAAATCACGCTTTCGGAATAGCCAGGGTCGATCTTAATCAGCCGCGCCGCGTCCGGATGCACGCGGAACATCTGCGCCAGGTGGCCATCCTCAAAGTAAAGGTGCGTTGCGGTATTGAGCACCTGGCCCAGGGTCTTGGCCGTACGCTTGATCAATTGCACCTGTTTGGGAGTCAGGAAATGCGGTTTATAAAACGTGGGAATAACAAAACGGCCGTAATGAAAGCGGGTGCTTTCAAGCTGGCTTAAGAAAGCAGGAATGGCGCGGACGATTTCTTCCTCGTGCAATTTGAGGAATTCGTCATACGCGTGATCGAGATTTTTGGCCATAGCGCGCCTGGTAAACCTTTTCCATGGTGCGCCCGATGACCGCAGGACTTGGCACCACGCTGACACCGGCTTCTTCAAGAGAGCGGATTTTGTCCTCCGCTTTGCCGGACCCGCCGGAGATGATCGCGCCCGCATGCCCCATACGTTTGCCCGACGGCGCCGTACTGCCGGCGACAAAGGCAACGACAGGCTTGGTGACATTTTTCTTGATGAACTGCGCAGCCTCTTCCTCGGCGCTGCCGCCGATTTCACCGATCATGACAATCGCTTCGGTTTCCGGATCTTTCTCAAACAAAGCGAGCGCATCGACAAAGGTCGTGCCGATGACAGGGTCGCCGCCGATGCCGATGCAGGTGGACTGCCCCAAACCCAATTGGGTCAATTGCCAAACCGCTTCGTAGGTCAGGGTGCCGCTGCGCGAAACCAGCCCGATGGGGCCTTTTTTATGAATATAGCCGGGCATAATGCCGATTTTACATTCTCCCGGCGTAATAATGCCCGGGCAATTGGGTCCGATCAAAACAATTTTATTTTTTTTGACCCAATGAATAATCCGGACCATATCTAGCGCGGGAATGCCTTCGGTAATGCAGATAATCAGTTTGATCCCCGCTTCGCCGGCTTCCACAATGGCGGCAGGGGCAAACTTGGCCGGCACATAAATCACAGAAGCCGTGGCCTGCGTGGCCGCAACCGCTTCTTTCATGGTGTTGAAGACTGGAACGCCGCAAACCGTTTGGCCGCCCTTGCCCGGCGTCACGCCGCCGGCTACTTGGGTTCCGTACTCAATCATCTTTTCCGCATGAAAAGAACCGTGCGCTCCGGTAATGCCCTGCACCAAAACTTTGGTCTTTTGATTGACGAGAACACTCATTGGATTGACTCCACGACTTTGCGGGCGGCCTCTTCAAAACTGGCCGCGGCAATAATCCGCAATTTAGAATTTGCTAATATTTCACGGCCCTTTTCCACGTTGGTGCCTTCAAGGCGCACAACAAGCGGGATTTTATTGATCTGCAGTCCGCTTTTTTCAAGGTCTTGGACGGCTGCGATAATGCCTTCGGCCACGACGTCGCAGCGCATGATGCCGCCGAAAATATTCACCAGAATCGCTTTGACATTCGTATCGCGCAAAAGAATTTTAAAGGCCGCGGTCACTTTTTCTTTATTCGCGCCGCCGCCCACATCCAGAAAGTTGGCCGGCTCCCCGCCCGCGTATTTGATGATGTCCATGGTCGCCATGGCCAGCCCCGCGCCATTGACGATACAGCCGATATTGCCCTCCAACCCCACATAACTCAGATCAATCTTGCGGGCTTCGACTTCACGCGGATCTTCCTGCGCCGGGTCATACCAGCCCGCGATTTCAGGAAGGCGGTAAAGCGCGTTGTCATCAATGTTGATCTTGGCATCGATCGCGATGATGCGTCCGTTTTTCATCAGGGCCAACGGATTGATTTCAATGAGCGAACAGTCGCAGTCGACAAACAGTTTGGCCATAGCCTGAAACACCTTGGCCAGCGTGTCCGCGCTTTTGGGGTCCGTATTGAGTTTTAAAGCCGCTTTAAGCGCGTCGTCATGAGACAGGCCCGCCTCAAGATCAAAATGCTGCTTGATAATTTTTTCAGGTTCTTTGTGGGCAACTTCCTCGATATCCATGCCTCCCTGCTTGGAAACAATCAGGCAGAGCTGGTAAACGCTGCGGTCCAGCACAATGCTGGCGTAATACTCCTCGCCGATTTCCGAAGTCGATTCGATCAAGACTTGATCCACGGGTTTGCCTTCCGGTCCGGTCTGGGGCGTCACGAGCTGCTTGCCCAAAATTTTCGCCGTAAACGCTTTGACCTCGTCGGCAGTGGCCGTCATTTTAATGCCGCCGCCTTTGCCGCGGCCGCCGGCATGCACCTGCGCTTTGACCGCGAACTGACGAATGGGATCATAAAGTTCTTGCGCGGCCTTGTAAGCTTCGTCCGGCGTCCTGGCCACAATGCCATTATGAAAAGGGATGCCGTAGCGTTTGAAAAGTTCTTTGGCTTGAAATTCGTGAATATTCAAAATAATCTCCCTGCGAAAGTGTTCAATGAAACGCTGACTGAACTTGTCCCTTAGCGCTATGAACGCAATGTGCGAGTGCTTCTCCCTCTCCCTTATTAGGGAGAGGGTCGGGGTGAGGGTAAACTCACATGAGTTCCTCTCATCCTTGGATTAACGCCGGCTCATAGGGACATAATGCTGATTGACCAGGCCGGTGTATTCGGCCGCAGGCCGTATCAAGCGGTTGTCCGAAAGTTGTTCAATGATATGCGCGGTCCAGCCGGCCACCCGGCTGGCTGCGAAAACCGTCGTAAAGAAATCGACCGGAAAACCCAGTAAGTAAAGCACGGAGGCAGAAAAAAAGTCAACGTTGCAGGGAATCTGCTTGGTCTCCCACATGACTTTCTCGACCCGGTCTGAAATTTCCATCCAGTGCAGGTCCCCCGCTTTTTCGCACATTTTGCGCGCAATCTCATGAAAAGCGACGGCACGGGGGTCTTTCTTTTTGTAAATCCGGTGGCCGAAGCCCATGACTTTCTTTTTGTGCGCTAACAGGTCCTGCACATAGGACTCTGCGCGGTCCGGAGTGCCAATGTCGAGAATCATTTCCATGGCCCGCTGATTGGCCGAGCCGTGCAGATCGCCCTTGAGCGTGCCAATAGCGGAGGTCACGCCTGAGTAAATATCGGATTCGGTCGCAACGGTCACGCGCGCCGCAAAAGTCGAAGCGTTCAGCCCGTGATCGGCCAGCAAAATAAGATAGGTATCGAGCGCCTTTTCCATTTCTGCATGCGGTACGCTGCCGTGCATCATGTACAGAAAATTCGCGGCATGCGAAAGCTTGGCGTCCGGTACGATCAGGTCCTGCCCTTTTCTCAAGCGGTGCTGCGCGGCAATCAGCGCTGGAAACGCGGCGGTCAAGCGCATGGCTTTGCGGCGGTTAGCTTCCAGACTGCGGTCTTCAGCCTCCGGATCAAAAAGGCTCAACAGCGAAGCTGCCGTGCGCAGCCAAGCCATCGGATGCGCTTCTTTAGGAAAAGATTTCAGAATACTGAGAAGTCCGGGCGGAACTGCGCGGGCCGCGGAGAGTTCGCGTTTAAACGTCTCCAACTCTGCGGTCTTGGGAAAACAGCCGAACCACAAGAGATAAACGGTCTCTTCAAACGTGGCTTGCTCGGCGAGTTCACCGACTTGAATGCCGCGGTAGGAAAGTTCGCTTTTTTCGCCGTCAACCAGGCTCAGCGCGGTTTGAGCGGCAATGACCCCTTCAAGCCCTTTGGAATATTGCGAAGGATTTTTTTCGCTGGCGGCAGCGGTTTTATCGGAAATAGGTCCCGGCATAGACGCGTATTATACCTAAAAAGTAGTAATGAGCAACGAGTGATGAGCAATGCAAATTGAAGAACGAAAAAGAAACAGGTTGCTTTTTGGATCAGGAATACAGACTTTCAAAAAGCAGCCTGTCCCTTTT
>JAHFHF010000004.1:58841-90948 GCA_023247055.1 Candidatus Omnitrophota bacterium
CCCTTTTGCTTTCAGGAAGCCGGAGTAAGGCGGCCGTATTTCCCGGCGGCATGAGCGCGCGCATAGCCGACATAGCGCAGAGCCCATTTTTTGAGGCCGGCGATTTCAGTCCGTGTCAAGCGGCGCACAAATTTGGCCGGACGGCCGAAATAGAGCGAGCCGGCCTGAAGTTTTTGATGCTGCGTCACCAGGCTGCCTGCGCCCAGAATAACGCCTTCGCCGATGATGGCGCCGTCCAGCACAATCGAGCCCATGCCGATCAGGGACTGGTCCCGGATCGTACAGGCGTGCAAAATAACCTGATGCCCCACGGTCACATAATCCCCAATCACGCAGCCCTGCCCGGACTCCACATGCAGAATGGAAAGATCCTGCACATTGCTGCGGCGCCCGATTTTGATTTTATGGATATCTCCGCGTAAAACACAGCCGGGCCAAACACTGGAATCTTCGCCGATCGTGACGCGGCCGATGACTTGGGCGGAAGGGTCGATAAAAACACGGCGGCCGATTTTGGGAGAAAGCAATGAGTGATGAGTCATGAGCCATGAGACTGACGGTTAAAAAAATCCAAGGACTCTTTTTTCTCATTCCTCATAACTCGTTACTCATCACTTTTGTAACAACTGCCTCAACACATACTGCAAAATACCGCCGTGCTGGTAATAGGCCAATTCCACCGGCGTATCAATGCGGCAAATCACGGAAAAATTGCGCGCGCCCGCAGCGCTCGTAACGCTAACTTGAATTTTTTTGCCCGGCGCAAGATTCTCGGCAATGCCTTTAAGGTCGTAAACTTCTTCTCCGCTCAGGCCGAGCGTCTCGCGATTGGCACCTTCCTCAAACTGCAGCGGCAGAATGCCCATGCCGATCAGGTTGCTGCGGTGGATGCGCTCGTAACTTTCAGCAATGACCGCGCGGATTCCCAAAAGCGCCGGGCCTTTGGCGGCCCAATCGCGCGAAGAACCGGTGCCGTATTCTTTGCCCGCAATCACAATCAGCGGCACGCCGGCCGCCTGATATTTCAGCGAGGCGTCAAAAATTGACATTCCTTCGCCGTCCGGCAAATGCCGCGTCACGCCGCCTTCGGTGCCGGGGGCCAAAAGATTTTTCAAGCGGATATTGGCAAAGGTGCCGCGCACCATGACTTCGTGATTGCCGCGGCGCGCACCATAAGAATTAAAATCCGCGGGAATCACGCCGTTCTCAACCAGGTATTTGGCCGCCGGACTGTTTTTTGAAATCGCACCGGCCGGCGAAATATGGTCGGTCGTGACCGAGTCGCCGAGCAGGGCCAGCACACGCGCGCCGCTAATGTCTCCCACAGGTTTTGGCGTACGCGGCATATTCTCAAAATAAGGCGGGTGCTTAATGTAAGTAGAGCGGTGGTTCCAGGCAAAGGTCGCGCCTCCCGGTACACTCAACGCGCGCCAGCGTTCATCGCCTTCGAAAACATTGTCATATTGGCGGCGGAACATGGACGCTTCTATTTTTTGGACGCTGGCGCGGACTTCTTCATCCGAAGGCCAGATATCTTTAAGATAAACCGGCTTGCCGTCTTTGCCCGTTCCCAAAGGCTGGGTATTGAGATCTGTTTCCATGGTTCCTGCCAGCGCATAGGCCACGACCAGCGGCGGCGAGGCCAAATAATTAGCGCGTACCTGCGGATTGACGCGGCCCTCGAAATTGCGGTTGCCGGACAAAACAGAAGCGACTACAAGATCTTTTTCACGCACGGCCTGTGAGACCGGTTCGGGCAGCGGGCCTGAGTTGCCAATGCAGGTCGTACAGCCGTAGCCCACCAAATGAAACTTTAAATTTTCAAGAGCTTCTTTAACGCCGCCCGCGGCCAGATAATCCATGACCACTTTAGAACCCGGTGCCAGGCTGGTCTTGACCCACGGTTTGGTCTTAAGTCCCCGCTCTACAGCTTTTTTAGCCAAGAGCCCGGCGCCGAGCATGACGGCAGGATTCGACGTATTGGTACAGCTGGTAATAGCCGCAATGACCACATCGCCGTCTTTGACTTCATAAGTTTCTGCGCCGTCTTTGACGGCGGCGGACGGGCGTGGAGCGCATTGCCCCTTAACCGCCAAAACTTCGTCCAACAGCTTTTTGAAAGACGGCGCTGCCGATGTCAGCGTGACGCGGTCCTGCGGCCGTTTGGGTCCGGCCATGCTGGGTTCCACGCTAGCCAGGTCCAGTTCCAGCGTATCGGAATAAACCGGGTCAGGTGAAGACGACAGCCGGAAAAGTCCCTGCTCTTTCAAGTAAGCCTCCACAAGCGCAATACGGGGTTCGTCCCGGCCGCTCAGACGCAGATAGTTCAAGGTTTCCTGATCTACAGGGAAAAAGCCCATGGTCGCTCCGTATTCGGGCGCCATGTTGGCAATGGTCGCGCGGTCCGCCAAAGAAAGTGCGTCCAGGCCCGGCCCGTAAAACTCCACAAACTTTCCGACCACGCCTTTTTTGCGCAGCATCTGGGTCACGGTCAACACCAGGTCGGTGGCCGTCATCCCGGGCGCAAGCCGGCCGGTGAATTTAAATCCGACAACTTCGGGAATAAGCATCGACACCGGCTGGCCGAGCATGGCCGCTTCGGCTTCAATGCCGCCTACACCCCAGCCCAGCACTCCCAAACCGTTAATCATCGTCGTATGCGAGTCGGTTCCGACAAGGCTGTCGGGATAAGCCAAAACTTCGCCGCGGACTTCTTTGCTGAAAACTACGCTGGCGAGATATTCCAGATTGACCTGATGCACAATGCCGGTGCCTGGCGGAACGGCGCGAAAATTGCGGAAAGCGATTTGCCCCCATTTCAAAAATTGATAACGCTCTTCATTGCGGTAAAATTCAAACTTCACATTTTCGCGGAAGGCTTCAGGAGTTCCAAAGCTGTCCACCTGCACCGAATGATCGATCACCAAATCAACGGATTCCAGCGGATTAATTTTGGTCGGATCCCCGCCCATTTTGGCCATGGCATCGCGCATGGCCGCTAGATCGACAACCGCCGGCACGCCGGTAAAGTCCTGCAGCAGCACGCGCGCAGGCGTAAATGCAATTTCTTTATCCGATTTTTTGGAAGGGTCCCATTGCGCAAGGGTTTCAATGTCGTTGCGGGTGACGCTCTTGCCGTCTTCGGTGCGCAGCAGGTTTTCGATCAGGATGCGGATGGAATAAGGCAGGCGCTCCAGTGCAAAACCTGCTTTTTTCAAAGCATCGAGCCGGAAAATCGTGTGCGCGTGGGAATCAACTTTAAGAATCGATTTGCTTTTGAAAGAATCCATAGGAGAGTTCAGTGATCAGTGATCAGTGACCGGTGATTGGGGTTCGGTGAACAAAGAATGAATGCTAAACAGCGCATAGAGCGTTATTCGATTTATCAAAACCATACTCCCTGCCAATTTTGAATCACCAGTCAATAGAAGCGGTTTCATAAGTCATTGTAACTCTAGCCGTTGCCTCGTCATTGCGAGGCAACGTTCAATTTGAAGCCGAAGCAATCTCGTTTGCTCTTGAGATTGCTTCGGCGTACGCTAAAAAGCAGCGTGCGCCTCGCAATGACGAAACGGTGATTAGACTTAGAATGACTTATGAAACCGCTTCTAATCGCCAATCACTGCTTTTGCAATTTCGCACAATTCTCGCGCACTTGTTCAGCAGAGGCAGCGAGGGCTTTTTTCTGATCGTCCGTCAGTTTATATTCCGGAATTTCCAAAACACCTTCGCGGCCCAGGCGCGCAGGCACGCCGCAATAGACGTCTTTAATGCCGTATTGGCCGGTCATGTAAACGCAGCACGGCAGGATCTCCGCCGTATTTTGCACAATTGCTTTGACCATCTGGACTACCGAAGAAGACGGCGCGTAATAGGCGCTGCCCGTCTTGAGTAAGGCCACGATTTCAGCGCCGCCTACACGGGCGCGCTGATTGATTTTCTCGATCACCTCCGGCTCTAAAAGTTCTGTGACCGGACGGCCTTTAACCTTGGTGAGCTGCGGCACAGGCACCATTTCATCGCCGTGTCCGCCGAAGACCAGCGCCTCGACATCGCCCGGTTTGCACAGCAGTTCTTCCGACAAAAAATACGCATAACGCGCGGAATCCAAAACTCCGGCCATCCCCAAAACTCTGGAGTTGGCAAAACCGGATTTTTTCCAGGCCAGATACGTCATCGCATCCAGCGGATTGGTGACCGTGATGATAATGGCGCGCGGCGAATGGGCCGCGCACTGCTCGACAATGCCGCCCACAATCTCGGCGTTTTTCAGCAAGAGATCATCGCGGCTCATGCCCGGCTTGCGGGCCAAGCCTGCGGTGATGACGACCACGTCCGAATTTTTGGTGTCGGCATAATCATTGGTGCCCGTAATGCGCGTATGAAATCCTTCGACCGGCGCTGACTCCATCATGTCGAGAGCTTTGCCCTGCGGCATGCCCTCCACCACGTCAATCAAAACCACATCGGCCAATTCTTTCTCAACCAGCCGCTGGGCCGTTGTCGCACCCACAAAACCCGCACCCACCACCGTTACTTTTGGATTTGCCATGTCTGCAGCCTCTCTTGTATTAAATGCCGTGCATCTTTTTTATTTGCCCATTTTCTTCGGGAGCTAAAAAAACATTATCTACATTCGAGCATTCATCAAACGAATGAATCTCTTTCCAATGCCGACCTTGTTTTTTAAAAATCAAATAATGGGGCGGCATGGACTCTCTCAGAACGCGGTCAACGTCTACGCCTCGCGCTTCATAGAAAAACTTATTCACTTCCAGAAGAATCACCGGCCGGTACTTTTGAAGGGCCTTGGCCGCTCCTGCCAAAAAATAGTCTTCATGCCCTTCGATATCCACTTTTATAAAATCAATTTTTTTGTATTCGACTTCTAATGGGCCCCACTCATCGTCAAACCTCGCCAATTTAATTTTTACCGATTTGAACCCTTTGTCTATCCGGTCATGGATGGCGATGCTGGCATTGCCCGTGTTCGAACCCGCTGAAAAATCTTTCCGCAGCACCAACCCTGCTTCCCGGGCGCTGTCGGACAAACCCAGATGATACGCCGCGCAGATCTGCGAGAGCTGATTGAGAGCTATATTTTCTACTAATCTTTGATGGTTTTCCAGGAGAGGTTCGAAACTGAGAACGCGCCCCGATCCTCCGCCTTGCTTTATGAAATGTCCGACTGCAACAGACCAAAAACCAATGTTGGCTCCGACATCTACAAAAACCCCATCTTTACCTGTAAATAGAACAGCTTGCCGAAGCAAATTTTCGTCATAATCACCTGTGTAGTACGTCGGAAATTCTGTTTCCGCTCGAAGATCCAGCCGCATCTGTGTTCCATTTTTCATTTGCGCGGACACAATCGGTTCTGCGCCGAAATAATTGAAAGCATTATTGACGATGCGCGCTATTCGTCCTTTACCCTTAAAAGACGGGGCGCTTCTTAAAAATGCCGCCAGCATACTTCTCAACAGCTTCATAAAATCCAATTTTTCTCATAGGCGTCCTGCTTAACGGAAGCAGTGCGCTTTTTATGGACTCAGCGCTGTTGGAGCTGAGTCATCCGGGCGATGATGGCATCGCCCATTTCTTTGGTGCCGACGGCCGTGGGGTCGTTTTTATCGGCTTTCATGTCATAGGTCACGTTTTTGCCTTCGCGGATAACGTCGGCCACGGCGTTTTCAAGGCGCTGGGCTGCGGCGGTTTCGCCGAGATGTTCGAGCATCAGCGCGCCGGACAAAATCACGGCTGTGGGATTGACTTTGTTCAGGCCTTTGTACTTGGGCGCCGAACCGTGGGTCGCTTCGAAAAGCGCGCCTTTTTCGCCGATATTGGCGCCGGGCGCAACACCCAGGCCGCCGATCAAACCGGCGCAGAGGTCCGAAAGAATATCACCGTAAAGGTTGGGCAGCACCAGCACGTCATAAAGTTCGGGCATCTGGACCAACTGCATGGACATGTTGTCAACAATGCGGTCATCAAACTCGATGTCCGGATATTTCTTGGCCACTTCGCGCGCCACTTCCAGAAACAAACCGTCTGAAAATTTCATAATGTTGGCCTTGTGTACGGCCGTGACTTTTTTACGTTTGTATTTACGCGCATATTCAAAGGCGTGCCGCACAATGCGCTCCGAGCAAAAAACGGAAATCGGCTTGATACTGACGCCGGAATCTGGACGGATTTTCTTGGGCGAGTATTTATTGATAAACTCGATCACCTCGCCGGCTTCCTTAGTGCCTTTTTGGAATTCGATGCCGGCGTAGAGGTCTTCGGTATTTTCACGCACGATCACGAGGTCGATATTTTTATAGCGCGAGCGCACGCCCTCATAGCTTTTGCAGGGGCGCACACAAGCATACAGATCGAGTTCTTTGCGCAAAGCCACGTTGACGGAACGAAAACCGGTGCCGACGGGCGTCGTAATAGGAGATTTCAGCGCGACTTTATTTTTGCGGATGGATTCAAGCACGCGGTCCGGCAAAGGCGTGCCTTCTTTGGCCATGACATCCACGCCCGCATGTTGAACGTCCCAATCAATCTGGACGCCCGTGGCATCGATGCATTTGCGTGTGACGTCTGCAATTTCAGGACCGATGCCGTCGCCGGGAATTAATGTAACTGTATATTTTGCCATGAATGCCTCGCTTGCGTTCGCTTTTGTCATTCCCGCCTCTGCGTGGAAGCCGAGACAGTCATGCTCAGCGCTGTTGGCGCTGTGTCATTCCCGCATGCTTTTGGCGGGAATCCGGGGTGCTCTTGACTTTCCACACCCAAACTGTTACATAAGTTATTCATTTTATATGAATAATGCCAAATTGAAAAGAACCCTGTTCCTAGCTCTCAAAAAGGCAGGCAAGCTTGTCCGCAAGTCGATCACCCGGCGCAAAGTCATTTCCAAGAAGGGCGAAATCGACCTTGTAACCGAAGTCGACTGCGCTGCTGAGCGTTTGATCATACGGACTATCCACCGCGCCTTTCCGGATCATTCTTTCCTGGCCGAAGAGTCCGGCGCAAGTCTCAAAAGCGGGCAAGGCGCAAATTCCCCCTGCCGCTGGATCATTGATCCCATTGACGGCACCACCAACTTTGCCCACAGCCTGCCGGTCTGCAGCGTTTCGATTGCGTATGAAGAAAAGGGCGTCGTCAAGCTGGGTGGCGTGTATGATCCAACGCGTGACGAACTCTTTTTTGCTGAAAAAGGACGGGGCGCTTTTTTGAATGGAACAAAAATTAAGGTTTCAAAAACCAAAGATCTCAGCGAGGCTCTGCTCGCCACCGGCTTTCCTTATGACCGCCGTAAAGACCCCGATCAATATCTGCGTCCTTTCCGCGAGTTCCTGATGAAGGCGCGTGAAATCCGCCGGCTGGGTTCGGCCGCGATTGATCTCTGCTACGTGGCCTGCGGCCGCTTTGACGGTTATTGGGAAGCCAAACTCTCGCCGTGGGACAAAGCCGCCGGCATGCTGATTCTCAGTGAGGCGGGCGGAAAACTAAGCGACTACTCCGGCGCGCCGCTGACTCTTCCCGAACCCTCCATGGTCGCCTCCAATGGCCGCATTCACAAAGCCATTCTCGCATTACTCCGTCAGAAGGTTTGATACACCCGCGCCATAATGCTGGCTATTTTTGCCGGCGCATGCTTTTCCCGGGCTTTTTCGAAAGCTGCCCGGCCTTTTTCAGCTAAAAGCCGCCGGTTCAGGAAAGCCTCCTGCAATTTCTTTTTAAGGCCCTGCGGATCTGCCGGATCATATAAAAATCCTGACTTTTCATCTACGACGGCTGCCACGCCTTCAAACGCCGGGACAATACAGGGTTTTGCGAAAGACATGCCCAGCAGAAGGGAGCCTGAATTTAAGATCTTCTTAAACGGCAAGGCCACCGCATCGCAGGCATTAAAAAAATCCTGCACTTCCTCGTCCTTGATAAAACGAGGATGGATGCGGATTCCCGGTTTTTTTGCGGCAAGTTTTAAAAGCCGCTGCAGGAATTTGTCATCTCTTCGGGCATAACCCGCAATTACTAATTGGACCTGCGGCCCAAGTTCCTGGAATGCCTCAATCAGCAGATCCAGGCCCTTGTAAGCGCGGATCAATCCGAAATAAAGCAGCACAAAGGTGTCCGGCGCCGCATTCATTTTTCTGCGGGCTTCCTCCCGGCTATTATGATTGGGATAGAAATCGATGTAATGCGGATTTGCAATGACCGTGATTTTTGCGGACGGACAGCCGTATTCCTGACTTACCGCATTCACCGCGCTTGCGCTATGCACAAACAGGCCGTCGGCTATGCGCGCAAGCATGCTCCGGAATACCCGTTCGCTCCCCGGATGCGGTAAATCGTGCGAATAAAGATTATGCACCGTCCAAAATAATTTGCTCCCACGCACCTTGAGGCCCAAAAACAGCAGCAAAAAACCGGCCGCCCGGACACCGCAAAGAAACCGGCTGGGCTCTTTCAAAAAAGGGTGGATCCAGTGAATATGATAAACACTGCGGCGCGCGGGGTACTTACTGCAAAAAGAGAGGATTGATCTCCAGCGGCCGTCGGCCAGATGCACCTCTATTCCTTCTTTCGCCAAAGACTGCCGCAAAATCTCCTGATAGGGATTTTTCGGATAATGCGGGAAAAATAAAACAAACTCTCTCTGCGGTGTCACGGGAGATCCAGATGATTGAGCGCGGAGGCTTTGACCTCATCCAGCCGCGCTGCGATTTTTATTTTAAAACCCGCATCCGTAAGGACCTTACTCATAAGATCTTGCAGCGCATTCGGATTTTCGTTTAGCAATAAAAGTTCCTCAGCGCCGAACAGCTGATATAAACCGCGGAATTTGGCGTTATACTCGCGGCCCACCGGAGGAACCCATTGGCTGAACGCCGCAACCGCCAGATGCATTCTTCCGGTGATGACCATATCCAAATGAGCGCACAAACCACGGAGGGCCCGCGCATTCAAAAACTCCAGGGCCAAAAAATAATCCGGATTTAAAGTCAGCCGGCCGCACAGAGTTTTAATTAGCCCTGCCTCATCATAATTTTTACGGTTGTCATGGGGAATAAAA
The DNA here is from genome assembly GCA_023247055.1 of Candidatus Omnitrophota bacterium. Lineage (GTDB taxonomy): Bacteria > Omnitrophota > Omnitrophia > Omnitrophales > Aquincolibacteriaceae > JAHFHB01. The sequence goes on from JAHFHF010000004.1 coordinate 67,915, forward strand.
ATAAAGGCGGTTTGCGTACTGGCATTGATTAGTCCGGCAAGCAGTGCCGGAGCAAATCCATGAGGATTGATTCCCACCACTTTTCTCCCCTGTTTTTTATGGTTCTCAATCCATCTCAAAATATTTACAGGGACAGGCCCCGGCTTCAATAAAAAAGCGATGTCGGCTGCAAAATCCGCAGGCACTCCGACGGCTTTGCTAAAACGATCCAGACTCAACTTGTCGCGCAGCGACAAAGAGACGCCTTGTTCGTAAAAACGGCGCATTTGCTGCAGGATAGGCGCTTCAACCTTTTCACGAAAGCTGAAGTTGGTAAGTTTTGCAGGCACGCCGGCAGCGGCGGCCGCGTTAAGATACGCGCAGCGGTCAAGCGCGCCTTGAACACCGAAAGCTCCATCTGCCGTGTCGGCACCGAACCAATAAACCCTTTGATACTTTCTCAGCGTTGCGGCATTCAGGGATGCAAGACGGATTAGGCGGATTTTTTCTGCGGCTGCAAAATGCCATCCCGGATGGGCGGGCTCGGCTGCGGCTAAATGAATCTCAGCCGCACCGCCTTTCATTTTGAGCAGGTCCATGGCGGAAAGCACAATCGCTTCGTCCCCGCCGCTTCCGGGAAAGCGCGGCGACGGCGGAATAATTAAGAAAGCCGGTTTTCTTTTTTTAAAAAACCACACGGTTTCTTCCAAAAGTCTTCCCCAGCGCATTCCGGGAGGTTATTGTGGCCGGCATGCGGCACACTGAAAAATTCTTTGGGCTGCGGGGCTTCGCCAAAAAGACGCTGCCCCATGGCATAGGGGCAGGTGGCGTCATCCGTTCCATGAATCACAAAAAGCGGGGCTTGAATTTTTGCAATCTGGCCCAGATTGTCAAAACGGAAATCTTTCAAGAGCGATTCCGTCATGAATTTGGGCAAAGCCGGATAATGAATCGCGGCCAAATCCGTAAAGGCCGTAAATGGCGCTTCCAAAACAAGCCCGGCTGTTTTATGTTTAACCGCAAGCCGGACGGCCGGATGACTGCCGAGCGATTCGCCGTACAAGATGACAGGGACAGGTCCGCGCGAGCCCCTGTTTATGAGCCAATCCAATCCGGCTTGGGCGTCCCGAACAATGTCATCCCCCTGCTGGATTGCGCCCCCGCTCTGGCCATAACCCCGGTAATCGATCAGCAGCACGCTGATGCCGCGTTTGACCCAGCCTGTGACTTTGTGAACGCGGCCGGAAATATTCCCGGCATTGCCGTGCAGAAAAAGCAGCGCCCCTTTGTTTTCACGCGCCTGAAAATACCAGCCGTGCAGTTTGACGCCGTCCGCGCTCATCGGAAATACGTCCTCTGCTGTAAGCCCGTAGTCGCCGGGCCGCTCAATGATCTCTTTGTCCGGAAAAAATAAAAGCGACGTAATCATAGGTCTATCTATCGGCATACTGTCCTCAGCACTTGCGCGCTGACGGACGCGCGGATAAGATACACGGCATGCCTTCCAATGCCCATTCCGTCCGTCAAAAATTGCTAGCCTGGTATCGCAAAAATGCCCGCGACCTGCCGTGGCGGCACACCCGCGATCCTTACAAAATTTGGGTTTCTGAAATCATGCTCCAGCAGACGCAAGTGCAAACGGTGATTCCCTATTACAAGCGCTGGCTGACGCGTTTTCCCACACTGGCCTCGCTGGCTGACGCGCCACTCGATGAAGTCATGAAATACTGGGCCGGGCTGGGCTATTACCGCCGCGTCAAAATGCTGCATGCCGCAGCCAAGTTTGTGCGGCAGGAACTTGCCGGAAAAATCCCAGCAGATCCCGAAGGCCTGCTCAAAATACCCGGCATCGGCCGGTACACGGCCGGCGCCATTGCCAGCATTGCCTTTCAAAAACCGGTGCCGTTGGTGGATGGCAATGTGATCCGCATTCTTACCCGGCTCTATGCCATCAAAAAAGATGTGGGCCGCACAGATACGCTCAAAGCTATCTGGGACTTTGCCGCAGGACTTGTGCCTGACCAGCATGCCGGCGATTTTAATCAAGCCATGATGGAACTCGGCGCAATCCTCTGCCTGCCCAACAATCCGGCCTGCCTGGTCTGTCCGGTATCTTCCGAATGTAAGGCCCGGGCCTTGGGCCATCCTGAAAAGTTTCCGGTCAAACTCCAGAAAGAAAAACTGCAAAAATTGAACACCGCTGCCTTAATCTTGAAAAATCCGCGCAACGAAGTCTTGATCGGACAGCAGCCGCACGCCGCGCGCTGGGGCGGGCTGTGGATGTTTCCATTCGGAGCGTCCCTTCAGGAAGTGGCCGGTCGTTTTAAGATTCAACAGTTGCCGGACGCGCACTGCCTTGAAATCAAACACGGCTTTACGAAATATTCCATCCGGCTGAGCGTCTTTGAAGCCCGCCTGCCGGCCAAATCCGCACAAAAACTTGCGCTGCCCGGGCACCGTTGGACGCCCATCTCGCGGCTGGATCAATTTGCCTTCCCTTCACCCCATAAGAAAATTGCCGATTATCTTGCGGAGAAAAATTAATGCGCGCGCTTCCGCTTGAGAATTTCTGGCAGGCACAGGGCGCGCACTGGATCGAAGAACAGGGTTGGAAAATTCCCGCCTCGTTTGCCGGCGCTGAACTGGAACGCGCCAGCCTGACTCAGACATGCGGACTGACCGATCAATCGCACCGCGGCAAAATCCTCGTCACGGGCAATGACCGCACGGCATTTTTAAACAATATGCTGACCAATGACATACGCGCGATAGCCGACGGCAGCGGCAAACGCACCTTACTGCTTTCCGCGCAAGGCAAATGCCTGGCGGATTTCAGGGTTTTTGCATTCGAAAATTCCCTGCTCTTGGATACCGAACCGGGCCTGGCCGCTGATGCTATAAAACTCTTGGCTAAATTCATCATTACCGATGATGTTATTTTGAATGACAATACCTTTGACATGATTCATCTGAGTTTCGACGGACCGCAAAGCCCGGCTTTGTTTTCAAAACTCAAGGCCTTATTTACTTTCGGACACACGGCTGTGCTGGACAGACATGCATCGCTCTCCGGTATGCCCGCTGTTCATCTTTTCATTCGCACCGGCGATACCGCAGCAACGGCAGAAAAGCTAAAAATCTTGGACCTTACACTTTGCGGCCATGCCGCGTTTGAACAGGTGCGGCTCGCGCAAAGAATTCCGCGTTTTAAAATTGATTTTGATGAGAACTGGTTTTTAAATGAGACAGGGCTGGACAAAACGGCGGCAAGCGAAACAAAGGGCTGCTATCCGGGACAAGAAGTCGTCGCCAAGATCAACACCTACAAAAAAATGGCGCCGCGGATCTTTAAGTAGTGCGGCTGTAGACAAAGAAGAAAAACGCAGCGGCGGCCGCCATGCGGTAAAAGCCGAAGGCTTGAAAACTATGGCTGCGGATCCACCCCAGCAGCCAGCGGATGCTTAAAATAGCCGTCACGAACGAGACTGCAAAACCGGCGGCCAAAAACCCCCACTGCCCTTGCGAAAAACTCTCCGAATTCTTCAGCAAGTCCAGTGCGGTTGCGGCCAGCATGGTCGGGACGGCCAGCAGGAATGAAAACTCCACAATCGTCCTGCGTTTAAGCCCCAGCAGCAGGCCGCCGCAGATCGTGGCCGCCGCGCGCGAAACTCCCGGAACCATGGCCATAGACTGAAAAACGCCGATCAGCGCGGCCTGTTTGTATGTGATCGACTCCAAATTTTCTACGCTATTTTCTTTTTCACGGTAGAACCTTTCGAAAACAATCATAAAAATACCGCCCAGAAAAAGCGTCCACAACACCACAGGCTCGCCGTTCAGCATGATTTTTTTGATGATTTTGTAGAAAACCAATCCCAGCACGGCCGTGGGAATAAAGGCCGCGGCCACCCGGCTTGCGACTTTCCAGCTGCACAAAAGCTGCTTCCAGTATAAAACCACCACCGACAAAATCGCCCCGAGCTGGATCGCGATTTCAAAGCTGGTCAAAAAATGATCTTGTTCAAGCCCCAGCAGCCGGGCCGTCAAGATCAAATGACCGGTGGACGAAATGGGTAGAAATTCCGTTACTCCTTCCACCACCCCTAAAATGACTGATTGTAAAAAATTCATGCTTGAGTATATCGGCAGGTTTACACCGGCGGCTTAACAGCTGCCTTTTTCCCTCTCCTTCAATAAATTAAGAATCTTGAGTTTGGCGCTTTTCCCTCTACCCTGTGGGGAGAGGGTTAGGGTGAGGGGAAATTCAAGCGATCAGCCCCCTCATCCTGACCTTCTCCCCCAAGGGGGAAGAAGGAATTCCTGAAAAATGCCAAACTCGAGTTAAGAATTATTTTATTAAAGGCTAACGCCGTATGCGGTTTCATAAGTCGCTGTAAGTCTAATCAGCGCATCGTCATTGCGGGGAGACTCGCCGCTTTTTGGCGAGCGACGAAGCAATCTCAAAGGGAGAATGGGATTGCTTCAGCCTCAGAGAGAGCCTTCCTGCTTCGCAATGACGCGCTAACGATTAGGGTTATGAATACTTATGAAACCGGCTCTAGTAGAAATTCATGAATTGCCCCTGGCACTATGGATTCAGCGTGTTTCCGCAGTTTCAAGCAGTTTTGCGATAAAAGTCTTGAATTCGTCAATACCGGAGGGTTTTTCGAGATAGAGTTGGGCGCCTAAGCCTATGGCTTTTTCCGCTTGGTGCTCGCCGCTGGCGTGCGAAGCGACGACAATGGGGGTATTTCGGGCTAGATTTTTTTTCCGGATTTCCAAAAGCGCTTCAAACCCGTTTTTGCGGGGCATGTTGAGATCGATCACGATGCAGTCGAGGCGGGGCCTTTGCGGACGGTCTAAAAATTCAAGCAGCTGCACACCATCCATCAAAAAAATAATTTCGTGAGGGACACTACAAAGTTCGAACATGCGCTTCAACAAAAAATGGAAGTGCGCATCGTCATCGGTAAGCAGGATTGAAAAAGCCGCAGGAGCCATAATATAAAACCGAAGATTAGTCTGCGCCGGGTTAAGCGAAGACGGGGTTGTCTGAAACGACGGGCAGCGAAAAATAAAAGGTGGAACCCTTGCCGATTTTCGAATTGAACCATATTCTGCCGCCGTGAAGTTCGGTTATTTTTTTGCAAATGGCCAGGCCGATGCCTGTCCCTTCGTATTCATGTTTGCCATGAAGGCGTTGAAAAACTTTGAAAATTTTGTCTGCAAACTGCAGGTCAATACCGATACCGTTGTCTTTGACCCTGAAAATCCATTCATTGCTTTCCCGGCTCACTGAAATCCTGATTTTGACTGCTTCCTGGCGGTATTTCAACGAGTTTGCAATCAAGTTCTGAAATAACTGGGCCAGCTGCCCCGGATCGCCCTTCACTTCCGGCAGCGGGTCGCAGAGCACTTGCGCGTTCGTTTCGCGGATGAACAGGTCCAAGGCCGTCAGCGCATTTTTTAAAACCATTTCCAGAGCGACGACCTGAAATTTACCGCGCCCGCCAAGCGCTGCATATTCGAGCAATTCTTCGACTAGCTGCTGGGCGCGAGCCGCGCCCGAACGGATAAATTTAAGAAATGTCCGCGGCTCCTCTTCCAGTTTTTCCTTGGAAGAAAACTCGAGCAGCTCTGCATAACTGGCGATCATCCGCAAAGGTTCTTTTAAATCATGCGAAGCCACGTAGGCAAATTGCTCCAATTCGAGATTGGACTTCATCAACTGACCGGCGTGTTTTTCAAGCTGTTCCTGCGCTTCCTTGAGTTCACAGGTTCTTTCTTCGACCCGCTTCTCAAGTTCATCGTACGCTTCTTGAAGTTTGGCTTCCGCCAGTTTGCGCGCTGAAATGTCAATCATGGCGGTCTGAAAACACTCGGTATAAATTTCAGGGTCAGCGCCGGCGACCGTGGTGAGTTCGACCGCAATGACGTTCTTGCGAAAACCCGTCAGAGAAATCTCAGTCGTAATTTTTCCCGTCTCTTTTTTACAACGGTTGAGATGATTCAAAAAGAGTTTTACGTCTTGTTTGACGACATACGGAATGAACGGCTTTCCGATCAAACCCACTCGTTCCTGATTTAAAATCCCGGCCGCGGTCAAATTGATTTCCTGAATGCATCCACCGCGGTCAAAGCTGATATACCCGATCGGCGCAAAATCAAAAAGCCGGGCATAACGGTCCCGCGACGCCTCCAGTTTTTCGCGCATCTGCCGCAGTTCGTGATTCTGCGCTTGGAGTTCTTCGCGGTAGGTTTGCAGTTCTTCAACCATGCTCCGCAATTCTTGCTTTGTGTTTTTTGTCATCGATCTCACTTTCGGGGCCTCAGCGTCAGCAAAATAAAAGGGGTCTGCGCGTCTTCTCCCAAAACGCGCGAAGCCGTGAATGAAATTTCTTTCTGTTCCAGGTCCAAAAAGGGCTGGTCGATCGTCACTTCCACGTGGTCTGCTTTGCCCTGAAAAATCGACTTGAGCTTGGCGCCGTCCCAACGGCCGCTGCCAAGCTGGCTTAAGGATTTCCCCTTGATTTCTTCCTTAGCAATCCTGAAAGTTTGATAAAAAGCGCGGTTGGCCATTTTGATGTTCAAATCGCGGTCAAGCACCAGCAGGGGCTCTTTAAAGATGCCGAACACCGCTTGGGTGTAATTGCGCGTTTCGCGCAGTTCTTCCGAGTGCCGCTTGAGCATGTCGATATCGATAAAGGCGATAATGACGCCGTCGATTTTATTTTCCATGGTTTTATACGGCCTCAGACGCATTGAATACCAATGGCCCTGCTTGTCCTGCACCTCAAATTCTTTGACCATCAGCGAATCGATGACCTCCGATACGATTGTTTCGAAATTTTCAATCAGTATGTTGGGCTTGATGTCACTGATGGGCCGGCCCACATCGGTCGGAATCAAATTAAGGACTTTTTCCGTCAACGCCGTGAAACGCCGGATTCGCAAATCGGGCCCCAGGATGATAATGGGAATATTCACGCTGGCCAGCAGGTTGTTCAAGTCGTTGTTGAGTTGCGAAAGCTCCCAGTTGCGGGTTTGCAACTCTTCGTTGACGGTCGTCAATTCCTCGTTAGTGGATTGCAACTCTTCCTTGGCCGTGTCCAGTTCCTCGTTCATGCTCTGGAGTTCTTCATTGCTCGACTGGATTTCTTCGTTTGCCGATTTGATTTCCTCGTTGACGGCCTGCTGATCCTCAATAATGGTCTGCAAGTAGTCTTTAGTCGCGTCAAGTTCCTGCTTCAGCCGCACCACTTCATGGCGTCCCGCGTCTTTCTTTTTAGAAACGTCTTTGGGTTTGGACGCTTTGGCCTCAGCCGGCCCGCTGTAAGGAAAAAATTCTTCGAAGATCACGAGAAAAAACCGCTCCTTAGTCAGGGGGCTTTTGAGCGGAATCACCTCCAGGTTTATTTTCTTGTAATCCCCGTGTTCTTTAAAACGGATCTGCTCTTTGCGGAAGGGAATGTCTTCGCGTTTAGCTTTCGTAAAAGCGTTCCGCAGTTCGGGCAGCAGGCCTTCACGCACCATGTTATAAAGATTCAGGTCGGGCGATCCCGGCGGATGCTCCAGATAATCCTTGGTGCTTCCGCGAAAATGGATGACGTGCAGCGCATCATTGACAATCACACCTGCCGGAGCATAGCGCGCCAAAAGAATCCGGTCGGCTTCGCGGCGCACATCGAAACTTTTGCCTTCCTCTTCCGCTGCGCCGGCGCTTTTCTTGCTGTCGCGGTCAAAAATACCGGCATCGCCTTTAGAAAACGACAGGCTCAGCGGCGCATGGATGGATTTCTTTGAATAAATTTTATGTTTTTTATCTTCATGGGAAAAAAGGTCAGAGAAACTGCCGATCGTCTCGGAATTTCCGAGCACTAAAAAACCGGCCGGCTTCAGCGCATAATGAAAAACGGACAGGGCCCTTTTCTGCAGAATCTGTCCCAGATAAATCAAAAGATTTCGGCAGGTGATGATGTCCATTTTTGAAAAAGGCGGGTCTTTGGCCACATTCTGCCGCGAAAAAATGCACAGGTCGCGGATGCGTTTGACGATTTGATACCCGCCGCCGGCTTTCACGAAATAGCGCTTCAGAAGAGAAGCCGGCACATCCAATGAAATGCTTTCCGGGTAAACGCCGCGGCGCGCTTTTTCCAAAGCGGCCTCATTGATGTCTGTGGCAAAAATCTGAATCGGCACTTCTGATGACTGCTGCGCTAAATATTCCACCAGCGCAATCGCCATCGAATAAGCCTCCTCGCCCGTGGAACAACCCGGCACCCAAATGCGGATGGGCTCATCCGTCGGAATACCTGGCCGCACGAGGCGCGAGAAAACCTTTTTTTCCAGCGCTTCGAATGTTTCGGGGTCGCGGAAAAAAGAAGTCACGTTGATTAGAATGTCTTGATAGAGCGCAAGCACTTCCTCGCGTTTTTCACGCAGAAATTGAATATAATCATCCAGCTTCTCGAGTTTCTGCAGCATCAGGCGCCTGAGAATACGCCGGCGCACCGTGGTGTGTTTGTAATGGGTAAAGTCGACTCCCGTCGCTCCCCTTAAAAGGGCAAAAATCTTGGAAAACGCTTCCTGCTCCTGCGCGGAAGGCTGCCCGTCTTCTTTGTCTGCGCCGCTTTCTTTTTCAGATCGCAGCCGGCCCACGTAAGGATGCCGCGCAATCCGGCCGATTTCTTCGGCGATCCTGGCCGGCGGCAGCACAAAATCAACACAGCCCGTCGCAATCGCATTGCGGGGCATACTGTCGTATTTCGCCGATCTTTCTTCCTGGGCAAAGGTAATGCCGCCCTCTTCCTTGATGGTTTTGATGCCCAAGGCGCCGTCAGAAGCCGTACCTGAAAGCACGATGCCGATCGCCTGGCTGCCCTGGTCTTGGGCCAGCGAACGGAAAAAAGAATCAATGGGCCTGTCCTTCGCAGACGGCGCGCCGCGGGGCGAGAGTTTTAAGACGCCGCGCGAAAGAATCATTTTGACATTCGACGGCATGACATAAATACGGTTGGGTTCGAGGCGCATGCCGTTTTTGACTTCAATCACCGGCATCGCAGTCGTGCGCGCAAGCAGCGTGGTCAGCATGCTCTCGTGATGAGGGTCTAAGTGCTGGACAAAAATGAAGGCCATGCCCGTGTCCTGCGGCAGACTTTTAAGCACACGTGTAAAAGCTTCAAATCCCCCGGCCGACGCCCCGATGCCCACCACGGGGAAAAAATCTCTCAAAGACGTTTTGTGAGTTGTCTTGGGGTTTTTTTTGATCGGGTTGGAAAGGGTTTTTCGGGAGGTTTTTCTTCTGAAATCGTAGGGGTTTTTGCTCATGAAACCGCCTGATCCTCATATGCCAGGGTTCTCTATTGTATAAGCTAAATAAATTTTAATATAGCCTTATTTACACAGGCGAAGGCGCGGTGATATGCAGCACTCTGCGGAAAAGGCCCGAGTGGCGGAGCAGCTGCCGCCCATGATTTTCAAGGCGCCGCGCCATGCGGTAGTCTCCCCGCTCGCGTGCGGAAGAGGCCAGGCGCTGGGCCAGCGTGATATCTTCTTCGAGAGCACGGTAAGCCGACCAAAGCGCCGACTCCAAGGCGCCCGATTGTTCCTTAAGCAGCGTTTCCGGCGAAAATTTATGGCCAACCTCGCAGCTGTATTGCAGCAAGTTTCCATGCAAGTATTCTGACAGAACGCCCTGGCACGTAGGGCAGGTAAACGGCGTATGATTTCTTTTCACTTCCTTCAGCCCAGCAGTCCGCAGTTCTTTTTCAATCGCCGCATCGGCCAAGCGGCCCAGCATCGCGCCTATTTGAGCGGCGGGCAGCACAAAATCAGGTTTGATGTATTTCATAGCATTGAGCGGCATTTCAGGAAAAAGCGCGTCCTTGGAATCTTGGATGACCGCCTGCCCTCCTTTTGCTTTGATCGTCATCAGCCCCGCCGTTCCATCGTCAAGAGTTCCGGAAAGCACAACGCCAATGACTCTGGGCCCATACACGCTCGCAGCACTGCGAAACAAGGGGTCAATCGCCGGCAAATGATTGTTCTCTTTCGGCCCGTGCACAAGGCGGACTGTTCCCAGCTCGAGCATCAGGTGAGAATTAAACGGCGCTGCATAAATACGGCCGGGCTTTATTTTTTCAAGGTCTTTGGCCCAGGCCACGGGCAGAGCAGTGCGCGACTGCAGAATTTCAGGCAGGAAACTTTCTTTTCCAAGGTGCAGAACAACAAATAAGGAAGCGTTGAATTTCTTGGGCAGGCCGCGGACAACTTTCTGCAAAGCTTCTACCCCGCCTGCCGAAGCACCCATCACCACAATATCGCGTTTCATGAATCCTTTCCCGCAAGCCTCAATCTCCTTTGCCGGTCGGACTCTTATTATCGCGTCCAGCCAGGAACGGGGCCCTCAGGGATAGACTGATAATCCTACCAGGGTTTTGCTGGGGCCACTTATCTATTCGCGCTACATTCAAACAAAGCGAATATCGGGTTTTTCATGAAACACGCTAGCAATCTTAATCCGAATCCCCAACTCCTCTTTAAGCTTGTCGCAAAATTTAGTCATTTCCTTCATGAATCATCTCTCCTTTCTTCAACCGGCATATAAAATCGCGCATAAACCACTCAGCGCGTTCAATTTCATCCACCGGAACTTTGTTTTACTTTTTCACAAATCCATGAGTGAAATATTGCAGGAGATTTTATGACGCTCGGTCTTTGACAGGGCAAGTGCGTTCAAGCCGTGTTACGTAATGCCTGCTTAGACGCCTTTTCAGCGGCGGAAAGGCCGGCGGGGCGCCCGGCCGCCGCGGCCGCGGCGTGCGCCGCGCGGCGAAAAGGACATGCGGTTTGGCGAGAAAAGTTTTTCGGAGGGAATATCCGGGTGTTCGGAAACCGGCAGCGTCGTGCGGATCAGCCGTTCGATGCTGCGCACGTCCGTGCTTTGATCGGGCGTGGCAAAAGAAATTGCATGGCCTTTGTGGCCGGCCCGGCCCGTGCGGCCGATGCGGTGCACATAATTTTCCGCATCTTCGGGCAAATCGTAATTCACAACCAATTCAATGCCCGTCACATCAATCCCGCGCGCGGCAATGTCTGTTGCCACCAGCACGCGGTATTTACCGGTTTTGAATCCGGCCAAAGCTTCCCGGCGCTGCGCGAGCGAGCGGTCCGAATGAATTTCCGCAACGGTAAAACCCATTTGCCGGATATCGCGGTTGACTTTCCAAGCTGACGCCTTGGTGCGGATAAAAACTAAAACACTGCCGTGATAACGCTCGAGGATTTTTTTAAGCAGCGGATTTTTACTTTCACGCTTGACGATAAAAAGTTCCTGCGTGAGTTTTTCGGCCAGCGTGCCGGAAGGCGCGATTTCAATGCTCAGCGGCAGTTTCATGTAAGAAGTCGCCATCTTGGCAATTTCGGCCGGCATGGTCGCAGAAAAAAGCAGGGTTTGGCGGTCTACGGGCAAGACCTGCAGGATCCGCCGGATCTGCGGCATAAAGCCCATGTCCATCATACGGTCGGCTTCATCCAGCACGGCCACACGCACATCGTTCAACGTCACCGTGCGCTGCTCAAGATGGTCATTTAAGCGTCCGGGAGTTGCAATAATCACAGCCGGATGCCGGCGAATGGCCTTAATTTGCTCATTCATCGAAGCGCCGCCAATGACAACGGCGCTATGCATGCCGAAAGGACGGGCAATTTTTTGAAAGGTTTCATCCACCTGAGAGGCCAGTTCGCGGGTGGGCACGAGCACAAGGCCCTTGCCCTTTTTGGCCAGCAGGGTTTGGACCATGGGAATGACAAAAGCCAAAGTTTTGCCGGTCCCCGTCTGAGCAATGCCGACAAGGTCTTTGCCTTCGATACCGGGCAAAATGGCTTTTTGTTGAATCGGCGTAGGCGTAACGAATTTGAGCCGATCAAGCGTCTCAAGGATCTTCGGTGCTATGCCAAGACCGTCAAAGCTTATGGAACTTGTTGTAGAAACAGGCGAGCCGGGATTAAGCGGCGAAGAGGAATCAGAATTCATTGGGTTATTGTATCCTTTCGGAGGCTTGCCGGACAGCACTTTCTCAAATCCGTATTTCTTCTACGCGCGCTAGGCGAGCCGGATGCCGTCGTCAGAAATGACAATTTGTCTTTTTTTATAAAGCGCGCCCAGCGCCCGCTTATAAGTTTTTTTGCTCACATTAAACAGTTCATAAATCACTTCTGTTCCGGTCTTATCGGTCAAGGGCAGAAAACCGCCCTCGGCTTTGAGTTTATCCAGAATAACGTCCGCGATGTCTTTAACCTGTTCGGCGCCGCGCTTCTGCAACGCCAAATCGATTTTGCCGTCTGCGCGCACCCGTTTAATAAATCCCTTTTTAGCACTTCCCACCTTCAAAGGCTCAAAGACATCGGCGTTAAAAAGAACGCCCCAATGCGCATGGTTGATAATCGCACGGTAACCCAGCGCTGTTTTATTGCAAATCAAAAACGAAACCTCCTGCTCCGGTTTATAATGGGCGGGAGTCAGGTTCATAAACTGGGTCAAACGCGCTGAAGCTGCGACGCGGTTTGTTGCCATATCCAGGAAAACACCCACGATGCACGTTTCACCCACGCGCATTTCGCGCTTTTGCTCCCCCAGCGGCATGAGTAAATCTTTAGAGAGGCCCCAGTCCAGAAAACAGCCAATCGGCGTAACGTAGACGACTTTCAAACAGGCAAACTCACCGACCTGTGCTTTCGGAGTTTCGGTGGTGGCGATCATGCGGTCTTCGGAGTCCGTATAAATAAAAACTCTCAGCTTTGCGCCGATTTTGTAATCTTGGGGGACATAACGCGCGGGCAGCAGGATCTCGCCAAATTCTTCGCCGCCGTCGAGGTAAAGACCGAAATCAACGGCTTTGACTACCACGAGATCATTCATCTCACCGATTCTTACCATGAGTAAAATAAGCGTTCAGCGTTCAGCATTATAGCGTTGAGTAAAATCATGGCGGCATCTTCTATGCGCTAGACGCTTTACGCTGCTTGCATCCCCGAATCACGGGCGCATCCGTGGCATAAGGGTTATTCGCGCTCTGATTGCTGGTGAGGCTGCCATAAACCCCATAAGGATTGTTCACGCTCAGCAAAGACCATTTGCTGCCGTATCGGCCATAGGGATTGCTGATCGAGTCCGGATCAGCGCGGTTTGAATTCAGATTGCCGAGGAATTGCCCCTTGTTACCGTATAATTTTGCGCCGCCTCGCGTCACGGGGTTGGCAAATCCGTTTTCGCTCCAGCGGCTGCCGTAAGGGCCGCAGGAATTATGGATGCTCTTCAGGCTGGCCCGGCTGCCGAAAGGCCCATAAGGATTGGAGGTTGAATCCGGCTGGGTCTTATTGCGGCTGAACCTTCCTAGATATTCGAATTTCGAGGGAGAGATCATAAGCAGATTTTGTTCATGGGCTTATTCTACGCTCAATCAACCGCCGGAGACAGACATTCTTAGAACTGCCGCTGCTGCGCCTTGCGGACCTTTACAATTCCCAGCAAAACATTTTGAGGAATCTTGGGGGGACCGCTGCCCTGCAGGCACTTAATTTTGCCGTATCTTATTTGCTGTTTCAAGTGATCCATGGACCAGTCCACGCCATGGCGTGCTAGAAAAGCTTTTGCCTGAATTAGCGTTAAATCTCCCGGATTTACCATGTCAGCGCGACTCCGGCCTCAGCGGCAGATTCTTCGAGGGTTTTTTTGAGGCGGACAAAAAAACGTCCGTCTTTGCCGAAAAAATCCCGGGTAAAAATCACTTCCGCGCCGAGAGGCTCGCCGTCTTTGGACATAAGCAGAATTTCAATTTCTGAATTGCGCGTCAGCAACACCGTGCCGCCAAAATTAATTTTACGGCGGCTGGCATCGGAATATTCTATTTCAAAAAAAAGGCTGAGTCTGTGCGAAAATTTCCAGACTCCGGATAAAACGACGGTCTGCAACTTGCGTTTGCCGCGGATTTCAACGCCAACCTGATAACGAATCTCGCCGTCTTTAGCGAGCAGACTTCTGGATTGGAAAGTCCCGCGAAAATGCAGCGCGTTTTGACTGTCGCCGCCAACGTAATAGGTCAGCCGGTTTTTTTCCGCAAGGTCCCAATGGCCTTTGATTGCCAATTCGCGCAGGATTTTTGTTTTGGTTTTAAGACGGGTGGTCTCCCAAGTATAAATAATTTCGTGGGTTTTGCTGACTTCCCAGGAGCCGGTAAACGTGAGGATATCGCGGCGGCCGGACTCTTTTTCAATTTCAAACGTAAGCCGGTTTTTGGAATCAGCCTGCCAGATGCCCGAAAGTTTAAGCAAATGGGTCTCGATGCGGCGGTCCGTTTTCTTTTGTGTCAGACCCAGCACAAGCAACCCGGCTTCCGCGGCGATCAGCGTCGCCTTAAGGCGGACTTCTTCTTCCGTCTCATCTTCACCCCGGTAGAGGACCTCGTGGTTTTTGCCTAAGGTCCAGCGGCCCTTCAGGGTCTTGCCATTTTCAATAAGCTGGTTGAGACGGTTGATGCGCATAGCGTCCTACAGGGACAGGTCCTCCTAACCCTCTATTGTTGAGATAGTTACGGCGGACCTGTCCCTAATTTATTTTAAAAGTGCAAAAATTTCCTCATACTGCTGAAGCATCGTTCGCATCGTCTGTTCGATCCATTGGGCCAGAAAATAACTCAAAATCAGCACGACGATGCTCACGCCCAGTTTAACCCATCTGGGGTAACGCGGATGAAACCAGACCAGCGGAAGTGCCAGCGGCCCCGCGCTTAGAAAAGCCAGGATCACGAAAGGCGTTTTAAAAAACCACTTTTCCTGCGGCGGAACTTGCGGCACAAGACTCATCGCATCCCCCTCAAGCGTAGGCGTTCTGCGCCGTCCAAGATGCGCCACGCACCCGGCACAAGCCCTTCGATTGTAAAGCTGCCGATCGCATAGCGGATGAGCCGCAGGGTTGGAAAGCCCACGGCGGCGGTCATGCGGCGGACCTGCCTATTCTTTCCCTCGGTGAGTTTGAGCTCAGCCCAGCTGGTAGGAATGGCTTTGCGGACGCGAATGGGCGGAACCCGTTCGGGATACTGGGGCGCGGGGTTGAGAACGCGCGCATCGCACGGCAGGGTTTTTCCGGTCTGAATCATAATCCCCTTGCGCAGTTGAATCATGGCTGCTTCAGTCACCGCGCCGTCAACTTGCACATGATAAGTGCGTTTGTGCGCATGGCGCGGGTGCAGAAAATCGTCAATCCAGTCTTTTTCATCGCTTAACAGCAGCAAGCCTTCGCTGTCCCTATCAAGCCGCCCAAGCGGATAAGTGTCCCGCGGAAATTTAAATTCTTTGAGGGTACGATGGCTTTCTTCGTTCTGCGTAAACTGTGAAAGGACGCCGTAGGGCTTGTTAAAAGCGATGATCATAAATTTAGGGGCTAGATGCTTTAGTCTTGCCGGCTTTCAATCAGAATTAAATGATAGCCAAACTGCGTTTTGACCGGCCCATGGGTTTTACCCACGGCATCTTTAAACACCACTTCGTCAAATTCACGCACCATTTGGCCGCGGAAAAATTCGCCCAGGTCTCCGCCTTTTTTTCCGGACGGGCAGCGCGAATGTTTAGCGGCAAGATCGGCAAAACTCGCGCCGCCTTCGATTTGTTTTTTAAGATCAAGGCAGATTTTTTCATCATTGACGAGAATGTGACGTGCTTTGGCTTTGGCCATGGGAATCTCCTTTTTATTTTGATCAACTTGTCATCCCAAGCTGTAGGGGCCAGGCCTGGCATGTTTACCCCTACAGTTCGGGTCATTCTGAGCGAATTTCGTTTTCTGTAGTGGCAATTCATGAATTGCCACTAGAGCCGGTTTCATAAGTCGCTGTAAGTCTAATCAGCGCATCGTCATTGCGGGGAGACTCGCCGCTTTTTGGCGAGCGACGAAGCCATCTCGAAGGGAGAATGGGATTGCTTCAGCCTCAGAGAGAGCCTTCCTGCTTCGCAATGACGCGCTAACGATTAGGGTTATGAATACTTATGAAACCGGCTCTACGCTGAAAGCAAGATGTTCTGAGATCCTTCGCCCCTCAAATATCAACGGGCTCAGGATGACAATGGAATACAAACAAAATTAAACGTTCACGGTTTCTGTGCGGCGTAAGATCAGGTTTTGCGTACGATGATACCATTCAGAAAAAACTTTATTCTCTTCCAGCACGCGGAGCGCACGCAGGCCTTCAACGGCGCGTGTGATTCCAAAAACAGCAAGGTCCGCTCCGTTCGGATGTTCCCCGCCCATAAATGGCCGGCTGTTCAGGCCCTGCACCCATTCGCCTGCTTTTTGGCGTAAAAAATCATCGGGCCGCGCAATGCCTTCACGCTTACGAATTTTCTTGGCCACCAGCGTCATGACCGCGGCCCCGGAAAATTTGATCGTCAGCTTCTCAAACCAGCTGAATTTCCCGACTTGCGTGATGTAGTCAAAGGACTTAAGGGCATTGGGCAGCGTGTCATAAAGCGCCGTGGGCAGGCCTTTGACAAACTTATCCGACCAGGCCAGCCATTTTAATTCTTCCGCCTGCTCCGCCGGACCGCAGCTGAACACGCCGGGCTCGGGAAATTCCTCGTCAATACGGCGCATGATCGGCGTTGAATCATTGACCTGCGCGCCCTTGGAATCGATATAAATCGGGACGGCCCGGTAGTCCGGCGAAAATGCGATTTCTTTTTTGTTCAGCGGATGCACTTCAATCGTCTCAAAATCAACGCCTTTATATTCCAGAATACTGCGCACCTTATTACAAAAAGGACAGGCGGCATATTGATAAAGCTTGGGCTTCATGATTTTTTATTCCTTTTCTTTTTTACCTTTTTTTTCCGCTTTTTTAAAAATACGGCGAGCGCTTTCGGGCCTTGTTTAAAGGCTTCGGCTAGCAGACGTTTGCGCAGCGGCTTCAGCTTTTTAACTTTAAATTCCCTCACCAGTGCATCGGTACGCGACTTGCAAGGCTCGCGGTAGACGATTTCAAGCGGCAGACGTGTCCGGGTATAACGCGCACCTTTGCCGCTAGAATGAACCTTAAAGCGTTTATCGATGTCCTTGGCGATGCCTGTATACAGCGAAAGATCGCTGCATTTTAACATATAAAGAAACCATTTTTCAGCGGACTTCTCGCCGGTTTTTTTTTGCTTTCGCTGCATGCCCGCCAGCATCCGTTTATATTTTTCTTTCACGAACCCCCTGTCAACATTTTCCTTAACGCTGAATGCTTGCTTCACAGTACCATCCTAACGCCTTCGATTGATCGCAAAGCCGCGTCAATACGGTTCATAATTTCGAGCGTTTCCACGCGCACGTCAACGCTGAAAGAAAGATATTTGCCGCCGGCTGATTCATGCTGAGTCTGCAAAGGGGCTGTCACGCCGTTCTCCAGCAGGACGGTTTCAATGACAAAAAACATACCGCGGCGGTTTTCAGCGATAATCCGGAACTGGCAGTCCAGCGGAAACTTAAGTTCTCCCGAATCCATGGCTTATCCTAACGGCGAATACTTCTCAAATCAACTGCAGTAAATGTCATTCCCGCCTCTGCATGGAAGCCGAGACGGTCATGCTCAGCGCTGATGGCGCTGTGTCATTCCCGCCTCTGCGTGGAAGCCGAGACGGTCATGCTCAGCGCTGATGGCGCTGTGTCATTCCCGCATGCTTTTGGCGGGAATCTAACGTTTTGTCGCCCTCGAAATCTTTTGTCGGAGCCTCGTTCGCCAGATCCCTGCCAAAAGCATGCGGGGATGACAGCTGACTATTTTTGCTGAAATGCCCCTCTACCCTATTTGTAGTTAAACAGATCGCAGGGCAAATACTGTTTGCCGGAGGCTTTATTCAGGGCCTTCAAAACTTTCAGTTTAGCGTTGGGCGTCAGACGGCGGCCTTTGGCAGCGCGCGCCACCATTTTGTGGGTCAACTGTTCCGTGGAAGCGGCAACCAGATCATGCGGCTTGAGGGAAAGGGCGGCTAGGATTTTTGCCAGCGGCTGTTCGCCAAAATCTCTTTCGGTTTTTTCCGCAGTCATACGCGCAGGCTAGTTCGAGGTGCTATTGAGGATACACTTTTTTTCTGGAAAAGACAGATAACGGTAACACGCGTCGGAACTTAAGTCAAACGAAGGACAGCAAAAAGGGCCATGAATTGTCCTTTTACGCTGCTAGAAAATCTTTGATGACGTCGATGCAATGCCGGCGGTTTTCTTCAAAAACTCCATGCTTCGCCCCTGGGATCATTAAAAGACGGGCCTGCGGCATCCGCTGCTGCATTTCATGGAAAAGCGATTCCGGAAAGAGCGGATCCCGAGTGCCGCCGATGATCAGAGCGTGTGGTTGAATGGCCGCTAAAAAATCAGAGGCGTCATGAATCATGCCGGCCTGGCCGGCGATAATAAAAGCGGAGGCATCTTGCGCCTTGTGGCAAAGACCGAGAATATAGGGTGCCAGCACGTGGGAACTCCACCGAAATACCGTATGGTAAGATAAATGCAGCGTATCGTAATAAATTTTTTTCCAGGCGCCTTCGCGCGCCCACGGGATCCAGCGCCGCGCAAAATCCAAACCTTCCGGCCCCATGTGGTGCGCGCTGGACAAAATAATGAGTTTTTTCACGTACTGCGGATAATCTTTCGCAAAAACTTGCGCCACCATGCCGCCCAGGGAAACCCCCAGAACATGCGCCGGCCCGATGTCTTCAAAAACACCGGCATAATCAGCTGCCATTTCGGAAGTTGTGCATCCGACCGGCAGGCTGCGCTTGCGGCTGACGGCATAAATCTCGTAGTTTTTTGCCAGCGGATAAAACAGCGCGTAGAGGCACCCTGCAATTTCGTGTGTTGTAAAGAGCGCATCATTGAGCGGCGGGAAAATGACAATTTTTTCCGTACCTATGCCGAAACGCACATATGCAAACGTATCGCGAAAATAACCGGTCTGTATGACTTTTGAAAACGCAGACCCTTTCCGCTCCCTGCCCCATAGCCCGTAAGCCATGGGCAGTTCTGAAACAACCTTTGCCGCAGCACGCCCATAACGGCGCAGCAGGGCATCCTGCCGTTCGCAGTCTAATTCGAGTTTAAGAGAGCGCACAGTGACCTCCCCGGCAAAGACGCGTTTGTTTTTATTTGAACGCGGCCTTTGCTGAAATTTTCCGGCGCACAGTTTTTTTCCGGCCGTCACCCGTCAAACTCTGAATCTCTTTGGCCATTTGGTCAAAATCAAACGGTTTGCCGTAAAGCGCAAAACGGCCCCCGCGCACCGCATGTTTGGGCGGCGTGCCCAACTCCACCAAGGAGCTCATAAAAATAACGGGGGTTTTCGGATCAAATCCTTCGCAGATCAGCGCATCATGCAAGTGCGTGCCGCCCTTTTCCTCGCCAAGCCAGATGTCGAGAATTAGAAGTTCGGGTTTGCTTTCGGCAATCTGCTCACGGCATTCTTCAAAACTGGAGGCCGTTTGGACGTCATAGCCATATTCCGAGAGTTTGATGCGGAAAATCTCGAGGACCGCCCAATCGTCATCGACCACCAGGATTTTTGCGCCCGTCATCATCCACCCAGCCTACCCGGCTTTATCCAGCGTCTTGCCGTATTCAATCGGTTTACGGTGAAACCTTTCGATTTCCCGGCAGAGGGTTTTAAAATCCACGGGCTTGGAAATAAACGTATAATTTTCATCACGGATAATTTCTTCCTGGCTCCGGCCGTCTTCAGCCAGGCCGGTTGTAAAAATAATCGGCACATTGCGGTTCATGCCGAAATCAAGAAGGGCCCGGTAAATATCCGCGCCCAGCCGGTTGCGGCGGTGGATGTCCAGCACAATGACGGCCAATTCAGGATCAAACGCCTGCTGCCAAAACTCGATTTCATCGGCGGCTGTCAGCACTTCATAGCCCTGTTCTTCCAGCCGGGTATCAACCCAGTGCCGTTTAAGCCAATCATTCTGCACCACTAAAATTTTCTCTTTCATAGACCACCTCACACTCTGCTTAGGATGTATCAATTTGCATGCCATCTGCGTACGAAGGAAACGGGCCGCTTTTCAGGGGGAAATTTGTCGGACAAATAGGACGCTTGTCAGATTTCTGAGACTGGCAGGCAGCGGCCAAAAAATCCGGAAACTCTTTATTTCCAAAGAGTTAAGAGAATGGCACAAAGAATGCGGTTATAGCGGGTATCGACTGCCTCGAGAAGGCGAGAAACGAAAGGAGAGCAATATGGTCCGGATCAGGAAAACCGGGTGCACGCAAAATTTGAGGCAATCTGTAGTGGCAATTCATGAATTGCCACTACGACAAACATTAGTTTTTTTAGTTTTTTTTCTTTTGGCTTTTTTGACCGCACCCGGCGCAAAAGCCGCGGCTCAAAAGCCAGCGCCTTTGAAAGGCACGGCTTCCTGGTACAGCCATAAAAGCCCAGGCATCAAAAAATACACGGCCAGCGGCGAGCGCTTTGACGATTCCAAGCATACCTGCGCCAGCTGGCATTTCAAATTCGGCACCAAAGTCAAAGTGACAAATCTCAGAAACGGCAAATACACCGTCTGCCGCATCAATGACCGCGGCCCTTCTAAAAAACTCCGCCGTCTCATTGATTTGACCCCGCCGGTTTTCCGTCAAATCAGCGACCTGCGCCAAGGCCTCATCCGCGTTTCCGTCACACCATTATAAAAATATTGCGGGGCGCAGGGCGCTTGACGTTTTTTGTCATGCAATGACAAATAGGGTAATAGGCAGTTTTATTTTTTTCTTTGTCATTGCGAGTCCGTTGAAGTTTGAAGGCGAAGCAATCTGGGGTTCTGAGATTGCTTCGGTCTTATTTGAACGCTGCCTCGCAATGCGAGCCTGCCGCTTTTTGGCAGGCGCGGCAATCTCGAATTAAAATATTGCTGAACGTAGGGTACAGGGCAGCCCTACTTTTGACTAAGACCCAAACGTCCGCCGCCGGTCAGAATCAAAGCCCCTGCAACCGTCCAATAAGCCAGCGCAAGTTCCTTGACCTGAAAAGGATCGGCAGCGTGCGTCTTAAATGCAGCCACGCTCATCGTGATAAAAATAAAAGTGGCCGCAGAGCGGGTCAACAGCCCAAGGATTAATAAAATCCCACCCGCAAACTCCGAAAGGGCCGCGGCCCAAGCAAACGCTTCAGGAAAAAGAAATCCCATAGCGGCCACGCCCTGCGTCATTTTCGCCATCATACCCCCAAAAATTATTCCATACCCATGATACGCAATGCCCGCCCCTGCCAAGACTCTCAGCCACAGCAGCCCCGCATCCAACAGATAAGGTTTGATTTTTTCCATAGAGCCTCCTTCCATCGTTAATAAAACCGCTGGGCTTCCCAAAGCCTCCAAAATAATCCCTTAGCTTCAAGCAAGTGTTGCAACGTTCCCGTTTCCACCACACAGCCATTATCCAAAACGACAATATGATCCGCATGCCGTATCGTCGAAAACCTGTGCGCAACCACCAGAGTAGTTTTGCCATGAATGGCTTCCATCAAGGCCTCCTGAATCAAACGCTCCGTTTCGCTGTCAAGCGCGCTCGTCGCTTCATCCAAAACAAGCACTTCAGCATTGCGTAAAAGCGCCCGGGCTATAGACAGCCTCTGCCGCTCTCCTTTGGACAGCCGGCTTCCGCGGTCACCGATAACCGTATCGAGTCCTTCGGGAAGCTTCGTCGTAAAGTCATAACATCTTGCCTGTTTTAAAATGGTTATGACTTTTTCTTCCGAAGGTTCCGTGGCTAACCCGTAAATCAGATTAAAACGAATCGTGTCGTTGAAAAGCAGAGGATCCTGACTGATAAAGGCCACACGGTCATGATAAGACCTCAGACTAAAATCGCGCAGATCCTGACCATCCGCAAGAATGGATCCCGGCGGGCTTTCATAAAACCGCATCAGAAGGTGCAAGAGTGTCGTTTTACCGGCGCCTGTGGGCCCCACCAAAGCTGTCATCCGGCCCTTTTTCACTTCAAACGAAACATTTTTTAACACGCGTGTCCGGCTGGGATACTCAAAGTTTACCCGCTCAAAACGAATTTCATTTTGAAGTCCAGACCATACTTTGTCCCCCTCAGTGACATAAAATTTGTTTTCACTGGAAAACACCTCTTCAAGTTCAACCAGTGTCCCGCACATCGACGCAAAAACCGCGCGGACTCTCGAGATCGACCCAAACAGAGCTGTCGAACGGCGCAGAACAAGAAAAAACACAAAATACGCTGCCACGTGCGCGGAACTTTTGCCCGTCAGATCACGCGCCATTAGCCCCATCAGAATAAAAATCATGACTAATCCCGAAATTTCATGAAAAGGATCTATTAAAAACTTCTTCCGCTCCACAAAAGTCGAGGCCTGGTTAGCCGCTTGGTTAGGCTTCTTAAATTTTTCTTTTTCCATTTCTTCGCTTGAGCATGCCTTGATGAGCGTCATGCAGGACAGGCTATTGGAAATCTTTTTAGCCAGTGCCGCATTTGCGGTTATCAACCGCACCGACGCGACGCGCACCTGATGAAGAATATGCCGAATGGGTAAATTGAGGAAAGGCCAAACAAGAGCGGCCGCCATCGTGAATTTCCAGGAGATACTTGCCAGGATCAAAAGATTCACAGCCAGCGTGACACCAGAATAAAAAATCTGATGCAGGGCCTTAAAGCTTTTGGCAATCTGGAGCGGGTAATTCATCAGGATATTTTGCAAATTTCCAAGATGATGCTCGTCAAAAAAGCTTTTTCCACAGCACAAAAATCTCTCAAAAATCAAAAACCGTAGCTGGTTCGTAAAACGCTGGGTCTGAGCCATCACACTTACCCGCAGGGCGACATCCAGGACATTCTTTAACAGCGCCGCTAAAAAAATCACTCCGATCAGCAGGGCAATAAGGTTAAAGTTTGAATCCGTGATAACGGACGGAAGCTGCTGGATCAATACACCCAGATACGGCGCCTGGTGAATCGGTTCCGCGCCTCCGGCAATAAAAGCATGAATCGTGGGAATCAGCAGTGCATAG
>JAHFHF010000004.1:90958-97697 GCA_023247055.1 Candidatus Omnitrophota bacterium
CATAGTTGATACCCTCAAGAACCGGCGCAAAAAGCGCCAAAAACAACGACCGCACAAGCGGAGTAAGGCCGACTCCGGCACGCACGAAAAAATTGCGGATGAGCGCACAATCCTGTCTGAATGAAAGCGGCTGATATTTAATTTTAGAGCCCTTTATTTGAGGTCATTACAGTCAGTCAAATAAATGAACGCGCTTTCCAAAAAATTATACACTTAATAAAAAAAATTACCGAAATGCGCAGCGAAGTGCGTCGCCAGGGTTGATCCGGATCAAACAAATAACGGATAAAAAGCGAAGGATAATACTGTCTTTTCAAAAGATATAATCGTTTCACTGTGTCCGCACGCCAAGAACTTAAAATATGTCCGATCTGATCCGGGGTTCGCGCGGTAGAATACCGCGAAGCCCGCTCCAACTCCCCGAGCCATTTTGTCCAATTATAAACAGTCGCACGTGGATTTCTCATCAAAAGCGCCAATTTTTCTCCCACGGGTCCCCGGCCGTTCTGTTCACCGGCCAGTTCGCCGGCCAGCTGTTGCCGGAGTTTGAGCACAAGATAGTCCATTTTGCGATTGTTTCGATACGTGGACATTCCGCGGTGTTTGCGGCGCATCACCAGCGGCTCTTGAAGATTGGCAAAACGCACTCGCGTCGCAAGACGCATCCATAGTTCCATATCTTCCGCATAGCGATAGGCCGGATTGTATCGGCACACCGGACTCTCCAAAATATCCCGCCTCATCATAATCGTCGGATGCAGCAACGTTCCGCGAAACAGAAGCCCGCGAACAATGCTTTCGTGCTCAGAAGGCATTTGAATCAACGCACCGCTACCCAGAAGTGTGACCCCGCTGCCTAGAATGCCGACCGCAGGACATTGCTCTAAAAATGCGGCTTGCCTTTCAAAACGCTCCGGTTTCAAAAGGTCATCCGCGTCCATGCGGGCAAGATAACGGCCCTGCGCCCGGTCAATCGCAAAATTGAGCGCCGAAGGCACTCCCTGCTGCCGTGGCAGATGATAAACGCGGATGCGGGGATCTTTTTGCCGGAAAAGTTTTGCCTTTAAATCATCGGTGGATCCGTCATCGACCAGCAGGCATTCCCAATCTTCAAGGGTTTGCTGCCTCAGGCTTTCCAGACAGGCCTCAATCCATTCGGCCCCATTATAGACAGGCAGCAGTACGGAAATAAGCGGTGTTTTACGGGCTTCTATAGAATTTTGCCTGGTTTTATCATTTCATCTTTGAGTTTGGAGTAGGCCGCTGTTTCCAGCCGAGAACACATTTCATAATGAATTTCAAATGGACGACCAAGCCTGTGCTGAAAAATGGCTTGGCACTATCGAAGCAATAATCGCGCAGGTCGGTAAGACTATAAAACGCTTTCCGAAAGTATTTCCGGTGAACCAAATCACTTTGCCACATTTGCAATGTTCGCTTAAAGGATTCCGGATAAAAAACTGTGGTGCGTTGATTGACGGATCGAAGATGATCAAACCAATCAAAACCAGTCCTTAAAAGATCCGCAGGCTCGAAAGGACGATTCTCCACAATTCGGCGAATCGTAGGATTGGTTTCCAAAGTTGCATCTAGAGACGGGTCGAGATGTTTCAAAAGGCGTGTTCGGACTTTATAATTCAAATGCCGCATACGCTCACCATGAGAGCGCGTAATTTGACCCGCATGCTGCCGGTACTCCAGCAGGTATTCCGGCAGGTTGTGAAAACGCGTCAAAAAAATAAGCCTGCTCCAAAGTTCCTTGTCTTCCAAGTGAGTAAAATCGCTGCAATAACGCATTTGATGCCCCACCAGCACATTGCGCCTCAACATGACGGATGGATGAACGATGACCCACTGACGAATAAGATTGACGATGATTTCTTCGTGGGTGACAGGCGCTTTGAAATTACCCGTTTTAATTCCGATAAACCGGGCCCAAGAACCGCAGACTCCCACCTGGGGATTTTTGTCAAAAAAATGCACCTGTTTTTCAAATCTCATAGGCATGCTTCGATCATCCGCATCCATGCGCGCGATAAATTCACCCTGACACTGCTCGATGCCTATATTAAGCGCATACACCAGGCCTGATTGTTTTTCGAGATAGATAATCTTGATTCGCGGATCCCGGAAAGACGCCAAAATGCCCGCTGTACCATCCGTCGAACCGTCATTAACAATAAGAAATTCGAAATCCGTATAAGTCTGATCAAGAATGCTTTGAATGGCCTCAGCTAAAAAAGACTCTCCATTATAAACAGACATCAAAACACTGACGCGCGGACTCATGCAAAAAGCCGCATATGGTCTTCAGCACCCTCAAGCCGGCCCCACAGAGCAGTGAAACGAGCATTTTGAGCCAGGAGGTTTTCCCAAGCTGCTCCCGCAACAGTCTCTTCCTTGCCGGGCGGCACAATCCGCAGCTGTTTGATTTTCTCGCCGGCATCATCCGAGCCCCAGGCCCACTCAAAATTCTCAGGATGATGGTAAGTGTCGCAGCCATCAAGGCGCTCAGACCCTATGAAAGCAAATACCCGCCGGGTCGTTTTTACAGGTTTTGCAATCAATTCTTCGTAACTCACAAATATCCGAGGAATCCCATTTAATTTCGGATTATCCAGCAGCGCCTCGTAAGATTTACACCAATAATTGAGCATATCTTGATCCGTCATTGTTGAATCCACGATAGGCAGATTCGATTCCCAAGGTTTGAAGACATCCCGCATCGAGCGGTGCCAAGTGCGCGGATGCCTGTAGACAATGATTAACTTAATAAAAGGAAAATCAATGCGCGGATATTTTTCAGGAAATATCGAGGCGGGTTTTTTTAAAATAATAATTCTTTTGGGGCTCATCTTGTAGCAGTAGTAATAAAAATTATAGGGGTTAAGCCGAACGTCTTTAAAACTTACCTCCGGTAAATGTGATACATCCGGCGCTTCCGCTAGCAGCGCTTTGAGTAGCGTAGAACCCACACGCTGGGCTGACCCAATAAAAACAATGGTTCGGCGTTTAACAAAATAATAAAGCCAAAAACCGGACACCGTAGTTCCGGCATACATAATTTCGTACGCAAGCTTACGAAAGACTCTCTTTAAAAGATTCGTCGCCACCATTAAAACCCCTGTAAAATTCAGCCGTTGTTTTACCCGCGAAACAATTTACACAAAAATTTTGCTTACTCACAATAATTATGCCGTATAGATTTCGCTCAAAATGGTTCTAGCAACATCGGGCTTATAATGGCTTGTCTCATAATAGTTTCTTACATTGTTTGTCAACGCATTCACGCCGGAGTAATTATAAACCCGTCCAGTTCCAAACACCGCCTCCAGCGTTTTTAAATCTTTGGCATTGATTTTTTTTTGATCGTATAAAGGGCTGACAACCACTTTATAATGCGCGCGGTGCTTTTTGAAAATTGCATTAATTTCTCGCAGCATCGTGAGTTGCTTTTCTTTGATAATCATTTCGCATTCCTTTTCCCCGGCACGGCTATTCCTCGGATAAAACACGGCTTTATTGTCATAATATTTTTCCGGATCGACTGCGATCAGATGCTCTCTCCAGGCAAACCGACAATCGTTGGTCACGGGATCGAAAAGAAGAAACTGTTGATTCGTGAAATATTTTTGCATATAGGGCCTGTGTGTTTTGAATATTTTCAGATCCCAATACCCAATCCAAAAACCTCCGGACATATACGCCTTTAAAAATAGAGTATAAAACTTGGCCCAGGGCACCCCGGAGATAATGGGATGATGCGCATCTATCGGCTTCTTCGATTCCGAAATACCCCTTAATAAAGACGGATCCAGGATCAACAAAACATTTCGAATCGGCGCTTCCGATTTGTCGAGAAATTTTAGAGTCGCCCATAGACCAAACAACGATTCCCCCCATGCATCAAAGTGGAAAGGCGCTGACGGGCCTATATAGTGTTTCCAGTCTTTCGTCAAAAATACCAACGACCGCGAACTTCCAAAAATAAATGAGTCATAACGATATTTCTCCCGGTTACGCAAATAAAGAGTCGCTGAAACGTAACCTCTGGGCGATGTGACAAATGGCGGGGCAGCGCCGTGGTAAAAGTCATCATGGTGATAGAGAACTTTGAAAGGGTCGTCAATAAAAAAAGGTGCTGTGATAACTACAGCGGGCAGCAAAAAAAAACTAAACCTAAACCCAAACTTGGCCAATTTTAAAAAAGAAAGCGTCTTCATATTCCGCGCGCTGAATAAGCCCTGCCTCAATTTAACGATGCGCATTATTAAACTTGATTTTGGCACTTTCTTAAAATTTTATCTGCGCAAGATACGGGTCACAGAAGATTCGATGGCGCCCCTGACTCTGCGCTTAAACCATGATAGTCTTTCAGCCTGCTCATATCCCAGCAGTTTGGCCGCCCAGCGGTAGCGTTTTCTCGCTGCGCGAAAACCAGGCTTTAAACGATGGATTTTATCGAGCATTTGCCGGAAATACCGGGGATCGTGCGAAAACATATGCCGGCCTATATTCAAATAGCCTGAACACACGGCATCGACATAGGGTTCTTTCCAGCGGCCCTGTTTTTTTAATTCATCCTCTGCAAGTTCATAGATAAAAACAATATTTTTCATCCACTGCTCGCGGGCAATTTCAGAAAGACGCTTGCCGGTATGCTTCCGGTAATACCCCGTAACGGCTGGCAAGTGGACGACCCGCGGACATTGCAGCGAGACCCGTAAAATATATTCAAAATCATCTGGAAACCCGAGATTTTGATTCCAGAAAATTTTATGCCGTAAAATAAATGATTTGCGGTATAAATACGAAAAGGGCGGACACCACCAGTCTTTCAAAAGCGACACGGTTAAATCATCTTCGCGCTGCCGTTTTTTAGGGTTGCGCTGGAAACGCGCAGTGCCGTTTTGATTTGTCACCAGCCACTGCCAATCTCCGTAACAGATATCGCCCCCTTGATCTTCGAGCAAAGTTGCCTGCCAGTAAATTATGTCTGGAGCAAGCAAGTCATCTGCGTCTAAAAAGAGTACGAAATCGCCGGTGGCCAAAGAAAGCCCCCGGTTACGTGCAGCATTGACGCCCCGGTTTTCGGTAAAGGATTCCCACCGGATGCGCCCGCCAAAACGCTGGATGATTTCTAAACTGCGGTCGCTTGATCCATCATCAATGACAATCACATCGGGGCGAATGTTCTTCTGCCGCAGGCAACTCTCAATCGCCTGTTCAATCCACCGTTCCATATTAAAACATGGAATAATGAAACTGACCGCCGCGCTCTTACTAGAAGACATCTGCACCTGCCAAGCCATCACACATTGAGTCTGCAATACCCTGGAAAACCCACCTGGCATAACGGCCCACCGGATAAATCTGATGCGATTCCAGCAGCCGCATGGCCTCGGTTCTCCACTGGGAATCCGGCCATGTCCACGTATACGCAACTTCAATCCAGGTGGGGTCAAGAACGTGGCATTTCCGGATATATCCCCAATCTTGAAGCTCTTGCAAAACTAAATCCGCATACTTTTTAATTTGTCCGGCGGCGGGCTTCATGCCGCCGGAGAAGGCGCGCTCGACATAAAAACTGGCTGCGGCGTGATTATTTCTGTGCGCCTTGGGTAAAAAGGACACGTCCACATTGCTATAAATCCCAACACGATGAAATCCCGATTTTGATTTTGGCACGTAGATCCAATGATCCCGGGGGCAGTCTTTCCCGCGTTCCCCGCCGATATTTAAAACTAAAACGGAAGTATACGGATCCGGCAATGACTTTGTCTTTAAACCGCACAAAGAAATCACCTGGTTTAAAGGCAGCGTGGATATCAGCTTCTCATAAAAAAATGTCGCTCCATTTTGACAAACGATTTTTTTTCTGCTCAAGTCTATTTTTTCAACGCGATGCCCGTAATGAATCTTACAGGCGGCAGCCATACGCTGCGTCAGCGCATCGAGTCCTTTTTGCGGATAGACGAAGGTAACATTGTACCCTGCCTTTGCCGCCTGCCCGCGTGCGCCGCGCTGTACTTGAACCCGATTCGCCGGTGACTTATAGCTGTCTTGCGGTGCGATCCGGTCATAGAGACCCGCCGTATAAGCAGTGTGGAAAGGCGCAAAAAAAAGATTGTACAGCGTAGGACCGAACGAAGCGCGCAGCCACTCTTTCATCGTGCGGCCGAGCGGCGAGGCATGGGCCAGTTCAGACAGAGCCGCTTTCCGGATTTTGTGATCCAGACAGGAAAGATGGTCTTGCAGTGGATAAGGAACATAGATCTTTTTATCCGGAAAATAAACAGCCGAGCGGCGCCGGTAGGTTTTCACAGGCGAGAATTTTTGAATAAATTTAAGCATGGCCGGGCTTGCCCCAAAAATCCAGTGCCCTCCTCCCAGTTCAAAACGGTAAGCCTGACCATTGTTGGGAGGCGATGTTTTTCTCGCGGAATCACCGATACGCATGTAATACGAAGAGCAAATACCGCCCGGCTGATCTACGGCTTCCAAGATGGGAAGTCCCGAAGACACTCCCGCAGCTAGCCCCGTAACCCCAGCGCCTAGAATGTAACGGCCCTTTTTCATCGTGGGACTGTCAGTCTTTTCCATCTTCGCATCAATCCGGCTGCTATAAGTTGCGGCGTCTTTACATAAACCAGCAGCCGTGAAAAAAAACGCATGATTCGTAGAGCCGCACGAGTCATAAAACAGATCCACCATGATCCGTCTTCATTACGCGCCTTAA
>JAHFHF010000004.1:97707-98757 GCA_023247055.1 Candidatus Omnitrophota bacterium
CCCAGATCCAGCAGCCGTTCTCATCGTGTCGAATATCATGCGCGGGGTCAAAATGGTGGTCTTGAAGTATTTTTTGTCTCTGTCCATAAAAACGGTCGCGGTATGCTCCGTGCCATAAGTGCTTAATGGTTCCGGAGCAAAAGGCTACGCGCCCTTTCAGTGAATCCGTTAGAGCGCCACACCATTTTTCCTGATCAACTCTCATAGCATCTGTCGACATCCCATAGATGAGTGGGCACTTGATATTGCCAAAAAACGCATGTGCCATAAATAAATCCCCGCCTCCCATTACTAGCCGATCATAGAACCCGTTTTGCTGGATAAGCTCGCGACGGCAAGCCCAGGCAAATCCCGGATCTCCATGTTTGAGAATATTGTGCAGGATCGATGCCGCCATCCCCTGGGTCTGGAGACCATAAGCCATGCCATAGGTGCGCTGTCCGTCCTGCGCACCAGGCGGCATCTGTTCGACGCAGACGCCCGTATCTTCGCGCGGCATCCGGGCCACAAAGGTATAAGGCTGAACAACTTTAAAATCTTCTAACAGCTGCTGCGTTTCGCAAACCCAGTTTTCATTTAAAAAGATAATATCCGCATCCAGCCAGGCGAGTTTGTCGCAGTCCGGCGGCAAGGCCTGTAAACCGATATTAAGCAGCCTTTCTTTTTGCCATAAAACGCTTCCTGAGCGGCGGCGCAGCATCACATCCGCGTCGTCGTCGCTCAGTTCAAAACGGGAGCGGCCAAAGGCCAGTTCAACGCAAATCAGCCGCAGCCCCTGACGTCTGGAAAATTCTCTAAACCGCCTGTAATTCTCAACGCGCCTCCTGGACCGGGTGGGATTAAAAAAAGAAGTAATCCCCCAAAAACTGCCCTGAAATTTTTCTGAAACAGCTGGCATCTTAGCGCTGAAAACCCTTCCATTTTTTACGCAATTGCCTGAGGCTATATTTTACACGGCTTACCCAAACAAATTCCTCCAAGGGTTGGTTGTGCCAAACATAGCATTGCGTGCAGTTTTGACAGAGTATTTCAAGGTCGTCTGCAGACCGC
>JAHFHF010000004.1:98777-129315 GCA_023247055.1 Candidatus Omnitrophota bacterium
TTCCATGAATTCAGATTCCCCGCCCCTGCCCTTGTAATGAAAAAGAGGTTCCGTTAAACCGTCAAGCAGCTCTGCGTTAAAGGCAAACGCGGCCATATCCATGGGATATTTGCGCGTTTTCCAGTGCGCATGCCACGCTATGATTTTTCCGCCGCACACAACCGGTCTTTCAATGCCCGAGGGCCCCAAATGGCCTGCCGGAAAAATCGAGACGCGTTGGGTTTTTCGAACTTCATCAAATAGCCGCACATCATAGAAATTGTCATCATCCGCGAGATAGACAATTCCTTTGAGCCGCTGCCGTTTAATATAGCCTAGCGCATAATCTCTTTGCCGATTACCCCAGCAGCGGGTAGGCCCATGATCAAGATACAACACATTCAACCCGCTGCCGGCAAGCAGGACTTCGACTTCAGCGTTTTTGGCCTGGTCGTCCTCAACAACGATCCAATATAAATTTTGAACTTTAAGAAAGGTCTGAATACAGCGTTCTAAATAGGCCATTCTCGATGGGCGCTCATAGGTGGGGGTGACGAGAATAATCCGTTTCTCTTCCGCTGCAGGTTTTATGTTTTGTGGTTGAATCAACAGAGGTCAACAGGCAGGGGTATTTTTACTGCAGACACAGCGCGTGGCCGGGCCGTCAGCGCGGCTTTGATGCCCGCAAACCGCCCAGCACAAGAAGCAGAAAAAAATAGCGGCATTTTTTTAAAACGAAACAAATACCAAGCCAGCGCCAAAACACCCCAGCGCATGGACTGTCCGATAAAAATCTCATAGACCAATGAGCACCAGCGCTTCCAACCCCTATTGTGCTTAAAAACAATATAAGTGGTATTAAAACTCATCCAATAAATCGTCTCCGCGCGTGAAAACCGCTGAGGAAATTCGCTAGCAGCCGCTTCATAATGACGGACTTTCGCCAAAGGATCATAAATCAACCGATACCCAAGAGCCTTAATCTGCAGTCCCAAATCAAGTTCATACTGATAAGCGGTTCCGTTTTTTAAAGTCCAGTCAAGCTGAACTTTGTCCAACACCTTCTTGCGATAACTCATATTACTGCCCATGAACCCATCCACGCTAATAGTTTTAGCGCTGGCGCTGTCACGATAAAGATTGCCTTCACAGCGGCCATACCAAAAACATTTCCCGAACACCTTTGCCGTCTTATACTTTGCTTCAACCCGATTAAAAAACTTCACCACGCGCCCGCCAGTTCCGCCGACCCGCGGGTCTTCATAGTGTTTCTCAAGTCGCTCCAGCCAGTCCGGCTCGGCCTCCGAATCATCATCAATAAAAACCACAATATCGGATTGCGCAGCATTTATACCGGCCTGCACCGGCGGCAAAAAACCCGCCTGCATAATCTGAACAATCTCGATTTTTACGTGATCTGGCTGCGTTTCTTGGTCTAAAAAATCACGGACAGCAGCATGCGTCGGAAAATCCGTATCGCGAACAATAACACAAATTTGTTCCGGAAGGCGGGTTTGTTGAAACAAGGAACGCAAGCAGTTTTTGAGATAGTCCGACCGTTGGTAGGTCGGCACAACTACGGTGATATTGAGGCGATTATTCATGAGATAGCATTATTTTTCAATTAAACGATTCATAGCGTCAGCGAGTTTTTTTGTGCCGCGGCGTCTTGAGAATTGCATGATTTCATCATTATTATAATGCATTGAAATCGATCCTTCTTTTTGCTGCTGATTGCGCCATTGCCTTAGAATTTTCTCAACTTCGACCGCATCTTCAGCAACAACACCGCATCCGGTCTTTTTTAAAATGTCCTCAGTATAAGCTTCGCGCCCCCCAACCGTCAAAATTGGTTTACGCACGGCTAAATATTCATAAAATTTTGCGCCAGGGCATCCCGGCCGGCGTTTATCAGATAAATGCAGTAATACGGCTGCCTCCGACATCAAGCGCAAAGCTTCCCGTTTATCAACCGAATGACAAATCCTGACATGGTCTTCTAATGAAAATTTTTCAATTGCCCTGGTCACTTGAACCTGCGAACAACCATAGTATTCGAAAAAAATTTGCTTTGAATCATCCTGGATAAACCGGCGCAAGCCTTCGCAAAAAATATTGAATGCTGCGGACCAACGATTAAGCTCGCCTAAATATCGGATCACGAATAAGTTTTTACACCAAACACGCGGGATTTCAGTCATCTCTTCTTCTAAAAATCCGTTTTCAACGGTCATGAATTTCTCAGGCAGTATCTCGTAATCGCGGCGAGCTTCGTCGTCGGTCACATGCACCATGAGATCAGCCCGACTTAAATATAAATTTTGCAGCTGCCGGAACGCCCATTTTTGACTGCCCCGGCAGCGAAACAAAGAATCGCGCACATCCGCGATCCAAGGAATCTGTCTGGCTAATTTTTTTTTTATTTTTGCAGCTAAAAGATGGTTTTCCAGGTGGGGAGATGAGGATAAAACAGCATCTATGGCTATATTTTTGACAACCATACGGGCCGCACGAAAACCATGCTTCGGCCAACCGCTCATATAAGCAAACTGTCCATAGCCCAGCCAAGCACAAACCTTTTTTATAGGGCCAAAAATGCGGGCTTCGATCTTACTTCTTTTTGAATCGTCAGGATACCCACGGGAGCATCCATACCAATGGGGCGGTTTAAAAACTCCAGTACGCTTCTCCAAAAACAACCACCATCTATGACTAAAATTCGGCTTACATCCTATACGAACAACACAATTTTCTTGCTTGCGCTGAATAAAATCTGCCAGGCTTGATTCAATAATTTCTCTCATGACTAACTCTGAATCATCATCCTTGACCATCGTTTCCATGCAGGCACATTGTCGATTCAGCACAATCGAGCGCCAGCCAAATTCCGGAAGATAGCGGCAGAATCCTTCCAGTCTGCGGGTAGAGGTTGGCCATCGCCGGCAGGGCGGATAACTATTGGTAATAATCAGGAGCGTTTTCATGCCGGGCTTGCCAATGACGCTATGTGCCGGCTCAACCAAGAGTAATTTTGATCGGCCTGATAGGCTTGTTCCCAGTCTTTTCTACTTTGTATCCGTTTCTCTTTAGCGTTGGCTTTATTTTGGGCAAATGAAACAAGCGCTGCGCTAATTTGCTCGGGGGACGGATCGGGAGGCAATAAGCAGCCATTTTTGTTGCTGACCACTTCCGGCGTTCCACCCACCGCTGTCGCAATGACAGGAATTCCAAAGCTTTGCGCTTCTAAAATTGAAACCGGAAGCCCTTCTGACGCACTGACATTAATAAAAACATCCACAGGGTGCTTGCGATAAAATTCATAAACGTCCTTGTTGGAAAGATAACCGGTAAAAGCCCACTTGACCTTGCCGTCTAAGCGCTGCGAAGCGAAAGCATGCATCGCCGTGCGCAAAGGCCCATCGCCAATATGCACCCACTCGACGGCAAAGTCATGATCGGCCAAACAACGGATAGCGCGAATCAAAAGATCGATTCTTTTTACGGGCCTAAAAAATGAACAGGAAACGACTCTAAAAACAGCCTCACAAGAAGACGCCGAAGAAAAATCGTGGTAAAGCGTACCGCGTCTGGCTAAAACGTATTTGTGCACAAAACACGGATATTTTTTTTGAATATAGTCCATCCCATCTTGAGATAAGAAATAAAGTTCTCTGAGTGCAGAGAAGATTTTTTTACGGTATGGGAAAAAAGCTATCGGGTTGCGCTCATCGTATAAGTCATAGCCGTGGATTCTGGCAACAATGGTTTTTTGGCTGTATTTTTGGACAAAACGACTCAAAGCAAGCGCACCGTAATCAACCCAATACGAAAAGAACACCACGGGCGTGTCCCGGCTAAAATTTTCTTTGAAAAAAAATTTAAGCCATTTTTCTAATTTGTGTGCTTTGGCTGACCAACGCCATAAGGCACAGAAGGCATCTTTCGATAAGGAGCGCGGTAAATGACGGAGAAATTCACCCCAAAAATCTAAATGAAAAAATCCGCATATGTTCCCCTGCGGCTTTTTATTTCTTTGTTGGATAAAATCAGGTAAAACAACGGCGTTATGCGGCAAACCCCTGCTAGCTCCCGAAGCGCTTTGAATTGGGACAATGCAGATTTGTTCGAACTCTCTGGCCAGATATTCTATTTCGAGCTCAAGGAACTCTTCTCCTTGTTCAAAGGGATAACTAGCCGTCAACAGCACGAGGACGGGCATTGTCACAACCGGAGGAGACGCGCCACGATCGTATCGCGAAACATGGGAAAACGCTTTAACCAATAGCGTTTTAATAAATTCTGAACACCGCCGGAATCCAGCTTAACACTGTTCACAAGTCCCCATTCTCCTATTGCCCAACCTGCCCGCACACACACCTTGGCCAGCGTATACGGCGTAAACCAATAGCGATGGTCGCTGTTGATGCATTCAACGTTAGCCAAGTTAAAAACAAAATTTTGGAATCGAAGGGCGTTAGGAACGCTCACCAAAAGCTCATTGACCTCAGGATAAATCTCAAGTATCGACCGCAAAAACTCAACTGGATTGTCTGTATGTTCTA
Source organism: Candidatus Omnitrophota bacterium (assembly GCA_023247055.1). Classification (GTDB taxonomy): domain Bacteria; phylum Omnitrophota; class Omnitrophia; order Omnitrophales; family Aquincolibacteriaceae; genus JAHFHB01. The sequence goes on from JAHFHF010000004.1 coordinate 103,319, forward strand.
ATATTTCTCCCAAAACAATCACGTCCCATTTTTGGTATTCTTTTAACTGAGGCGTCTCTAGCAAATGACCGCAAAAAACATGCGGCAGATGCAAAACATTCTTCATGTAATGCACAGCATCTGTACTAACGTCCACGCCGGCGCAAAAAGAAGAGGCCTTGCGCAGTTTTTCATGCAGCCATGTGCCCATTTTCCGTTTGCGTTCAATCGCTTGCGTCGAATGATCGGCGCAACCTGCATCCAATAGGGTTTTTCCTCTAACATGCCGCTCAAACCAAGAAATCCTGTCTTCGAAAGCGTTTTCCCCGCTGGGCAGTCTAAAAAAATATCCCTTTGAAAATTTATCCCCTTTGAGATACGGCAGACTTTCTTGTTCTAAAATCATTTATTTTTCCTACCAGGCTGGTGCGAAAAACACGACAAATAAACGGGTTCACCCTGTTTTGTCATGGAGGTTTGTGCTGCTTCCAGCACACGAAGGACACGCAATGCACTCAGCCCATCCGTTAAAGGAGGCCTGCGCGATTTCATGCTCTTAAGAAACTGTCTGCACTCCGTTTTCAAAGGTTCTTCTTCCTTGATAGGTATTGCCAAACCTTCTGAACGGCGAGTGAGAGTAAGAGAGTTTGTATTGCCGTGTGATGCCGCCCGGTGCGGATAAAGAACAAGTTTTCGATTCCAAGGCTCTGTATCGTCGAAAACCGCCGTTTGTTTGTCACCAACAAAAACCGTGTGGTGCGCTTTAAAGGGATGCATCCAACTGACAAAAATATGGGCCATCACCCCCGTTTTAAAATGAAGCGTTGTCAAAGTCGTGTCCGGAAGTTTATTATTTAGCATAAGGCCCGCTACACAAGCAACGGTTTCAGGCTCGATTTTTAAAAGACGCCCTAAAATAGCAATGTCATGGGGCGCAAAACTCCATAGCACATTTTCTTCAGTCCGGACACGCCCTGAATTTAGCCTTTGGGAGTAGACATAATGAATTTTCCCGAGCTTGCCTTTTTCTATCATGGCCTTTAATTTTAAAACGGCCGGATGATATTCAAAAACATGCCCCACCATCAGTATTCTTTTATGCTTCAGGGCGCATTGATAAATCTCGCTGCCATCCTGAAAATTTAACGCCAATGGTTTTTCGACAAAAATATCTTTGCCGGCTAGTAGACTTTTCAAGGCCAATGCTTTATGACTGGCCGGCGGAGTCGCAATCACCACCCCCTGAATGTCCTCTTGGCCCAGCGTTTCTTCTAAAGAATCCGATCTTTGGACGTTGGGATAATGTTTTTGCGCCTCGTTTATTTGCAACCTATTGACATCGCAAATCATGCCAAGCGCCCCTAAAGCATGAAAAACTCTGGCAAGGTTTTTACCCCAATATCCAAAACCAACTAATGCGACTTTACGCATTGCGCTCCGCACACCCAAAATTGGACATAAAAGCGTTTATTTACCAAGCCCCAACAAAACAATGCGTATGGTCTTAAAAATAATCAGGACGTCGAGCATGAAGGACAGGTGCTTGAGGTAGTAAAGGTTATAGCGGAATTTTTCGTGATAATCTTTGACCGACGTAGTGTACCGGAATTTAACCTGTGCCCATCCCGTAAGGCCCGGCTTTAGAGTAAAGACCGCTTCGTACATGGGGATTTTCGCCATCGATCGTTTTACAAAATAATCAATCTCCGGACGCGGACCCACAAGTGACATATCCCCTTTTACCACATTGATTAATTGCGGCAATTCATCAATGCGATATTTGCGCAGCCACTTTCCGACAGGAGTTACGACGGGTTTTCCCCCTTTGGTCTCAACCATGGAGCGGAATTTAAAAAGCTTAAAAACCCTCCCATTCCATCCAATCCGGTCCTGCACAAAAAAAATACGATTCACCCCCTCCTGAGACAGCCAAAGACCCGTCAAAATCCATACGGGCGACGAAAAAACGAGCAACGCCAAAGCAGATAGAACATCCAAAATCCTTTTCAATTTGAGATAAGATTTAGAGCGGACCTGCGCAATCAGCGACAGAACCGTATGATTGTCCAAGGCTTGCTCTGGAATAGTTCCCGTCAAACGCTCAAGAAGATACATTCCGCTGGTCATAGTCACTTTTTTTGCAGCAAGTTCATTAAGCCAATGGGTCTCATTAGTTACCGCCTTTGAATCCAAGGCCACAATCACAAGCTGGATTCCGTTTTTCTCAACGACCGGCACCACACTTTTGACGTCTCCAAGAACAGTAAGTTTTTTCCATTTTTCACCCATTTCAACGGCTGTCCCGCCTTCCGCAATCACACCGGCAATACGCATGCCCGAGTGAACCGTTGTTTCCACAGCGTGCCAGACCGCGTGGGCAAGCGCGCCGGTCCCTACAATCAATGTGGGCTTATCCAGAAAACGAGTTTCAAAAATTTTGTCATAAACCATACGAACACCAAAGACAAAAAAAGAATAAAAAACAAGCGTTAAGATAAAGGGCCGCCGGCCCCAGCTAAAACTTCGGTTAAAATAAGACAGCGCTGCCAAAATCAAGCCGCCAAGAGCGATACACAGCATGACTTCAAAAACCGTAAGTCCCGGTTTGAAGATTTTGTAGGGGTAATAGAGATCAAAAACATAAAAAATGATTGGAAATAAAAGAAGGGCCGCGGTAAGAAACGAATCAAAATACAATCGGCCATCGAGCGCGCCAGCCACGACGGCCGAACCCAAAATTACTGCTGCCAAAAAACAGCATAGATCCGCAGCGATAAGCAGAGGGATGCGTTTGGAAATATTTTTAAAGATCATTCTAATACCCCTGTTATTTCGCCTACCATCTTCTGCATCAATACCTTGGCCGAAAAACGGCCTGCGATGGTTTGGTTTTTTACACGCATCGCTTCCGTCTCAACCTGAGAGGCTTTTTGATTTTGTCGAATGATTGCGGTTAGCTTCTGGACTTCACCATGCTGCACCGCATAGCCCGCGGCACCTTCATGAATCAAATCCACCACATGGCTGTGCGCAGGCCCCACATAAACGAAGGGCCGTCCTACAGTGAGAATGCCGTAAATTTTACAGGGGTGCACAATACCAGACATCGCCTCGCCCATAACAACCAAATGCACATCTGCCGCGGAAAGAGAAAATTTCATTTCCGAACGCGGTTGATAAGCCAATTGCACAATATTTGTTAAGCCATACTTCGTTTTAAACTCAGAAACATCTTTAAAGCGTGCGCCGCCGCCGATGAACAAAAAAGCAATGCGGCCGTCTTCTTTGAGCATTCTGGCCGCTTCCAGGATCGTATCCAATGGATGACAAATACTATGATTACCCGAGTACATCACGACTGTTTTATTTTCCAAATGATACTGTTTGCGAAACGGATTTTGCTCATGCGTCACCGGCCTCAGGTCTTCATCATGCGACCATGGCGGGATCACGGCTATCTTGGCCGCATCGATGCCCTTTGCAACGATGCGGCTTTGCATCGATTTGTCCAAGGCAATAATCCGTTCGCTATTTTTAAAAGTCCAACGGGATGCCGTTTCCAGAATTTGTGAGGTCAGGCTGTTTTTTTTCAGCCATCCCATCGCAATGGCTTCATCAGGATTCATGTCCATAACCCAATAGATAAACCGGCTTTTACGCCATTTCGAGACCCAGCAGGCGGCCCAGGCCACAAGCGGCGGCGATGTTAAAGCCACCACACAATCAAATTTTTGGAGTTGTAAAAGCTTCACAAAAAAAGCCAGGTTTAAAAACAACGCATCAAGAATACGACTTATTTTTGTGTTTCGGCCAAACGTAAACGGCCAAACACGGATAATTTGAATGCTTTGGTAATTCTCGTGCGCAGCGTAGGGTAAGTAGGGCGAAAAATATTGGCGGCGGGATGCCAGCGCAGTGACTTCATGGCCTGACTTCCTTAACTCTATCGCAAGGTCTGAAAGGTATTGGGCCGTGGCCGCAGCATCAGGATAAAAAACCTGATTAACCAGAAGAATTTTCACATTTACATCATTCCTGAATACAGCGCCGTGTCATTCCGCATTTGCGCGGTGACAAATACTGTCATGCACACAGCGCTGTCGGCGCTGTGTCATTCCCGCCTCTGTGCGGAGACAGAGACAGTCATGTTCACATCGCTGTCGGCGCTGTGTCATTCCCGCATGCTTTTGGCGGGAATCAAGCATGCCGTGACTTTTTAACCTGCTGTTCGATCCAAGGATAGGTCTTGCGAATCCCCGCTTCCGTATTAAAACGGGCGCGCCAGCCGGTCTTGTAGATTTTTTCATTGCTGAAATTACGCGATTGAACCCCAACAGGGCCTTTGATATGTTTGATGTTTATTTTTTTGCCGGCGACCCGCGCCACAATCTCAACCAGCTGATTGACGCTCACATATTCGGGGTTTCCGATATTCGCAGGCCCTTCGAGATCCGATTGCATCAACCGGTAAATGCCATCTACCATATCGTCGACATAGGTATAAGAACGAACGGCTGAGCCATCCCCCCATACCTCAATTGTGCCGCCATCTTGAACCTCAGCTACTTTACGGCAAATAGCCGCAGGAGCTTTTTCCCGGCCTCCATGCCAAGTGCCTTCCGGCCCATAACAATTTTGAAAACGGGCGATTCGCACTTTAAATTCGTGCTGTTTGCCGTATGCAAGAGCAATCCGCTCGGCATAAAGTTTCTCCCACCCATATTCATTATCAGGCAATGCCGGATAAGCCTGCTCCTCGCTCATTTCCGGCTCACCGATCTTCATATCGCGATAAATACAAACCGATGAAGAAAAAAAATATCTTTTTATTTTTGCCTGTGCCACGGCATTAATCATGTGAATATTCATCAGCGCACTATTTCGCATAATGTCGCAGGCCATCGAGTGAATAAACCCCATCCCCCCCATGTCAGCCGCCAAATGATAAACTTCGTCAAAAGTTCCGTCTAGAGCCAGCGCTTTTTTACAGTTTTCAAAACCCCTTAAATCGAGCACCGAAAATTCGTCGGCCGCGGTCTTTCCAAATTCCGGTTTTTTGATATCTGCACCGCGCACCCAATAGCCCTCTTGATGGAGGCGCTTGATTAAGTGATGCGCTATAAATCCACCCGCTCCCGTAACCATAGCTTTTTTCATAAAATCTCCTTTTTTAAACTAGTACTTCATAACATTTGGTTGGTCGTAGGGGACAGGCATGCCTGTCCCCTACGACCCAATGAACCGGTACCCATAAAACCAAATGTCCTGATGTGCTAGCGGGAAAGATAAAAATGACCAATCACCAACGCATCCATTTTTGTTTTGAGATAACAATCCAGCGCTTCTTCAGCGGTACAAACGATGGGTTCATTCTCATTAAAAGACGTGTTTAAAAGAATAGGAACACCCGTTTGCTGGCCAAAAGCCGTCAGCAGTTCCCAAAACAGCGGCTGCGTCGTTCTGGATACGGTCTGAACTCGCGCAGTTCCGTCCACATGCGTAATGGCCGGGATAAGATTTTTTTTAGAGGGCCGTACTGGAAAAACCTTAAGCATAAAGGGACTTTCTTCACAATCCATTTCAAAAAATTCACGCGCCCGTTCCACGGGCACGACTGGCGCAAAAGGCCTGAAACTTTCACGGTGTTTGATTTTAAGATTCAAAATGTCTTTCATGTCTGCGCGTCTTGGGTCGGCTAGGATGCTCCGGTTTCCAAGCGCTCTCGGCCCAAACTCCATCTTGCCCTGAACCCAGCCAACCACGCCTCCGCGCTGAATCACGTCAACCGTATTTTGGATCAGTTCCCCATCGCCCATCCTCCGATAAGAAATTTTTTTTGCTTCGAGGCGCTTCTGTATACCTGCCTCATCTTCTACCGTCGAACCTAAAAGCGCATGGTTCATAACGAACTTTACCGGTTCTTTATAGAGGCTATAGGCGGCATAGCCCGCCGCACCCACTGCCGTCCCGGCATCGCCGGCTGCGGGCTGAATGTAAACATGTTTAAACGGAGTCTGCTTTTCGATTTTTCCATTCGCCACACTGTTATAGGCTACGCCGCCGGCAAGGCATAAATAGTCTGTTTTTGTTTTGTGGTAAACATGGTTCAAAATGTGAAAATAAATCTCTTCCAGCATGGCTTGAAGCGAGGCAGCCAGGTTAAAGTCACGCTGTAACAAAGGGCCGTCCGGCGAACGCGGAAATCCAAACAACCGGCTCCATTCCGGCGAACATAGGATATCCTGTTTAGGCGCACCCCCTTCCCAGCGCACGCGGGATTTACCTGTATGATGGACAAAATATTTTAAATTAAGTTCAAATTGTCCATGCGGCTTAAGCTGGACAATCTTACGCATATCTTCCAAATACGTCGGCTTCCCATACCCCGCAAGGCCCATGACTTTATATTCATCCCCAAAGTGGTGAAACCCAAGAAACTGAGTGCCGGCCGTGTAAAAAAAGCCCGCTGAATGCGGAAAGAAAACCCGGTCCAAAATTTCAAGCTTATTCCCTTCGCCCCAGCCCCACGACGCTGATGCAAAATCCCCAAGCCCATCCAAGGTTACGAAAGCCGCTTTCTCGAAACCCGATAAATAAAAACTGCTTGCCGCATGCGCTTCGTGATGCTCAACGTGGATAAAACGCGCATGGAGTTTTGAAGGAAGAAACCCAGTGGCCGCCATAAAATCTTTTTGAAATTCCGAAGATCGCTTAAAGGCTTTAAGCCGGTCGAAGACCAGGGCGCCGGAAGGCCTTTTAGCCATAACGTAAAGCATTTTGCGTAAAAAATTCGCACGAGGATTCTTCGAGATCGCTACCGCATGAATATCCTCTGGGCTGAGATTGTTCTCAGCCAGACAGGCCCGCAACGCCAGCACGGGAAATCCGGAAGTGTGTTTAATCCGGCTGTAGCGCTCTTCCTCTGCTGCCCAAACCAGCTCTCCGTCACGCATCAGCGCAACGGAAGCATCCGGGTGATAAGCGTTAAGCCCGAGAATCAGCATATTTTTTTGCACTTATCATTGTTTGGTACACCGCAATGAGTTTTTTCAAATTTTTTGTAAGGTCAAATTTTTCACGCACGAGCTCTTGGCCTTTTCGGCCCATCTCATAACGTTTTTCAGGATCATCAAGAAGCTGATTTAAAGCCCGTTGAATATCCCCTAGCGTCCGTAAAACCACAAGACCGGCGCCATAGCGTTGAATCTCTCCGCTGATGGCTACTTCAGCGCTGACAACGACGGGCAGCCCCGCATCCATGGCTTCTGCCACCGCTAAACCAAAATTTTCGCGTTTGGATGGCAATATAAACATATCGGCATCTTCGAGCGTTTTCTTTTTCTGTTCTCCCGTGACTTCGCCAAGAAACGACACATTTCCAGTCAAATTCTTTTTCCTGATACTATTTTTTATCTTTTCAACATAAGCGGGACGGCCTGATCCGGCAATCAGCAGCAAGAAATCATTTCTCCGTTTTTTGAGCTCCTTGATAGCCTCGATAAGAACTTCCAACCCCTTTTTGGGATCAATGCGCGAAAGATATAAAATTTTGAACGGCGCGGTATCATTTTCAGGCCGTTTATGCAAAGAATGAGCAGGACGAAACAGCCCCAAAGGTATGACCAAAGTCTTTGTTTGTAAATGCAGACGATCGACATCTTCTTTTTCAGATTCGGAAGTGCAGTGAATATATTGCGCTGCATTTAAATTTTTCCGCTCAATCGTCTCCAGATAAAGTTTTTTTCTTAAAAAGTGCCGGCGCATGCATTCTTTGTCCAAAGTTCCAAAGGGCCGGATCAGATAAGGAATTTTGAGGGCGCGCGCATAATGCCCGGCGATCATGGCTGGGAAGGTAAACGTTGAGTGGATATGGATCAGGTCATAACTGCAAAGATTCCGGCTTAGCCAAGTTTGCATGGCCGGCGCATAAAAATAAAATCCAGGAAATTTTCTTGGAAAAAGAAAAAGAGTTTTGGAAGGCGAAAGCGTCAAAACCCCATCGCGATCATCCTGCGTCGCAGCAATATTATTCTCAATATTATTTTGCTTTAAAACCTCCTGCATCTGCGCCAATGCATGGCTGGGGCCCCCATACGTGGCAGCCATCGAAGGAATGACATGAAGAATTTTCATGAGTTGTGGTCTGACTCAAAATGAGATTCGAATTTCGCCACAAAATCAGCCCCTGTTTTTTCCAAATCAAGCTGAGTAGCCGAGTACGTCTGTCTTGTTTTTCGCAATCGCAAGGCTTCTTTATTGTTACAAAAAAGATCCAGCGCTAACCCAAAAGAACGCTTGTCTCCTCGGCTGATCACTTTAATAAAATCGCCGGCGCCTAGCCTTACCAGTTCTCTCGATACGAGACCTTCATACAAAACAACAGGCAGGCCGCTGGCCAAACATTCACATGCGGCCGTCCATCCCGCCGGCTGCCAAAATGAATCGACAAGACCAGCATACGCAGCGGCATTCTGTAATAAAAACCTCAGAAAAGGGTATTTGGCTTTTTCAAAAATTAAAAATCGCCCACCCAAAGCACGCCTATTTATTTCCTCTCGGAGCCAGGCCATTTTTTCGGAATTCGCATATTGGCAAACCCTCACAAAGTTGACCTTGGCCGATTGAGCAATGTCGATCGCATCTTCATTAAGCCTTTGCTCATCCCCCAGCATAATGACATAGGGGGCCTTAAGCAGGTTATGAATGTCCGCCTGATATTCTTGAGGAACATCCGTAAAATGGGCGGCGTGTTGATAAAAAGCCGTATCCACCCCGACAGTGCATTTCAATACCGGAATCAATAAGGGTAAGCTTTTACGGGCTTGTTCTTCTTGTTCTCCGGTCATGACAACAATTCCTTTCGAGTATCGGGCAGCCCTTTGGGTCGCCCAGCCTAAAAGCCGTTTTTTAAATGTCGGCATGGCTTTTAGATCCCAAACATAAGAAGCCAATAGGACGTTACGAAAACCCAACAAGGACAGCACTTGTGTTGAAATAGCAGAAATACCCATTGTCGCCCACAACAAGGCAAAATCAGCTTGTTTCATGGCTTTCGCCAATTCATGCCGTTTGTAAGTTTTTTCAAAAATCGACCGGCCCGCGCCGCTGTTCGTTGTCAAAGAGCGGGTGACGGCTGACAATCTGTGCCCTTGTTTGTAAAAGGCTGCTCCAAAAATATAAGGAAGGGGCAATCGGGGACGATTTGAAGAAACCTCAAGAGCAGCCTCCCACTCTTGAATAGAGTCAGCGCAGACTAAAAGATGTCGTGTCATAAGGTCTTAAACTTTTTATTTTTTTTATGGTTTCAAAAGCAGCGCCCTTTGTAACTAACACAACACATCCGCGGCGAGCTCCCGTTTCAGTCGATGAATGAGCTGCGGGAAAAAAGGCTTTAAGATTCGTATATGTTTCGAGTTGCAAATATTCGAGGCACAATTTTTTACCTGGCCCGTAATCATCAAAGCCATAGCCTGGGTCATCCGGAACTTGAAAATCATCAATCATAATCACCGACTGCGCGAAGTTTTTTGCAATGATTTCGAGTTCATCACGCAAAGGCAAATAATTCAACCAATGCGCGTCCAAATAAAAAAATACGTCGCGTTTTGGAAACCCCCGGTCATTCTGAAGCCGTTTCAAAAACGACACGGAATCTCCAAGAAAAATTCGGGCGTTAGGATTTTTTTGAAGCCGAAATGACGTATAATAATAATGGCGCGGGTTGATTTCTACGGCATAAAGGGGCGCATTTGTCTGTGTTGAGAGAAGCTCCGACGTGGAGCCCCGGAGCGAACCTGTTTCTACCAACGCGTTAAATGAGAGGGCCTTGTTTAAATCGAAAAAAATCTCCCGGCGTCGGATCTGCCCGTTAAAGCCCCCCCCGAGTGAATCTTTCGGCATTATGGACAGATAAAAATCCACGAAAGCCAGCCATTTTGCTGGAAAAATCACTTTTAGGACTTCTTTGGCACATTTCCATACGCAAAATTTGCTTTTCACATACGCCTTTAGAGTGTTATGGAGTGCTTGCATGGTCAGGAACTTCTAGCAAAACAAGCGTTGAAAAATAGGCTTCATTTAAATAACAGCCGCCCATCCGCGTCTCTAAAAACTTCTTAAGCGGCCTAACTGGGTTTAATATAGGCATATTTCATGGCCGCAGCTAAAGACACCATCAATAAGATGCCTGACGAAAATTCCAATACGCCCGTAAGTCCCGTAAGCAGCCCAAAACTCAGAACAAGTGCAGGAAAGGCAAAAACTGCAGTTTTTGAGGGTTCTCCTTTTAAAAAAGATTTAACGGCCAGGCGTGTTAAATTGAGAATGATGACTATAAAAGCAACAAGAGTTAGTCCGCCAAACACTAATCCGCCCTCGCTCCACATCGACATAATCCCAAACTCTCCGGGTTTACCGCTCAATGAACCCAACCCCTCACCAAACAGCGAGATATTTTCAGGCAGAAGAGACAAGGAGGCTGCCTCATCGATGCGGCTAGTGACATTCCCCTCATGAAAAGACATGATTAAAAAGTCAATCACCTGATAGTTGCTGACATACTGTAAAAGCTGCGGATTGCAAACAATTAAAAAAAATAGCGCCGGTACAACTAAAAATACGCCTATGAGAATCCGCTTAACAAGCTTCCGCATAAAGGATGCCCTACCGCCCCGCAAATAGAGGCTTCGAATTGCCGTCAGAGTAAAAAGCAACGTCAGAACAAGGGTAATCAAAATTCTTGAGCGCGCTCCTGAAACCAGCAATGCAATGATGCCGCCGGCAAAACCTAACAAAACCCAAAAAATATTCGGGCGTTTCCTTTGCCCCGGAAGTCCCCCTACCATCAACGCAAAAAAACACTGCGTCAAACCCAGCGCAGAATAGCGGTCCGCACTGACATAGATCGATGGGAAGCGCAAAAAAGTTGTTCCCGTCTCTAGTAAGTTACGCTCAATAATGCCGCCCGTTGCAGCATAGGCCGTCGAAATTAAAAAATCAGGATTTACAAAATATTGAATCAGCCCGACGGCATTGACCGGAATCATCAGGATCAAAAAAATTTGAGCCAGCTTTACAACATTGAATTGGGGATAAAATTTGAGAATGGCGATACTGTAAAAGACCGGAATGCATATATAAAGAGCACTGCTGATTGCGGAGAAATTAACACCCCTAGCCAGCGCCACTAAAAGATGAAAAATATAGAGCAGGAGAATAAAAATAAAACAGCCCAAGATCACTCGCGCTTCGCCCCCCGCCTTATACGGCATTTTCATTTTAGGCAGGGCGATCATCCATAAAGCTACGGCAAGGGCAGCCCCATATAAAAAAGCAACTGAAGCGCTTGGAGAAAGAACTCGCTTTGCAAAATCGCCATAAACCGTTAAAAGCAAAATACTAAAGTAGACTAGCCGCATTGAGAAAAGACCCCCTTTAAAAAATCGTGCGCGATGCGTGTCCAAGTTAAATGGTTTTGGTAATATCGCTGATTGGCCTCGCCTTGCAGATGCCGGAGATTTTTATCCATGCAAAGCTGCTTTACCTTATCACAAAATTGCAGCCGGGCTCCCGCCTGAACTAAATTGACCCCGGACACATCGTTCCAAAAAGAGTCTGTCATGGGGCCCCGCGTTCCCACAACCGGCAATCCATGCTGTAGCGCGGCAGCCAACGTGCCTCTTTTGGCATTTAAACCCGGCTTATGGGGCATCAGGAAAATATCGGCTGTTTGCAGCCATGCAGAAACATTTTCAGGAGATAGCCGCCCTGGAGATAGAATTGGCAAATTCAGTTTAAACCATCCCGCGGGTGTGCCGCCTAGCAGCAGCCAGGCAGCGGTTACCCGATGTCGTCTTAAATAGGCATCCAGGGCATTGACATACGACGTCATGCCTCGTAAGGCGGCTCCTCCGCCGAACAAAAGCAAGATAATCGTTTCAGATGAAATTCTATTTTCGTTTCTGAATTTGGTTTTATCAATTGGGATATAAGGAAAGTTGGAACCTATAGGAAGCCGGTTTGTTTTAGATCCTAATGACCACGTATTCAGTTCCTCAACTAAAGGCGCGGATGCGGTAAAAACAAAATCAGAGGCTGACGCCAATTCTCTCAAATAATATTTTTGCGCTGTTCCACGCCACCAGCTTGGGGGATACTCCCAAACCCTGAAATAAGTTTCATGAATAATCAGCGATGTTTTCCACACCTGCCAGCAAGCCTGCCAAAACTTGCAAAAAACCCGGTTTGACCAGCCCTTGCCCTCTGCAAAAGACAGCGGCGTATACTGCAGAATAAGATGTTCCAACGATAATTTTTTAAACTCTTCCAATAAACGGGCCAAGGCGGCCGCATTCCAAACATCACCCGTCACTATTCGTTTTCCCGAGGGTTCACCTCGTCCAGCTGTTATAACCACCTCATGACCTTGCGACTCTAAAGCCTTCGCAAAAAACAATGTGTGATCCCCAATGCCGCAAATCTCGGGGGACAATTTCCTAGTAATAATTCCTATTCGCATTAGCTATTAACCGTCTGCCATGACCTTGAAAGGATGCCCGGGCATAAACGCTTTGCTCATCCAGTATCTTTGTGGTTCATAGTGACACTCTGCCGACGTATCCGCACAAAAATGATCCTTCACAAACTCAGACTTCACAAAAAAAGCATTGTTTCCGTTCATCGTGCAGCCCACAAGAGCGTATCCCTTCTTCGAAAGCATCAATTCGTAGGATTTAAGAGAAGCTCCGAAGTGATCACTGCCATCCCAAATATGCGCGGGATGATAGGGCATAACCCATTCGATCGGCGGAGCAAAAACAGCGTTGTACTCCAGTACGATAACACGAGGAGAAACGGAAGCTATTGATTTAAGGATATGGTAATCGTTGCCGTCCACATCGATGCTCAGCAAGTCCACCTCCTTATAGGGTGTGAGTTTGGCCAGCAATTTGTCAGCATTTTCCCTGTCGACATAGTTACAAGCCGGGGTCAGCTTGCCCGACGTAATCTTACCGTAAAAATGTTTCTCAATTTCTTTTACATAGGTCGGGCTGCCCTCAATCCAAACGCCTCTCCACCCCTGGCTGAGCAAATACACAGTGTTGCATTCACGTCCATGCGAGACCCCAATTTCTATGAACGTTTTATGCTTAACTCCGATCCGGCGAAAAATTTCGTGAAGAATCCCATCTTCCTCTGCTTGCGAATAAACTTTAAAGCCGAATTTAGAAAGCTTTTTTTCGTCAGCATACTTCTCATCAGCCAGCAGGCCTTTCCAAGCCATATGGGCAAGAATACTGCTCTGTTCCTCAGATAACCTGATGAGTTGAGACATCCCAGTGACCTTCAAAATTAGATTTTTAAGATTTTGCAACACTTTCTCCTTTCTTCCGGAAAGCCTCTCCGTAGCGGGAGGCCCAGATTAAACCAAATCCATCGAGAGGCTTATGGTATCGGATATAAAACCCGAGCGCGCGAACCTTATCGAGCGCTTCTTTTTCCGAGCAGCCCGGCCAGAGATGGTATTCCAAGCTAAGGTGCCGGACGCGGCTCCAGCTTTCAACATCTTGAAACAACGGCCATTCGGTCCCTTCGCAGTCCATCTTAACTAAATCCACAGAATCTCCGATTCTGCGGATAATCTCGCGAAAGGCCGTTTGTTTAATATCGCCCGCTTGATCATTAAACGACCGGGTCTGCACGGAGTCCGCAGCAAAGGTTAACGACACTTTGCCATGATCCAGACCTACGGCTTCCATGAAGCATTCAAAGCTGCCGATCTTCGCCTGGTGTTTGAGGTAAGGTTCAAGATTTGGATTGGGTTCGTAAGCATGAATGACCGCATCCGGAAATATTTCCCGGGCCATTAAACCAAATAGTCCGACGTTAGCTCCTATGTCCAGGATAGTTTTGACCGGTTTTGATATTCGTCTGCACCCATAGCAGTCATCCAAAAGCAATTCGACGAAAGCTATTTTAATTCCATGCTCATCAGGCAGCCATAGCCGGTGCCGATCTCCGCGAATGACTATTTCCGCCGGCAAATGGAAATGGGTACTGCGATCAAACTTAATGCCGAACCGGGCTGCGGCTTTTCTGCGCATCAATAACCGGATAAGATTTTGTAGGAGCATACGCTATTCTTTGGCCGGCTTAATAACCTTCAATTCCCAAAAAACACCCGCTCCTCGAATGATAAAGCACAGATAATTCTCCCAAAAGGCCGGGCAGCGGTTGACAAACCAGCGCAAGGGCGGAATATAGTTAAAACAGCCCTGTAAATTGATATCGCGCCTAATAATGGCATATCGATAGGTCTTGTAAAATCCATACTCCTTTTCGAGATCGGCCCCTGGCACAAAATAATCGCAAGATCTTGCGCTTAAGTGGGTTCTATGTGTAGGATCGACAAAGGCTGCCGCAGAACTGAAGTGGGGAACTAAAATATAAACTGCGGCTCCGTCTTTTGAGATACGATGAATTTCTTCCATCACGGAAAAAAAATCATTCAGATGCTCCAAAATGCTCAAGGCCAGCACAACATCAAAACTATCAGTTTTGAAAGGATACGGCCGTCGGTCTAAATCACAAACGATATCCGGACCAATAGAAAGGTTCAAATCTGCATTTAGAAACGGCTTTAGTTTTGCAGTTCCGCAGCCCAACTGCAAAGCAGAGCCGCGTTCAGCGCGGGCCATCATATCGGGCCATATATCCTGCCACATGGGCAAAACCATTTTTCTGATTTTTCTAGCGTAGCGCTTTATCATCAACAACCGAGCGGTTTGTCATCCGATCCGATGACTTGCTGCGCTTGCCAAAACTTATAAAAAGCGCCTTTTGTCTCAAGCAGTTTTTCCTTGGTACCCTGTTCAACAATACGGCCATTTTCTAAAACAAGAATTCGGTCAGCTTCAGCAATGGTTGAGAGGCGGTGAGCAATAGCAATAATAATACGATTGTACCGGGTTAATTTATGGAGCGCGCTCTGAATCAGTTTTTCTGAGATCGAATCCAAAGCGCTCGTCGCTTCATCTAAAATAAGTATCTTCGGATCGCGAAGAAAAACGCGCGCCAGTGAAAGGCGTTGAAGCTCGCCACCCGACAATTTAACTCCTTTATCGCCGACGACGGTCTGCATACCGTCATTTTGCCTTGCTAAAAATTCAAGCACGTGGGCATTTTTGGCAGCTTCCATAATCTCACTTTCAGAGGCCTCCGGTTTTGCATATTTGATATTATTAAAAACTGTATCGTTCAAAACGAGGGTTTCTTGCGATACCTGTCCGATGGCTCCTCTCAAACTCTTAAGGCTATAATCTCTCAAAGACACTCCATCAATCAAGATGTCTCCTTCTTGGTATTCATAGAATCTCAAAAGTAAGTCAGCGATGGTTGTTTTTCCGCTGCCTGTCGTTCCCACAATGGCCGTAAAAGAACCCTTTGGAATAAAAAAGGAGACACCATTCAAAACATTTTTTTGTCCTTTATACCTCATCGTGACGCCGGCATATTGGATGCCATTCGCGATTTCAGTCAAACTTTTAGTCCCTTCGATCAAAATTTCTTTGTCGGCCGACGGCGTTAAAAGCTGGTAAAATTCTTGAAAACATTGTACGCGCCGGAGGATTTGAGCCCAATAAGTCAAAACTGCGTTGACAGCACTCAGCGTCCGGCGGAAGAGCAAAAGAGATACAATAAGTTTGATCAAAAAAGCGGGGTCATTTTTAAACATATGCAGGTAACTGATCCAGATAATGACAGTGATTCCAAGGGTAATAAAAATTTCTTGCACAGGACTGATCAAGTAATAAAGCGCATAAGCCATCAAGCCATCCTTAGCGCGTCCTTTTTCATGCTGAAAAAACTGGCGCTTTTCCCAATCTTCCTGGGCAAAACCCTTGATTAATTTTATATTTGAAAATATGTCGTAAGAAACACCGTGATTTTTTTGTTCTTGCTTTAGAATTTTTCTGTAAAGTGCGTGGATCTTTTTTAAAATCCCACGGAATGTGAAATAGAACAAGGGAATCAGAATGATGGAGATGAGGCATAGCTGCGGCGAGACTTTGAGTAAGACAACTGCATAAATCAACCCGAACAATGCATGCTGACAAACAAAAAATACGTCGGCCAGCATCGCGGAAATCTCCTGAGTGTATCGCATCAGGATATTGTGAATTTCCCCTTTTTTCTGGCGGTCGAAGTAACCACATCCGAACGTTAGCATGCGTTCAAATCCCTCTGCGCGTATCCTCGTTTCAAAAGTCAGCGTCACCGATTGATATAACACCTGGCTGACGTATAGGATGACCTGCCGCAAGCAAGCGATAACCACGATCACAGCAAGCAGCCACTCGATTCGTGAAGACCATTGAGAAAATCCGATCCGGGCAAGAATGTCGCTGACAACGGGAATGTTGCGCCACCCCTCATAAGACCCTTGGTTAGAAGCCTGTTTTAAAAAAGGAACAAGCAGACTAAAACTAAACCCTTCCAGCGTGGTGGCGATCAATAAGAAAACGAAACTAATCGCAAGCCATTTTTTATTGAGCCTCCCGAGACGGCAGATGGCAAAAAATTGATAGAATTTATTTTTTTGTTCGGCCAAGATTTGGCTTTTAATAAAAAATATTTTCATAAGCAATTCGTTTTTGAGGGAAAATTGAAGTTTTTTTCTGGAACGCCTAAGTCAAAAAGTTGGGGTGAATGCTCTTTAAAATTTAAAGATGAAAATACTGCAGCGGACACATCTTTGTTTTTAGCCTTCAGTAATTGCTTCTCGATAGCCACGGCTATACACTACCCTATCATCAGGATCCACCTGCTGAGCAACATCTGTTTTTCTCCGGAAAAACATTTAACCGATAAAAGGACAAGATAAAAGCAGTTCCAATAAATCCACCTTAGATTTCCGCAATCGGCAAAATGAAACGATGTCCTTTTGCGTCGTTTCTTGCGTTAAAATCAACGGCTCTTTTTGAATAGAGTCGGTGGTACTCATATAATCAATGAATTTAAACGAAGTATCTACACATGCTTTGTCGGCAGGCTGAATCCAAATCGATGGCAGCTTGTAAGCATCCGCTAAAATTAGACCATGCAATGAGCTTGAGGCAATAAATTTGCATGCCAGCATTTGATCCACAAACTTCTCTGGCGGGTCAAAAACCGAAATAAAAAAAACATCGCTTTGATTCCGCAAATCAAAAAAATTTGGGCTTTCACGGTAAGAAAAATGCGCCACGACTCCTAAACGGTATTTTTTTACAGGAACGGGCGGATTATAAAAGTTGGGCATTAAAAGGGCCGGATCGCCAAAAACGGCCGGGCAAGGAATGTTTTTTTTCATAAGACATTGACGCGTCAAAGGCCCGCGCACAGCACAGATCTTCCTCGGCTTTTCTTTGTTTTCTTTTATTTTTAAACTGGACCAGCCTTTATTTCCAATGCCGAGTCCGGCTTTGGCGAAGCCTGTTCCCCAAATCACGCTTTCTTCGTCGGCAAACTGCAGAATACTTCCGGTAATCATGAAATTTGGCTGCCGGAACCGGTTGACATAACCTACATTCAAGGGAGCTTTTTTGCCGGAGATTCGCTCGTAGAGATAATGCGAGATAACGTCTCCCACATTGCCGCTGTCAGAAAATTTTAAAAAAAAAGTCTCGCGCTTCATCATCTTGTTTCTTGCGATATGAAGTAAGACGACGGCATCCTTCACTTTTTCACCCACGCCTAACTTAATTCTCGGAAGAATCAAACTGCTACTGGTCCGTTTTTTAAAAAACTATGGCAATACAATAAATGTGTAATGCTTGAATAACAGCCCGCCAGGTTAAAAATTTTTATCATTGGCGGTTCAGCGCGAGGATAGTCGATAGGTATTTTTTAAAATTTGAAAACGAAAATGTTGAAGCCGCTACAATTTCATTTTTGGTTTTCAATAACTGCTTTTCGATAGCCCCTATTAAATCTTGCAAATTATCAGGGTCCACTAAACACCCGTTTTCTCCGTCACGCAAAGGATCGACCGAACCATCTTTATTACCCGCGATCACAGGAATTCCCGAAGCCAGCGCTTCAAGAAAAACAATGCCGAAGCCTTCCTTTTTGCTGGGCATGACAAAAGCGTCGGCCAGTCTATACAGGTCGGGCTTGAGCGCTTCTTCAACCTGTCCAACCAAAATAACTTCATTTTGAAGGTTGTTTTTTTGTACCAGACGCTCCAGAAATGATTGATCACTTCCGGTTCCGGCGATCACATAGCGCAGCTTTGGAAATTTTTTAAGAAGTTCCGGCATAGCATGTATCACAAGAGCGTGTCCTTTACGCCTTTCGGATGTATCCAATCGAGATACGGTCAAAAGCACCTGGCAATTCTTTACGCCCCATTGCTGCAAAAGGCTTTCGGATTTTGGACCTGGTTTAAATCTTGAGATATCCACGGCATTGGGTAAAACTTTAACTGTTTGCGGGTCGACAGCCGCCCATGAGATTATTTTTTTACGGCTGAACCGGCTCACGGACAAAATCAAAGCGGCTTTACGTACAAACATTTCTTGGACATCAGTCGGATTTTCCCACGCTTCGATTCCATGAATTTGAAGCCAGAAAGGTTTTTTCACTAATTTAGCCAATAACCATGCTAATGCGCACATCCGGATGTGCCCGCAAAAAATAATATCAAACGGGCCATACCGTAATGCGGTCAAGAGCGCTCTAACACTATAGGCCAGGGGGTTCAAGGAAGGTTGTAATTGGATGACTTTTGCAGGCAGCTGAAAAACACTATCGGCTATTAATCTGGGTAAGACGACGGCCTTCTCCACATTTTCAATACCTGAAAGCGCTGCGAGAAAGTCACGATTGTACTGAGCTATGCCACCGCGGCCGCCGAAAGCATCGGTCATCAGACAGAGCACTCTCATATCAGGCGGCCGCTCCATTAAAAACCGATTGGGCCCAAGTCCGGGCCCACAGTTTTGACTGATTTCTAGTCATCTGTTTGCCTTTTAATTTTTCATGAAGCCAAACGGACATGGGTATTGTGAAGCCCGTTTTTTTCCGGCGAATAAGCTCCTGAGGCATGCAATCCTGAAAATAATTCCCAATCCAAGATTTGTTGCCGGTCATCTTCATTACGGCCAATAAGGGTACGAGTTTCCCAAACAGAACAGTATCGACATAAGGCGCGCGCACTTCCACCGAATGCGCCATACTCGCCCAATCGGTATCTCGCAGCAGCTGATTGCGTAAATACCATTGTGATTCTAAAATAGAAATACGTGCAAAATCGGAGCCAGGATCGGGAATAAGCGAACTCTTGAGCCGGTCTTGCAATCCTAGCCTGCTTAAGCCTTTCGAGACATCTTCTTGTGGCAAAAACTGCGCAAGTTCCCAAGGCATGAAAAGTCCGCGTTTGAGCAAATAAGCTCCTTCGGTACTGCCTCCGAATTTAAACAGCCCCGCAAACTTAGGGTGAAAAATTTTAAAGGGCATCAAAAATATTTCGTAAAAATATCGGAACAACTCTCCTGCAAAAGGCACAAGGCTGGGCAAAAAACATAGTTTTCTTAAACGCGGCACGACTGAAAACGAGGAGTAGCCGCACCATAATTCGTCTCCGCCAATTCCGGACAGCGCCACTTTAAGGCCGCACGCTTTGGCAGCTTTGCTGATAAAGTATATGTTCACTCCATCAATCGACGGCTGGTCCATGGCTTCAAAAATTTTTGGCAACTCTTCGTAAAACTCACTGCGCGCGAGTCGATAGATGAAATGTTTTGCGTTGCAAGATGCCGCCACTTTTTTCGCAAGAGGCGCTTCGTCTTCAGGCCGGCCGGCATATTCATCAAAAGCGAGAGTGATTGCTTGGATGGGCCCCGTCTGTGTTTGTGCTTGCGCTGTAAGAGCTAAAAGCAAAGAGGAGTCCACGCCCGAAGAAAGAAAAAATCCAACCGGGACATCAGAAACGAGGTGGGCTTTGATCGAATCCTGCAAAGCGGCTTGGATGTATTCCTTTACATCTCGAGATTTAATTTTTTGGGCGTGGGCCAAGCCTTGGCGATAGGCTTGGTTAAATGTGAAATATTTTTTAAACGGCAAAGATCCGGTCGCCGTCACCCACATCGCGCTTCCTGCCGGCAGTGCTCGTATGTCTTGATAAATCGTAAACGGTTCAGGGACACTGCCCAAGAGGAAAAACCCAGTAATGCCTGCAAGTTCCGGCTCCTTTGAAATAGCCGGGCTTTTGAGCAAGGCCTTGACTTGTGACGCGAAACGGAAGGTCCAGCCGTCGTCCGCGTAATAAAGCGGTTTGATGCCTGAAGGGTCGCGCGCCATGAGCAGCGCATTTTTTTTGCTGTCCCATAAGGCAAAAGCAAACATGCCTCGAAGCTTCGAGCAGGCGTACTCGCCGTATTCCTCATACAAACGCAGAATAACCTCGGTGTCTGAACTGGAAAAAAATCGCACGCCTTGAGTTTCTAGTTCTTTACGAAGTTCTCTATAATTATAAATTTCGCCGTTAAAAACTAAAATCAAACTACCATCTTCATTGCTCATGGGCTGAGCACCGGTTTTGGTAAGATCAATGATCGCCAGCCGGCGGTGGCCCAGCGCAACTTTGCCGTTTTGTGAAAACCATTCTCCTTTTCCATCTGGACCGCGGGCTGCCATATGATCGCGAATGCTGCGCAATTCTTCGCGAGACACGTCACGCGCCGCATAGTGATAAGAAAAAATTCCCGTTATTCCGCACATAAACCAGGTCGATTCCTTTTTTTCGATCTATTATTCACGATTCACCATGCACAGTGCTTTACACAGCTTCGCCCTCTCAGTCCCATGATGGGGCCTACGAGGGCAACGATTATTCGCCATTGAGAGATTGCTTCGGCCTTAGTTGAACGCTACCTCGCAATGACGAGAAACATCCAGTTGCAGGGACCAAGCATGCCCGGTCCTCACATACCCAGCGCATCGGCGTTAGGGCAATGACAAAAAAAGATTTAAACAGGTTCGATTTCGGAAGAATCGAGTTCGATTGAAATCGACTGCATGAGCACATCCAGCGAAATCACAAGCCGGCACTGCTGATTTTTTCTAACCAAGTATCCTTCAACGCCTTTAAAAACTCCGGAACGGACACAGACCCGCTGCCCTTCGGATAAATAGGGAAAAGGATCCATGGGCAGTTCTTCGGCGGTAAAGCGCCGCAACGCGGCAATATCTCTATCGGGAATGACTGCAGGAAGGTTCGGACCGAAATGAACGAATGAGACAGCGCCGCAGGTGTTCAATACGGCGAATTTTTCTTTGATCGGGATGCGGGTAAAGAGGTACCCGTGAAATAAAGGGTCTTCGATGGTCTTGGTGCGGTCCGACCAATGTCTTTTTAATTTTCGCAGTGGTAGAAAATTTTCGATGCCGCGCTTGTTTAACTCGCACGCGACAATTTTTTCATGCCGGCTTCGCGTATAAAGCGCATACCACTGTTTAGTTTCTTCCGCAGCGGAATCCGCGAGACCGGATAGCCAAGCCTCTTCTATCACACCGCTATCCGTAGCTTTAATCATGGCGCTGGCCTAGGTTGTGTTCAGACACAAAAATCGTGCCGGAAAATCAAATTGAATGGGCTGCTTGTTGAACTTACTGGGCTTGATTCATGCGGCTGACAAGCCAAGCATCAAGAACATCCTTCTTGAAACGCCACTGTCCGCCGATCTTCGTCGCGGGAATTTCGCGCTTTTTGAGCAGCCGGTAGACTGTGACCAAATGAAAGCCCAGGTATTTAGCGGCTTCTTTCGGTGTCATAATCTGCGTACGCTCAGGACGTTTGGCAGCCTTGGCTTTGTCATCTTTAGGGAACTCTTCCATAATCTTTCTCCTTGTGTTTCGAAAATCCAATTTGAAATGTTAGATGCTAGTAAAAATATTGCATGGTTTTTATATATTGTCAAGTATTGTTATTTTTAGCTATATAGTGACAATATATAAGTGTTTGATTTCTCTAAAGTTATGTCGTTTTGGCATAATTTGGTCAATGCAGATTAAAGGAGTCACTAAAGGCGTAGTAGTGATGTTTAAAGTTAGTTGCTTTGCGGAAAAGAAATGCACGCCATTACTGCGAATCGCTTATCGAAGGGTATTATATTTAGCCAAAGCGTGTTAAAGAACTTTTAGCCCAGGTAACTGAAGGCGAAGGAGCGTGTTAAAGACCTAACTCTTTTAGAAAAAAAAGGGGGGTATAATTATAGGGGGCCAGGGTTTCGACAGCACCTTCATTGCGGTCGACCAGGCAAATCACTCTCACAACTTTTGCTTTGAGTTTTTCAACCTCATGAATGGCTTTAAGCACGGAGCCGCCCGTTGTAATCACATCCTCAACCATCACAACGCGATCGCCTTCTTTGAGCAACGGACCTTCGATCATTTTCTGCATCCCATGCGCTTTGGCATCTTTACGCACAATAAATGCTTTGAGAGGCCTGCCGGTTTGAAAACTAAGCAGCGATACTCCGGCGGCAATGGGATCGGCGCCCAGCGTGGGACCGCCGATTGCATCCGCATGCAGTCCCTGCAGCATCGCCAAAATGACTTTGGCGGTGACAAGGAGCCCTTGTGGATCTAACGTGACCTGTTTCCCATCGATATAAAAACCACTCGTTTTTCCTGAAGCAAGCGTGCGTTCGCCGTGCACCACGGCTTTTTCTTTAATCAGACCCAGCAGTTCTTCTTTGAGTTTCAACTCGTCCATGGCAGACTCCTTAATCTTAATTCATACGTTTGAAAAATTATTTTTCAAAGCAGACGATGCGCCGGCCCCGGCTCTTTCCCGTACCCTGCGCGCAAACCCTTTCAACATCTGAGTCTCTCGTCCCAAAAGACCGCTGCGCTTGAAAAGTCCATGCCAGGCGGCTTTGATTCGCGCCACGCTCCGGCTTCCCTGGCCGTGGGTGTAGCCCAGCGTCACTAGCGTTTCTTCAAGAATATGCAAAACATCCATGAGTTCTTTCTTGCCGACAAACACAGGCGTTTTCAGGACTTTCATGACATTGGTTTTCCGGTCATTGTAGCGCGGCACAAAAGCGACTTCCGCCATGGAAAAAGCCGTAATCATCACGGCCTGTGCGAGATTGATCGAAGGACATTCAGGGTTGGTCGGAATCACTGCAATCAAATCGCATAAATCAAGCGCCGCATTGTCCAATCCCATGGATTCTTTGCCAAAGACGAAGGCAATCCGCTGCGCAGCCACAGCCTGCTTGGCTTTTTTGACTGCGGAATTGAAATCTAAAAAGCGTCCGCGTTTGGGACCGGTGCGCCGTGAAGTGGCAATCGCCAGCTGAACATCTTCTAAAGCCTCGGCAAGAGTATCCGTGACCTTGGCCGCATGCAGCACATCGGTGGCATGCATCGCCATTTTCTTGGATGCAGAGCGCCAGTTGCGGGGCGGCTTAATCAATCTCAAATCCATAAAACCCATATTTTTCATCGCCCGCGCGGCCGCCCCGATATTATCCGGGTTTTCAGGCTCGGCTAAAACAAAACGCACATTCGCGGAGCTTAAAGCCACTGCATCAGAAGTTTTTGTCTTTTTCTCGGAGGTCATTACAAGAATCAGCGTGAGAGGATTTCGAGGGCGCGTTCGGGGTTATCCGTTTTCAAAACTAGACAGCCGGACTCTTGGTTGGCGGTCCCCGTGCAATAAGCGTAGGCGATATTGATGTCGGCTTCGGCCAAGGTTTGGCAAAGACGGGTCAACGCGCCTTTCTCATTGCTAATTTCCAAAACAACGACTTCTTGTTCAAGAACATAGAGGCCTTCTTGCTCGAGCAGTAACAGCGCTTTCGTAGGCTGATCCACGAGAAACCGGACCACGGAGTTGTCCACCGTATCATGGACTGCCAGCGCGCGGACATTGATATTGGCCTCTGAAAGAACGGCGCAGGCCCGCGCCATACATCCGGGGCGGTTCGGCATAAAAACAGAAAGTTGTTTTTGAATCGGCATAAAACAGTGTCTGGTGATTAGTGATTAAAAAAGTTCCATAAATTTTACAAATCTAAATCATTTGGACATTTCTACCAAACAGTGATCGCATTCGTTTTTAGTCACCAGTCACGGATCACAGTTTTCATGCTGGCGTACGGCTAATAATGTTTTGCGCTAGACGGGCCGAGGATTTCGGCACTGCAATTCCAATCCCTTTAAGAGAGTTTCCATGAATATCTTTTTTCCCCTGCTCATAGAGCACGCATTCCAACTCTTGTTCCTGAAGTTTTGCCTGCAGCACACGGGCTTCTTCAAGTGATTCCGTCTCATAAACCTGCAGCCAGGTTTCCCAGGGATCGCGCTTTGTGCGGAACCGCGGGCTTTTGACTTCTCCGGCCTGCTGAAAAATTTTACGGCCGCCCCGGCCCCACGCCCAGACCGCATACAAAAAAATCCCAAGAATGAATAAGTAAATAAAAACACGAATCATGGAAGTTTATTATCCTAGTCTGCTTTGCGGGACAAATCAACGTGACAATTTAAAAAAAAAGCCCTGTCCTATACGGACAGGGCTTTTTAGAAAGTCTCGGCGGCTTGCTACTCTCCCAACGAACTGCTCCGTTAGTACCATCGCCGGTAGAAGGCTTAACTGCCGTATTCGGAATGGGAACGGGTGTGTCCCTTCTCCTATATCCACCGAGAAAACTTTAATCAAACACGCCTTAAACTTCAAAGCGTGTTTTATAAAAAACCCCAACGCTTGTTCTGGCGTTGGGGCCATAAACAATTCACAACTTGAGGTTGTGAATTATGGCAATTGAATTAAGAATGACAAATTCATCCGGATAATGAAAATAAGTGTCAAGCCGAACGACTTATTAGTACGGGTAAGCTGAACCCCTTACGGAGCTTACACCTCCCGCCTATCAACCTCGTGGTCTACGAGGAGTCTTCTAAACCGAAAACCGGTTGGGAAACCTTATCTTGGAGTTGGCTTGGCGCTTAGATGCTTTCAGCGCTTATCCGTTCAGAACATCGATACCCTGCGCTACTCCTGGCGGAATAACAGGTACACGAGCGGTTCTACACTTTCGGCCCTCTCGTACTAGAAAGTGCTCTCCTCAAGTTTCCTACGCCCACAACAGATAGGGACCGACATTCATGTTACTTCCGAACTCCGCTAAGAGTCGTACTTACTCGTTTCATAACGAGCGCTCAGATATTTCTATCTGAGTCTGCATGTCGCCATGCAGATCGGACTGTATCTTCATCTCGCTTTCGCAAGACATCCAGCGTACAGTCTCTGAGGATCTTGGTTTCACAAGGATTTCTTCCATTTTTCTTCGACGATATTGTCCATTTGCATTCATCGAGAAAGCAAGCCTAACAATTTCTTCAAACCCTTCTCGGGTCAAATGCGTATTAATTCCCATCATTTGAACTATTCGTCGAAAGGTTTCAAAGTCTTTGTGCTTTTCCGTCAGTAATGGATAGCGCTCGAAAAAAGGAATGACTTTTTGCAAAAGATCTTTTCGATCTCTTACGACATACACCAATGTTTTATCGCGTTTGCCAGCTGCATCATTTGTTTTGATGTAGCCGCATTGAAGCGTTTCCTGAATGCCTTCCAATACACAGCGACTTGGAAAATTTTGGCTGACATGAAATTCTGGTACAGCTTGCCAGCCAAATCTCAAATCTACGCGTTTTTGAAAAGCAACATGGAAACTACCTTCACCGTCAACAAAACCGGCAATGTAATGTCCTTCCATGCGATTCCAATCTTTCCTGCTGATTGTCCCCACCCTTCACTTTGTCACTTTCAAATTTCGGAAAGTAGTGTGGGATCCACGGGATTTTCCAGCATATAGCTAGATTTATAGACAGCAACGGTCATTACTTTACTGTCTCACGACGTTCTGAACCCAGCTCACGTACCACTTTAACCGGCGAACAGCCGGACCCTTGGGACCTTCTCCAGCCCCAGGATGTGATGAGCCGACATCGAGGTGCCAAACCGGGCC
>JAHFHF010000052.1 GCA_023247055.1 Candidatus Omnitrophota bacterium
CTTCGACGAGGTTTTTGGGACCGGCTTCGCCTAAAGGGGGCATGGAGAAATTATCGGCGATTTTGAGGCAGGAATAAAGGACAGGTTTTGTCCGCTTTTATTGTCCGGTTTCTTCGCGGATTGCACGCAGCTTTTTATGGAGCAGGACCTGCTCAGCATCTGATGTGCGTACTTGCTTGGTATTCAAGGGTATAGCCAGTTCTGTCAAAATCTGCTGATGGATGCGCGCCTGTTCCACCTGCGTCTGAACTTCAGCAATTTTGGAGCGATTTATCCGGCTCAGTTTTTCGTTCAAACGAATGACGTCATTTATTTTTTTTCGAATTTGCATTGCTTCTTGATACGATGCGGCCCGGGGAGGTACAGGAATGACAAACGAAGTTGGATTCGCCGCCGGCGCTGGTTTTTGCAGGGCTGCGGAAGCTGCCGGAGGCCGCGAAACTAACGCCCCCTCAACCGGTCCAACCGCGGTAGGTTTTACCGCGGTATTCGCCGGAGACGGTGATGACGCGACGCCGCCCGGTCCTTCTTGGGCTGTTTGCTGTTCCCAGGGCCATTGAAAAGCCGAGAAAACAGCCCAAAAACTAAGACTAAAAATGATTAAAATAAATTTTCTTAAAAACATGGTTTTTTGTTCGCCGGAGATAGGGATTGTTTTATTTTTGCATATTCGCTGCCAAAAGGAAATACTTAAATTTCTTGAGGGCAGAAACGCCGGGGCCGGCCTATTCTTTAAGCAGCAATTTAATGGCATCCAGGTGTTTCAAAGCGCACTCTTCTCCCGCCTTGATAAATTTGTCAGGGTCATAAAATTCAGCCCAATGCCATTCAAAAACCTTGGGGTGGAGCAAAACGTCGCACTCCTGCCCGGCAATTGCAGCCAGTTCATATTCCATGAACTGGATCGTATTCATGATGACATTAAACGTATTGTCCGCATATCGCTTGCCCAGTTTATAGAAAAGGCCCGAAATCGCTTTTCTCACCGGATGCTGATGTGCCAATGCACGGAGTTTATGAATGCGCGCTTGTTCATCAAGCTGGCTTTTCACAGCGCGGTCAGTCGGACTTGAAAGAACGTTGGCTGCAATAATTTTTTTAACACCCATCTGCGCCAGGACTTTAACCGGCAGCGGGTCAATGACGCCTCCGTCAATCAAGCACATGCCTTTGTGGCGCAGAGGACGAAAAATACCCGGAATGGAGGCGCTGGCCCGGATCGCGTCCACCACGCGTCCGGTGTCCATGACGACTTCCGCGGTCGTAAAGAGATCGGCCGCAATAATTTTCACGGGAATCCGCAGGTCCTGAAACGTCATATTGCCGAGATAGGATTCCAGGTACCGCGTCATCTGATTGCCTTTGAAAAATCCGCGGTGGGCCAGGGAAAGATCACTGAATCCGATCAACTTAAAAAACGCGTTTTTCCGGTTGATGGAGCGCGCCACTTGCTCCAGCTGGTCGGCATTGAAACCCGCGGCCCAAAACCCGCCCACGACTGCGCCGATACTGGCGCCGGCAATGACATCGATAGGAATATTCTCGCGTTCAAGAACACGCAGAAGACCAATATGCGAGAGGCCGTAAGCCGCTCCGCTGCCCAAAGCCAGACCGATGAGTTTCTCAGAAAGTTCCCGCGCCAAGAAACGAATCGTGCCGTGGTATTTTTCACTCCGGTCATTTTTGGCCGGCAAAACCGAGAAGATACGAAAGGCCAGATGTTTCTCGCTTTCTTCAAAAGAACCCGGGGAATTGCCCAAACGTTCATAGAGGATCACCTTGATGTCGCTTTTTCCAAACCCGAAATTCTGCTGCAGGGTTTGCAGCACCGGCAGGCAGGCATCGAGATTGCCGGATTCGGGCACGCAGAAAAGATAAACACTATCCGTTTGTTTCAGCGACAGGAACCCCGGATGTCCGGGGTCCGGCGGCAGCAGCACCATGATGGTGTCATAGCGGTAAGTCAGAAAAGTCAGGAGATGCGAAATCTGTTTCGGCGCTTCGCCCGAAGTGCCGGCTTGGACCGGCAAATAGGTAAATCCGGAGGCGTGCTCGTAACCGGAATCACGCAAAACACTTTCACTCAGGGAACCGCCGTTTTCAAAATCAAATATTTGCAAAAATGGCTTTTTGAATTCTGCACCGAAGTCGTGTGGTTCCCTGCCGTTGAGATCCACGACGATAACCTTATGGCCGGTCTCACGCACGAGCCGGGCCGACAAGTCCATCCAGAAAACACAGGCTTCTTGCGGATAAGCTGCCGGATAAAGCGCCGTAATTTTGACTTCACGCCGCCGTCCGCTGGAGTCCGCGCTTTTGGTCAGCCGGTGCCCCAGTGACCGCGTCAGGTAATGAAGCAACGCCGGAATTTCCTGCACAAAGCGTGAGAAATCTTCCTTAGTCAGTGTCAGCACGATCCCATCACTGCGGGCCTCCACCGAAGCGCTATGCTGTTTGCCCGTCAAAAGTGAGGTTTCGCCGAAATGATCGCCCCGGTAGAGATGCAGGAGAGTTTCGCGGGCATCGTCCAAGCGCGACTCGGTAAAAACATGGAAGCGGCCTGAAATGACAACATAAAAAAATTCAGCCGACGTCCCCTCATGATAAACACGGTCACCGCGTTTAAACTCCTGCAGGCGCGCTTTTTTTTCGATCAGTTTGATTTCTGCGGGGCTAAGCGAGGAAAAAACGGGAATATCGGTCAGGGAGAATTGCTTGCCGGTATCGATTTTTTTACTGAAATTAAAAAATGCCATGCCCTAAGTATCGTCCACTGCAGGCCTTACCCTTAATTTTCAACCGACTCCCCCCGAGGGGAAAAATTTTCTCTCCGCCGCGAGTTCCGCAGGACGAAGGCTTTTCACTTCGTCCGAGGACAGATCACCTGAGCAGTCTTTGCCTCTGTGCAAAGGCTGTCTGAGCGCCGGAGATCTTAATTTTTGGGTTTTAAGCGAACGTTTCAGCGGAGTTGAGGAGAAGAGAGACGGCGTTTTTCCAGCGCTCGCGGTCTTGCTGGACGACTTTGGCAGATCGTTTCGGCGTGTAAATACGGAATTTTTGACGCGCATCCAGCGAAGCAAGATTGCGCCAAAGCCCCACGGTATGGCCCGCAAGTTTCGCGGCACCCCAAGCCGTGGAATCGGCCTGATTAACAGCCCGGACGGGCTTTTGCAAATAATCCGAGACCATCTGCATTAGCAGCCGGTTACGGCTGGCTCCGCCGTCAGCGCCCAATGCCCGCATCGGATAACCAGCCCCTGCCTGCATGGCTTCCACCACATCAGCCGTTTGATGAGCCATCGATTCCAGCGCCGCGCGGATAACCTGAGCGCGGCCGGTTCCGCGCGTGATTCCCAGGAGCGCCCCGCGGACACGCGGTTCCCAATAAGGCGAGCCTAATCCGGCAAAAGCTGGGATCAGCACCACACCTTCGGATTGCACGGTGGACGCGATTTTTTCGGATTCTGCGGCCGAACCAAGAATTTTCAGGCCGTCACGCAGCCATTGCATGACGGCGCCGGCCATAAAAATCGCCCCTTCAAAAGCATAAACGGATTTTCCATCGCGGTCGCAGGCCAGCGTCGTCAAAAGGCCGAACGGCGGACGGCGGTATTTTTTGCCGATGTTCATCATCAGAAAGGCCCCCGTGCCAAATGTATTTTTGACATCTCCCGCCGCATAACAGGACTGGCCATAAAGCGATGCCTGCTGATCTCCGAGGATACTGGCAATGGGAATGCCTTCAACCCAAGGCCCGGATGCCGCGGTTTTTCCAAAAATGGAGCCCGAATCAGCCGCCTGAGGAAGTATGGAAGCCGGAACTTTAAATAATTTTAACAGGGCGGAGTCCCAATCCCGCGTGCGAATGTTGAAAAGAAGCGTGCGCGAGGCATTCGTGTAATCCGTGATATGCGCGCGTCCGCCAGTCAATTTCCAGACAAGCCAGGTATCGATCGTGCCAAATCGCGCCCGTCCACGCGCCGCCTGGGCACGCAGGCCGGGAACATGCTCCAAGAGCCAGGTGAGTTTCGATGCGGAAAAATAAGGGTCTGAGACAAGTCCTGTTTTTTCGCGGAGTTTTTTTTCCAGGCCGCGCTTTTTAAGGCTTTCCGTAAAAACCGAAGTACGGCGGTCCTGCCAAACAATCGCGCGATGCAAAGGCCGTCCGCTGACTGCATCCCAAACAACCGTGGTTTCGCGCTGATTGGTAATGCCGATGGCAGCAATCGAGGAGGGTTTAAGCCGGGCCTGATTTAACGCCGTGCGCACCACGGCACAGACGGAATTCCAGATTTCGAGCGGATCATGTTCAACCCAGCCGGGTTTGGGAAAATACTGGCGGATTTCCTGGTAGGCGCTCGAGCATAACCTCCCCTGAGCATTAAAAAGAAATGCCCGGGTGCCGGTTGTACCCTGATCAATCGCCAGGATGTGCGGTTTAACCGTCAATTTCGGAAAGATCTTCGGGATCCGCGAAATCATTGACTTTGGTTTCAAGCCAGTGATTGTACGCATAATCCAGTACGCGGAATTTATCGACGGGGTCCATCGTCAGAAAACGCACGCCCTGGTCGTAACTCTGCGCCTGTTCTTTGGAAGGCCGGCTCCACATGACTTTACCTGTGGTCTTCACCGGCTTAGGATCATCAGGAATGTTGATTTCAATATCAAGAAGCGCCCCGTGCTTCAATTCAGAACCTGAATTCATCTTAATGCCGTCACGCGACAAATCACGGCTTAAACTTACGCCCCTTAAAGACACGTCTTCCGCAGAACTAAACTTGACACTCATATAAGCATCAAACCGCTTAAACTTGCGGCGCTCTTTATCCACGAGAAACCTCCTTGGATTTTAATAAACGACGGAGAAATCAGCCGCACATTGTTTTTGACTTGCGAAAGATGACTTTAAAAAAGCTGCAATCGAATTTGCAACAACTTATCCGTCTGAAAAAACTATAACACATGGTCTTGGCATTTACAAGCAAGCGGGGCACAAAAAAAATTCCTAACAGCTTGCGGAAGCAGATGTTACAACTTCGGCGGAAATCAATTTCAGCAAAAGCTTATTAAAAGAATTTAATCAGCTATTTGAAATTGGTGAACTGCAGCGCGACTTCAGGGGGATTAGCGCGCAGATCCTGAATTACGGCTTGCAGCGCGTCTTTACTTTTGGAGGTAATGCGGATTTTTTCGCCCTGGATCGAGGGCTGAGCGTCTTTGTGATTTTGCTTGATGCGGGCGGTGATTAATTTCGCAGCTTCCTGGGCAAGTCCATGCTTCAATTCGACTTCCTGGCGCAGCGTGCCTTCAAACGCTTTTTCGGCTGTTTTGAAATCGAGGGCCTTGGGTGAAATACCGCGGGCCGCCATGCGGGTCTTCAGGATATCGTGCAAATTCCGCAGCTTCAATTCATCATCCGCAACGATCAAAAGTTTCTTTTCATCGCGCTTCAATTCAAGCGAACTTTTGGAGCCCTTGAAATCATAGCGCGTACGGATTTCTTTCAGGGCTTGATTGACCGCATTATCGGCCTCTTGCATGTTGATTTCGGAGACGATATCGAAGGAATACGAAGATCCCATGGCAAGGGTTCAGACAATGCGCTGGAAACCGCCGGGAAGGCGGTCTTCGATAAAGCGTTTCATCCGGGCGCTCTCAGACGCAGGTAGATTGACAAACTCCACGCCCGTGTCATAAAGGGCCTCTTTGACTGAGAGGTCTTTGCGGGGAATGTTCCAAACGATGCGGGCTTCACACTCAATCGGGGCCTCGCCTTTGGCCAACGCGAGTTTGATGCGGCAGGTGCTAAAACGCTCCAAAGGACGGTTCTGAATCAGGCAGACGCCGCCGATTCCGACATTTTCTGTACGGCCGCTGATCGACTGCCCGCTGCCTTGCGCAAGAGCGATTTCGCATTCCAGATTTAAGCGCGGAAATTTACGCTGATTAAAACCATCCCACATGAAGGCCTCGCTGTTGTTTTAACTTAGGAACTTGAGTTTGGTACTTTTCCCTCTCCCCTGTGGGGAGAAGGAATTTCTGAAAAATGCCAAACTCGAGTTAGGAATCGAGCGTACGGATAAAAGCGTCTTTAAAAGACCGTGACAAGTCCGTCTTTTTAAACTTCGCCAAAGCGTCTTGAGCCGCTTGATAATTCTCAAAACGGCCGAGAAAAACGGAGTAATAGGTTTTACCGCTGGCGCGTGAGAGTCCTTTGACAAAACCACGGGTTTGGGTCTTTTTTAAATCTTCGGCCAAGCGGTTCGCATCGTCACGAATAACATAAGTGGCAACCTGAATAACGAACCGGCCTTTTGAAACATCAGCGGCCGCCTCTTTTTGAAGCGTTGGTTTCGTTTCAGCCGCGGAAAGCGCTGAGTCAGCGGTTGGTTCTGCATTTTGAATTTCGATCTCCGCGGCGGCAGGAATGACAGGCACCGTTTTTTTCGCGGGCGCTATTTTGACTGCGGTTTTTTTAGGCGTTTGGGGCGCTGTTTTCATCGCGTACTCGCGCTTTGAATTAAGCCCATGAATCGCCGCAAGCAAAAGAACCAGCACCACAATGCCGGATCCCCAAGCAAGCCCCGTACGAACCCCTTCCCGGCGGAAATCCACGACACGTCCAAGGGCAAAAATACCGCTGAAAGCCGTGCGAAAAACGGCAGTCAGTCCCCCGGCAATTCCGCTAAGAAGCGTTTTCCAAGGCAGCGCCGGCAGCTTGATTTTGGGCAAAACAGGCTGAAAAACCGGCTTTGCCAGTTTGGGTTTCTGCACGGTACGCAAAAGTTCGCTCTCAGACGTTTGAAATTTTTCGCGCAGCGCATCCTTAGGAACGGGCTTTTTTTCTGCCGGGCGGGGTTCTGAAACCAAATCCGAAGGACGAATTTGCGGCTGTTCCTCGACCGTTTCTTCTGGAAAAAGAGCCGCGGCGGAACGGCCTGACGGACGCAAATAGGTTTCTGCGGCACCGGCCGCCGTATTTTTACTGTTCAGAAAACGCCCGTAAAGTTTCTGCTGAATCTCTTTTTCCGTAAGCACCTTGTCGGACGATTTATTTTTTTTGAACTCAAACATGAAATGAACTCCTCCGGGAGAGAATTTTGAAGCGCCGCTTAGGGAATTTACGGCGGTCCAATTATTTTTTTGCAGATCCTGCGACGCCGCTTGTCAGCGACAGGGAAAACTTCATCAATTCCGTCGATCCGAGGTTCAGCCGCGCGCGCGGCACAAAGCCGCTCTTCTGGCAGACCGTAATCGCCCCTGTCATCCGCGAAGTCGTCTTGAAAACGATTTCTTCATAACCCACGTCTTTGCAAAATCTCAGTGCCGCGTCAAGAAGTTTACTTCCGATCTTTTGCCCGCGGTAATCCGGCGACACAAAAAGGCGGCGCAGAAATGCAGTGCGTTCATCCTCTTTCTTAATCGCCACGGTTCCCACGACGCGATTGGATTCAAGCGCGACAAAAAAAGCCTCGCCGAGAGCCCCGTAAGATTTTTCAATATTTTGCAGATCGTCCATCGGGTAAGCGCTAAGCGCGTCCCCAAATTCTTCGGTCATGATGCGGCTGATGAGCGCGACCACAGCATCTTGATTGTCCGTTTTAAAACGTCCGACTTTAATCATAGCGGCTTATTTCTTCCCGGCTGGCGCAGCCGGTTTTTTGGCGGCTGGCGCTGCCGCAGCGGCGCCCGCAGCAGGTGCAGCGGCGGCGCCTTCAGCACCCTCTTTGACTTTGGCCGCCTTCTTAACCTTGATTTTGAGTGACTTATGCTTTGGCAGGTTAAACGCGGAGGTTTTATCATTCCAGCGCTTGAGTTCCTGAAGCTTTTTAATGCGTTCGATGCGGCTCAGCACATTGCGGTGCTTGGCGCCGACACTATCAACCTTAAGACTTTGGTGCTGAGACATAGTCTAACTCCTTTGATTTAAATAAAATGGCGTGACGTATTATACGCACGAACCCCATGCTTGGCTAGCCTGTATTTCGCAACTTTTTCGTAAATCCGCTATGTTTTACTAGTGCGTGCGCAGATCGATGCACAATGCTTAATTCACAAATTTAAGCCTAGTGGTTCTGTTGACATTTGACCGATTCTCCCTCTCCCCGCAGGGGAGAGGGCATGAATGACACAACTCCAACAGAGTTGTGCATGATTGTCTCGGTCTCCGCACAGAGGCTGGGGTGAGGGGGAAGACTCGCCCCCTCATCCTAAGCTTCTCCCCCAAGGAGGAGAAGGAATGACTCTCAAATGTCAACAGAACCTAGTGCCTTTTAGGATGGGGCTATGCAGGAATCATGCGGACGTAGGCATCGCGAGGAGCAATCCCCTTGGATTTAAGGCGGATCAGATTTTGACTGGCTTCCTGGCGCTTGGCAAAACCATTAACACAAACCTGGTAATAAGAACCGCTGGGGATCAGAAAACCTTCCAATCCCTGGGACGCCAGCGCCTGGACTTTTTTCTGGGCAAGGGACTCTTCTTTATAGGTCACAAGTTGGATCGTATACGAACCGTCCGGTTTGCCGCTTGAAATCCGCTGCGTCGAGGTCGCCACAAGCGTCTCTGTTTTTTGAAAAGACCGGCTGGAACTCGACATGGAAAAAGCAGGCTCAATGCGGATATCGGCCGAGGCGGGCACGGGTTCAACCGGCGTTTGAGCAATTTCGACGGAAGCTGGAACGGCAGCAGGAACTGTCCAGGACATGCGCCGGCCCTTTTCAATCCCGCTCGTATAGATGACCGCCATACCCACCATGAGCGCAATCGAAACCGTCAAAAGCTGGTCCAAACGGAAAGCAACGCGTGTCTGCTCAAGAAATGAAAAGGCGCTTTTGGCCGAAGCCGGTGCCGGGGCCTGCGGCAGAGAGGTCATGCGCGGAGCAAACTCAAAAAGATCTTTCTGACTCATAAAATCTCCCGGATAAAAATAAACGGATTTAAAATAGCAGAGACCGTAAGGAACGGTTTGAAACCGTTCCCTACCTTGGAAATAATTTACGGCAGGATTCCGTCAGAACATGAGCGCTGGATTTGATCCGCCGCGTGCCGTCAGGTTCGACGGCGACGAGACCAAACCGGGGGGCATAGCCTTTGTCCCATTCAAAATTGTCGAGCAGCGACCAGTAGAGGTAGCCCCAGACATCCACGCCTTCCCGGGCAGCCTGGGCCACATAACTCAGATGATCCATGATATAACGTTCGCGCTGAGATTCATCCAGCGTGGCAATACCGTTTTCCGTGATCAGCACGGGTTTCTGATAGCGGCGCAGCGCCAGCAGGCGTTCATAGAGGCCTTCCGGCCGCACTTCCCAGCCCATTTGAGTCGTCCCGGTAATGTCACTTTGGTGATGGGTCTTGTCGCAAATCTCCCCTAGCGGATCTTTTTCCGTCATCCGGTCAAAACGAATGAAGTCGCGGAAATAATAATTGATCCCGATGTAATCCAGCGTGTCGCGAAAAGGCAGAAATTCGGCTGCAAAACCCGGCAGGAAAAAATAACCGTTGGTCAGCGATTCAAGCACCATGTCATTAAAAAACCAGTCTCGCAGCCCGGTCATGATGCGATCGCGCTTGAGGTGGCGCCGGCAGGGATCAAACTGAATCAAATGTTTGGCCAGAGAAACCCACACCGGACCGGTTTGCGTTTCTTCGCGGCCGCGATGAATCACCCACCACGCCCGCGTATGGGCGACCAGCATGTTGCGAAGCACCGTCAGGCTGGAATGGGCCGATTGAATGCCGGGAGGCCAGGCGCCTTCGAAAAACCCTTTGTAGATATAGACCATGGGTTCATTGATCGTAATCCATAGCCGCACATCGCGGCCTAAAAACTCGACGGTCTTGCGCGTGAAGCGCTCGAAATCCCGGACCGCATCGCTGCTCAGCCAGCCGCCTTTACGCGAAAACCACATGGGATTTGTAAAATGATGCAGCGTGACGACCGGCTCCATCCCCCGACGGCGGATTTCGCGTACGACGTTTTGATAATGGCGCAAGGCTTCTTCATTCCAACGGTTTTCTTCGGGCTCAATACGGCTCCATTCAACCGAAATGCGGTGGGCATTGTGGCCGAGTTTGGCCGCGAGTTCCATGTCCTCCGCATAACGCACAAATTGGCGGCAAGCCTCACCCGAAGGAAACGGCAGGCGGCCGGAAACTTCCCAATCCCACCAATCGTTGGCGTTGTTGCCGCCTTCGACTTGGTGCGAGGACGTGGCCGCACCGCACAAAAAAGGAAAAGGTTTTGCAGAACTCATGAAGTCAATGCACCAGCTTGACGCGTTTGGGCGGCCACCAGATCAGAAAGGCTTTGCCGACCATATTTTTGCGCGGCACGAACCCCCAATTGCGGCTGTCGGAGGACTGCGCCGAGTTATCGCCCATGGCAAAAAAGCTGCCTTCCGGCACCTCGATCATCTGGCCGTGTTTGCCGTAGTCCCAATCATCCCGGTTGTAGTAGTAATAATTGGAGAAAGGCGGGTCATCGATCATCCGCCCGTTCATGATCAGTTTGCCGTCCCGGATTTCGATTTTATCTCCCGGAAGACCCACGAGTCGTTTGACGAAATCTTTCTTTTTATCCAGCGGGTATTTAAAAACAATAATGTCCCCGCGCTCGGGCTCGTGGAAACGGTAGCTGACTTTGTCGACAAAAATGCGGTCGCCTTCCAGAAACGTCGGGCGCATCGAACCGGTCGGAATTTTGTACGGGCCCAGCAGGAAAGTCCGGATCACGATGGCCAGGACAGCCGCAATCACAAACGGTTCGCCCCAATCCTTCCACTTTTGGATCAGCCATTCGCGGCGCTGAGTGCGGAAGAAATGCCATTCCTCGGCGATCTTCCGGCGGTAAAAAACTAGAAGTACGACTACAGCCATGGGTAAAATGATATTCATCATCAATCACCTTCTTAACGTATTAATTGTCGATGCGCAAAATTGAAATAAAGGCTTCCTGAGGAATATCGACAACGCCGATCTTTTTCATGCGTTTTTTTCCTTCTTTTTGCTTCTCGAGGAGTTTGCGCTTACGGCTGATGTCCCCGCCATAACATTTCTCAGTCACGTTCTTGCGCATGGCGCTGACGGATTCCCGCGCGATAATCTTCGAGCCGACCGCGGCTTGAATAACGACTTCGAACATTTGTTTGTGAATTTCTTCCTTCATTTTTTCGGCAAGCGCCTTGCCGCGGTGATAGGCACGCTCGCCGCGCTCCACAATCGAAGACAACGCGTCAACGGGGTTGCCGTTGATCAGAATATCCAGTTTCACTAAATCCGAAGGCCGGTGTCCGATGAGTTCATAATTGAGCGAACCGTAGCCCGCGGTCATGGACTTGATCCGGTCATAAAAATCCATGACAATTTCAGCAAAGGGCATTTCGTAGGTTAAAACCGCGCGCTTGGTGTCCAGGTATTCGGTGCTTTTGTAAATGCCGCGCTTGTCCTGGCACAGCTGCATGATGCCGCCCACGGCGGTCG
The DNA here is from genome assembly GCA_023247055.1 of Candidatus Omnitrophota bacterium. Taxonomy (GTDB): domain Bacteria; phylum Omnitrophota; class Omnitrophia; order Omnitrophales; family Aquincolibacteriaceae; genus JAHFHB01. Next base: position 11,488 of record JAHFHF010000052.1, read on the forward strand.
CAGGGACCATGAGATGCGCCCGGATATACGGTTCTTCAATGTGGTCAATTTCATTGGGCGGCGGCAATTTGGACGGGTTTTCCAGCACGAGAACCTCGCCTTTTTGATTGACCACATGGTAAACCACATTGGGAGCGGTAATTAAAAGTTCAAGATTGAATTCACGTTCCAAACGCTCTTTGGCCACGTCCATATGAAGCAGTCCGAGAAAACCGCAGCGAAAGCCAAAACCCAGCGACTGGGAGGTCTCGGGCTCATATGTAAAAGAGGAGTCATTCAGGCGCAGTTTACCGAGCGCGTCGCGCAGCAGCGTAAAATCGACGGCCTGAATCGGATAAAGCCCGCAAAAAACCATCGGCTGAATATCCTGATAGCCTTCCAGCGGCTCGGCCGCAGGCCGAGCCTGCAAGGTGACCGTGTCGCCGATTTTTACGTCTTTGACTTCTTTAATCGTACCCGCAAGATAACCGACCTCGCCCACGCCGAGTTCACTGACCTTGACCGGTTTGGGATCAAAAATTCCGAGCACTTCGGCATTGAAACGGCAGCCGGTCTGCATGAACATAAAGGCATCCTGGGTCCGGATGATCCCATCCATGATGCGGATATAGGCGATCACCCCTTGATAACTGTCAAAAACCGAATCGATCACCAGCGCTTTAAGCGGCGCATGAATGTCGCCGACGGGCGCGGGGATTTGATCAATAATCGCTTCCAGAATTTTATCCGTGCCCTCGCCGGTTTTTGCGCTGCAGAAAATGACTTCGCTTTCATCCACGCCTAAAAACTCCGTCAACTCAAGCTTGACTTTCTCCGGCTCGGAAGTGGGCAAATCAATTTTCGAAACTACGGGAATAATTTTAAGATCGCGCTCCATGGCCAGATAGACATTTGTTACGGTCTGCGCCTGCATGCCCTGGCTGGCGTCCACCAGCAGCAGTACGCCTTCACAAGCCGCAAGGCTCTTGGAGACTTCATAGGTAAAGTCGATATGCCCGGGCGTATCGATCAAGTTGAGAACATAGCCTTTGTATTCAATACGCACGGTCCGCGCCTTGATGGTAATGCCGCGCTCACGCTCAAGGTCCATATCGTCGAGGATCTGATCGCGAAATTCACGCTGGGAGATGGAGCCGGTATGCAGGAGCAAGCGGTCGGCCAACGTTGACTTGCCGTGATCGATGTGGGCAATGATTGAAAAATTGCGGATTTTTTGCGCGTCAATCATGGCCGGACCTCGGCCCCGCGCAAGGCCTCAATCGCCTGCCGGCGGTCTTTTTGCCCGAAGACGGCCGTTCCAGCCACCAAAATGTCGGCCCCCGCGCCTATGCAAACCGGCGCAGTTTCCTGATTAACGCCCCCATCCACAGAAATCAGCCCCTTGAAGCGGCCGCGCAGCGTCCGGACTTTTTCCATCATCGCAGGCATGAACGACTGCCCGCCAAACCCCGGCTCGACGGTCATGATCAGGACCAAGTCGAGAAGATCAAGATACGGAAATATTTTTTCAAGAGCCGTGCCCGGCCGCAAAGAAATGCCGGCTTTGGCTCCCGATTGCCGGATTGTTTCAAGCGCAAGCCGCACATCGGGAGCAGCTTCGACGTGCACCGTAATCCAGTCAGCCCCGGCCCTGCGATAGTCGGCCACGGACTTAAGCGGATCTTCGATCATCAAATGGACATCCAGCGGCAGCCCCGTAGCTTTGCGGGCCCAACGGATGACCGGCGGGCCGATCGTCAGATTCGGGACAAAATGCCCGTCCATGACGTCCACATGAATGATATCGCAGCCGGATTCTTCGACGCTGCGGATTTCTTCGGCCAGGCGGCCGAAATCGGCGGAGAGAATACTGGGAGCGATTTTTATTTTCGTCGTGAGTCGTGAGTCATGAGTCATGAGTATGCGCCTTAGAGCCATAAAAATGGCAAGAGCTGAACATAATTTAAAATGCCAATGATTGCTTTCTTTGAATTTTCATCTCTTTTTGTTTACCGCGCTGTTTATTACTTATCGCTTTTTGCTATCCAAATAACTCTGCAAAATTCTTTGGGCTGCGAGTTGATCGCGCAGGCCCTTTCGTTTATCACGCCGCACGCCTTGCTCTTGCAGCAGTTCTTCAGCCTCGGCGGAGGTCAGACGTTCATCCCACAAAACCCAGTCGAGCGCGATTTCGGTTTTGAGCCATTCGACCTTTTCACGAATCTTTTTTGCCGCCGGGCCGTTTTCGCCTTTTAAATCCAACGGCAATCCGGCGACAATCTGCGTCACGCCATACGTCTTGATTAAATCCTGCAACCGCCGCACAAAACTTTTCCCTGCCGATCCCTCATAGGTCTCAAGCGGCGTTGCAACCCGGGTATCGCTGTCTGAAACCGCAATACCCGTACGCTTCTCCCCTAAATCCAGACCTAGAATGCCCGCCATGCGTTAGCGGCTTTTGACCGCACGGACCATCCTGCGGATATAGTTCAGGACCGGCGCAGTCCGGCCTTTGGCCTTGCGGATCTCTTGGACAATGGCGCTGCCCACAATCACGCCGTGACTCAGGCCCGAAAGATCACGGGCTTGCTGCGGCGTTGAAACGCCGAAGCCGATTAAAACCGGTTTTTTCGTCGTCTTTTTCAAAACCGCCAGATGCGTGTGAATGTCGGCCGGAATTTTACTTCTTGCTCCGGTAACGCCGCGCAGCGAAACATAGTAAATAAATCCTTCCGAAGCTGCGGCCAGGGCCTTGGCCCGCGGCCGCGCGGTGGTCGGCGCGATTAAAAAAATGCGGCAAAGCCCATGCTTGCGGCATTCGCGTCCAAAAGCCGCTTCTTCTTCGGGCGGCAGGTCCGGCACGAGCACGCCGTCAAATCCGGCTTTGACCGCGGCTTTAACAAACCGTGCAGGGCCATAGGATAAAATCGGATTGTAATACGAGAAAAAAATGACCGGCAGCGCCAGGCCGCGGCGGCGCAGGCCTGCAAGCATTTTCAGAACACGTTCAACGCCGATGCCTTGATCCAGCGCCTGCTGGGAGGAAAACTGGATGGTCGGACCGTCAGCCAGCGGGTCGGAAAAAGGATAACCCAATTCAAGGATATCCACGCCCGATTGTTCGAAACCGGCCGCATACGCCGCGGTTTTTTCCAGCGACGGGTATCCCGCGGTCAGAAAAGCGCAGAAAGCTTTTTCCTTTTTACGCTTTAGATCCGCCATTTTTTGCAGCAATCGGTTTTTCATGTGGGCCTGTTATTTAGTCTTGAGTCTTGAGTCTTGAGTCTTGAGTCTTGAGTCGTCAGTAAAAGCATCCAAAAAAGAAGGCTTTATTCCGCGGCTAATTTTTTGTTCCTTACTCAAGACTGACGACCTACGACTCACGACTAAATTCACACTTTCAAGAATTTCTGCACAGTATGAATATCTTTATCGCCGCGCCCCGACAGACAAACGGCCACGATCTGCGATTTGCGGGTCTTGGGCATCAGTTTTTTCAAATAACCAAAAGCATGCGAGGGCTCAAGCGCCGGAATGATGCCTTCAACCTGGGTCAGCAGTTTAAATCCTTCCAGGGCCTCACGATCCGTCACCGCTTCGTAGCGCACACGGGCCGAGTCTTTCAAAAAAGAGTGTTCAGGCCCCACCGACGGATAATCCAGCCCTGCAGAAATTGAATGGGCGAGTTGAACCTGCCCGTCTTTGTTCTGCAAAAGATAGCTTTTCATGCCGTGCAGAACTCCGGCGCGGCCTTCTCCGGCCGCTTCAATGCCAATGATTTTGACTTTGCGGTCTTTTAAAAAGGCGTGAAAAAAACCGATTGCATTCGAACCCCCGCCCACGCAGGCCATCAGGTAATCCGGCAAACGCTTTTCGCGGCGTAAAAACTCAGTCCGCGTTTCGCGCCCGATCACAGCCTGAAAATCGCGCACAATGGCGGGATACGGATGCGGCCCCACGGCGGAGCCAATCAGATAATGCGTCGAGTCCACGGTGGTGACCCAGTCACGGATGGCTTCGTTCGTCGCGTCCTTGAGGGTCTGCGAACCGGAATAGACCGGAACAACCTTGGCTCCGAGCAGGCGCATTTTGTAAACATTCAACGCCTGGCGTTCGATGTCATGCGCCCCCATATAGACGACACAGTCCAATCCGAAAACACAGGCTGCCGTTGCGGAGGCCACACCGTGCTGGCCTGCGCCTGTTTCCGCGACAATGCGCTTTTTTCCTAAAGACCGGGCCAGCAAAGCCTGTGCAATCGTATTGTTGATTTTATGCGCGCCGGTATGACAGAGGTCCTCGCGTTTGATAAAAATACGCGCGCGGCCGAAATGCTCCGTCAGACGCTTGGCTTCGTAGAGCGGCGTCGGCCGTCCGGCATAATCTTTCAGGTAATGACGCAGTTCCGCCTGCACTTTTTTATTCGCACGGAAAATGCGGTAGGCCTGCGTCAATTCCTCAAGCGCCTTCATCAGGGTCTCGGGAACATAGCGTCCGCCGTAAGGGCCGAAATGCCATTGTTTAGAACCTATAGTTTTTTTCATAAGCCTTTTGAAAACGGTGAATGGTGATTAGTGATTAGTGATGGATGAAAAAAGCGCGTTCATCACATATCCCTTAACTATACCTCGCCTTCACCGGTCACCAATCACTGGTCACTAGTCACTATTTACTATTCACTTCCGCAATCGAGTCATTTTTAATCCAACCGTCTTCCCCATTGGTCAGAAAAATACGGCTCCAGCCTTCACGGCGGTCCACGACGTAGACTTTGAGTCCCTCGCCCAGTTTAAACGCAATGCGGTCGCCCTCAGAGGGCCCATAGCGCACATCCGCTTTCTTGGCCATCACAATGGCGTCGCGGATCACGCGCATTTCAATGCGCTTGGCCGCGTACAGCATAAGCGCCACTGCCAAAACAACCGTTAAAACTTTTTGCACCGATCCAAACCGGAGGCCGCCGCGAAAAAAAAGCGGCAGCAGCAGGCCCAGCATAAAAAATAAATAAGCCAGCCCGAGTACCAGGGCCACTTCCTGCTCGGTCAGTCTCTGAAGCGTCAGCTCAGCGGCGCGCAAATACCAATTGCGTTTGTCTTCCAGCCGGTATTCCAAAGCGTCCTGCACGTAGCGCAGATTTTTTAAAATGTCCGGATTGCGCGGCTCCTGCAGCAAGGCCTTTTCATACGCCAGAATCGCCGGTCCGGTTTTGCCCAGCCGGTAATCGGTATTGCCTAAGTTGTAAGCCAGGGCCCCATGGCTGGGATAGCGCTCCAAAAGGTCGGAGTAGATTTTCTGGGCTTCGGCATATTTTTCGCCGTAGTACAACTTATTAGCTTTCTCAAAAAGCGCGTTGTCGGGTGCAGGCAATGCCGCGGCTGCGGCTGTGCAAACGAACAGTACGCCCGCAAATAATCCAGCGAAACACAGAATGGAAGATTTTTTTAAACCCATAAGTTCTTGGCCCTTATCATCCCCGCATGCTTTAGCGGGGACCTAAACTCTAGATCCCCGCTTAAAACATGCGGGGATGACCGGCTTTAAAAAACGCCGGTCACTTTTTGATTTTTTCAAATACGGTGATCGTGCGCTTCAACGTTTCAATGGCCTGCGCGTGAGATTCCGGTGAAACCTGCGCCATGCCGTAGCGCGCTTCTTCACAAAGCGCGTAAAGCTTGGCAATTTCGCGCTGCAGTTCATGCTCGCGGCCGAGCGCATTTTCAAGTTCGCGCTCCAAGCTGACGCGCGTGGCCCCAAAAGCCGAAAGGTTAAATTTATCGGAGAGGTACTGCGTGAGCACTTTGTCCAATTCGTCAAAAAAACGGGCCACGTCCTCCGGCTTGCTAGAGCGCGCAAGTTTTTGCAGCGCCCCCATGCGGGCCATGGCAGTTTGTTTGGCCAGCTTGCGCCGCCGCAGCGCGGTATCACGCGAAAACACGTGTTCGCGGCGTGCGCGCAAAAGTCCGAGCACTAAAAGCAGGCTTAAAAAAATATCCGCCCACAAGACGCCGCGCAAGGCACGCACGGGCAATCCAATTAAAGTTTCATTGCCAAGTTTTTCGCGGATGTATTGAATGTCCTGGCCCTCTTTTTTAATGTCCTTCTTGAAGGCCGCTTCTTTCTCCAAACCTTTGGGCAGGGCCGTGCTTTCTTTGGACGCCTCCACTTTCAGCGGAAAGGACGGCGTAAATAAAGTCTGATACTGGCGCGTACGCGGATTAAAAAAACTAAACGACAGTTTGGGAATGATCTGATCGCCGGCTTCGAGCGGAATGAAAACGATTTCGAATGTTTTTCTGCCTCCGATGACAAAGCCATTTTTAAAAAGATCAGCCTTGGAATCCGACTCATACACTTTGAAAGTCTCCATGTCGGGAATGCCGGGCTGTTTCAATGTTTCGATATTGCCCTCGCCTTCGATCTGGAGGGTCAGCGTAACAGGCTCATTCTGCTTGACGCTGTCACGGTCCAAAGACGCCGTCATGCGAAAATTGCCGACCGCTCCATTAAAATTAGCCGGCTTTCCCTGCTCCGGAAACGGGATGACTGTCAGTTTGAGCGGCGCTGGTTTTAATAGGCGGTTTTCACGACGCGAAAAAAAACCGGAACCGCTAAAAAAACTATCGTTAAAAAATTCGTCGAAAACGCTCGAGCCTTGCGGCTCCTGACGAATCGAGGCTTTGAGCGTGCCGGGTTTGATTTCATATTGGGCCGGGGCTGTCGGAAATAGAGCGATCTGCCGGATATCGGCTTTGACATATTGTTTGCCGCTGACACGCACCGTTTCACGGCGGATCTCGCGTTCAGGCGGAAATTCCTCGATCCAAAAACCGCTCATCTCAGGCTCTTCGCCGAATCCTTCGTAACGGGTGTCATAGCGCGTGTACAGCGAATAGGTCAGAAGCACTTGCTCATTGGGATAAGCCGTGGTTTTGTCCAGGGCTGCGGCCACATAAATATTCTTGTCTTGCGGAACATAGGCGGCGGGCGGTTCCTGTATCGGTGCTGGGGACTGCGCCGCCGCAGACTGCGGCTGGACCGGCATTTGCGCCGGCGCAGAGGCGCCCGCGCCGCCCCCGCCCGTGATTTCAAATTTCACGGCTTCACTGCGATAGACCTTGCCTTCGACGGAAACTTCGATCGCCGGAATGTCGTAAGTGCCGGCGCGGCGGCCGATCAGTACGTAACTGAACTCAACGCTGGAAGAAGAAACACCGTTGATAAACGAGAGATTGGACGAGCGTCCGGTATAAAAACTTTCAACGCCAGCCGGAACAGGAATGCGCGGAGCCTGAACATTTCCCTGCGCGCCCGTAATGCGGACCGTCAGAGGAATTTCCTCGCCAACCGCGGCCTGACGTGCTTGAAAAACGATGGAAATTTGCGGTTCCGCGGCGCAGACTGCCGGAAGCAGGCATAACCCTGCAGCCATTGAGAGAAAAATAAAGCTGAATGCCCGTTTGAACCTCATAGAATGGGCATTCTATCAGGATTCATAACATGATGTCAAACAAGGAGTTAAGCCATTCTCTGCGTTTCTCAAGCAGCTGGCAAAAACGCCCCAGATCGGCCTTATTTTTGATCTTCGCGCGCAGTTGATACCCTTGATCTTCAAAAAAAGCCGGGGCTTCTACCCGGAAATCGCCGCTGAATTCCGGCGCGGCCTTCAGCGCTTCGGCAAACTTCTTCTCTTGGGCTGTAAGGGCCGGGTGCATCTGCTCTCGTAAAAGCTGACAAAATTTTTCACCTTTCAGACGCCGGTCCCAGACGGCGTGGTTCAAAACCGTTTCAGCCCCTAATAATTTCAGCGTCTCTTCCAGGTCTTGACCCGATTGGCACCTGTGGCCGTAAAGCGACTCCACGGTTTTGATCAACTCCTGGGTTGTCAGAGCTGCGTGCACGGCGATAAGCCTGACAAATTGCTGCTGATCCCGACGGGGCCAACGCCCCAGTTGACGAGCGCCCCGGAAGGGTAATTTCTGTTCGTCAATAGCCTGCAGCACTTCCGCGTCAAGCTTTGCCGTGGCCAGATACTCTTCAAACACGTAGTTCGCGGGTTCAAGTCCCAATGCAGGCAAAACCGCTGCGGTGATTTCCTTGGGATCCAGGCCCAAGGCTTCGGCTTTTCCAAGACAAACCGCACGGTCAAGGTCTTCCCAAGGCGTTTGCCAATTGCACAGAACCGCCAATAAAAAAAGTTCCGTCTCCGCAAGGGTTTCATTCAAGATAAGCGCAGGGACCGTGGAAAGCCCGGCCTGCCGGGCGGCGGCCACACGACGGTATCCGGCGACAATCACGGGCGAGGCCGCCTGTGTCACCCAAATGGGCATGACAACCCCCTGGCGCGCAACCGAATCCTGTAAGGATTCCGGCACGGCCGCAGGCGCAAAACGCAGGCTTAAAGGCGCCGCCGGGTCTAAGCTGCTGACGGGTAATGTGCGGTAAGTGAATTTTTCCATTTTTTTTCCAGTTTCATTAAATCAATTTTAAAAGCCGTACGGATGGCTTCATCGTAGTCGTTGCTATCCGCAAAAGCTTTCAACATTTTTTTAATCTTGAACATACCGTATTTTTGCAGCAAATAGTCCGTCAGTGCATACGCTTGTTCATAAAAAAGCGAGGCAAACAAGACATCACTTTGCTGCGTCACTTTTTCTTCATTCATCAATTGGTCGAGCGGCAGCAGCGAATTTGTTTTAACAGCCAGCCTGAGCACCATAAAATCGCGCGGCTGGGCCTGAGTTTCCATGAAAACCGCCAAACCTTCCTGGATCCAGGCCGGGGCTTTTTTATGGCTGAGGCGTCCCACAAAGGCATGCGTCATTTCGTGTACGGCCACGGCCGAAAACTGGCTGCTTAAAATCCCACGGCTGTAGGCCGGCAGGCGGATCTTGCCGTCATAGACACCGCCGACCCAATGCGGCAGCCGGGTCAACTCCTCAAACTCGGCACGCTCATACAATGTCACGGTCAGCGCTTCGCGCGGCGCATAGCCGAAATCCTTGGCGAGTTTGGCAAAAAGACGTTCTAACTCGACGGCGACTTGTTTGATCTCGTTTTCATTCTTGCCCTTGGCCCGGATTAGAAAATGTCCTTCGGTAAAACTCTGGAACCCTTCATCCAGATGCACTTCACGCGCCGCCTTTTCAATTTTTTCCTGCAGCTTCGCCGACGGCTGAATCAGATAGGCCTTGCGATAATTTTCCCGCGCCGCTGCTAAATCGTGCTCTTCGGAAGCCATATCGCCCAAAAGTTCATAGGCAAACGCATTGCGCGCATTCAGCTTGAGAGATTCCGCCAGCGCTTCGCGCGCCAGTTCATAATCCTGACCCTGATAGGCTTCAACCGCCTGGTTAAAAAAATCAATCGCCAGAGATGTCTGCGGCATGTCCACGCCTGCCGCATCCAGATAAAACTTCTTCCATTCCAGACGCTGGCGTTCCTGCAGGGCTTTCTCCCCCGCTGATTCGTCTGCGGCAGCGGCATAACCCGCCGAAGAACAAAACAGTAACGCTAAAATCACCGCCCCCTTTGTCATTGCGAGCGACGTCCAACCGATAGAGCGAAGCAATCTCAGAGATTGCTTCGGCCTTAGTGGAACACTGCCTCGCAATGACAAAAAAAGAATGGTCATGCGAGCAAGTTCAAGGATTCCGCATAGGCAATACGGCGGCGAATGGCGGGATGATCGTAAAAAAACCACTCGTACAGCGGGTGAGGGTCCGGATCCGCCAAATTGACTAAGGCCAGTTTGCGCATACTGCGGATAAAAGCATCCTTACTGCCCATGGCTTGGAGCGCAAAATGGTCGGCCTGAGTTTCAATGCGGCGTGAAATACCGTGGACCAGCGGCTGGACGACCAGCGAAAAGGCCGTAAAAAGCAGCAGGAGCAAAGGCAATCCGGCCATATCCGCCGGCCCGTCCAATCCCAGCCGCTGCGCCGCTGCGGGCAAAAACATCCAGACCAGCCGGAAAGAAATCAGCGAGAGCACAAGGTTGAGCGCGAACATGCGCCAGATGTCATGATGGCGGCAATGGCCGAGTTCGTGCGCAAGCACAACTTCAATCTCATCTTCAGAGAATTGCGCCAGAAGCGTATCGCTAAGCACAACCCGCTTGGTTTTACCGATGCCCATAAAGGCGGCATTGGCCTTGCGCGTCGTACGGCTCAAATTCAGCGAATGGATTTTTTCAACGGCCATGCCAAAGCGCGCGGCCAACTGGGCGATCCGCTGCTTTAAAGATTCACTTTCGACCGGGCCATATTTGTAAAAAAGCGGCACAATCAAAACCGGAAACAACTTCCCGACGCCATAGCTAAAAAGAGCAAATCCCGCCCATGCCCACAACCACCATGTCTGCGGATCGCGCAAAATCAGCCCGTAAAGCGCCAGCAGCAGGCCCAGCGAAACTCCAAAACCCAAGAACGAACGCTTGATAAAATCCTTGAACCAGCTTGCCAGGGTCTGCGTTGATAAGTCATATTTCTTTTCAAGCACATAGCCCGAGTAAAACGCCAGCGGAAGATCGAGCAGCAAAAAACTCAGTGAGAAAAACGCAAAGAAAAGGCTGAATGTCCCCGCCCAAACCGGACAGATCGCTCTGGCGCTATTTTCGAGATACGCGGGATAAGGCGAAAAGGCCATGAGGGTCAGAATAAGCGGCGTCAAACCCAGGTTGATGAGCGCCAAAATCTGTTTTTGATGCTGATAGGCTTTAGCTTTTTCGGTCATGTTCAAGACTCCTTAAATTCGACAAAGACGCCATAGTGGTCCGAGGCCAAAATACCCGCAGCATCCGGCTCGGTCATTACACAACGCACGGCTATAGGCTGCCGCAACGTTTTCGCGGCATGCCGCGTAAAAAGATAATCAATACGCCGGTCCGGCAAGGCATGCCGGCCTTCGCGCGTGTAACCATTGTCATACGTCCAGGTCAAGCCGGGCGCATCCGGTTCAAGCTGGCGGTACACATCGACAAAACCCTGTTCCCCGGTCATTTGCCGGATTTCCCGCGACCAGGCCACGGTATTAAAATCCCCGCCAATCAGCGATTCGGACTTGCCGTCGATCTGATCCATAAGCATGGCGATCTCTGCGGTCTGTGTTTCCCGGACAGCGCCGTCTTCGAGCATCCACGACAGATGCGTATTAAAAGCAAAAAAATCTCCGCAAGGCCCCTGGAATTTCGCATAGAGCAGATAGCGGCGATAGTCTTCACGCGACGACTGGGTTTTGAGCATGAGTGAACCGGAATTCAGCACAGGATATTTTGCAAAAAGAGCCAGGCCTGAGGCCGCTTCGTGATAAACCGCACTCGCGTAACCGGTGCGCTTTGAAATTTCACGAATCCAGCCGCGGTTAAAGATTTCCTGAAACAGAATAAGATCCGGCTGCAGCGCGTCCAAATTTTTAAAAATGAGTTCCCAGCGTTCACGCCAAGGACCGCGCTCCTGCCAGGTATTCAGCGTCAAAACTTTCACGCCGCTCCCGAGCGCAATGCGGCCAGACGACCGATCATGGCCTGCCGGATGCGTTCAATTGCAGGGCCCAAGTCTTCGCCGGCAACCCCTGCCAGGCTGACTGGTTGGCCGATCGACACCTTAAAGGTTGAGGGCTTGGTCAGTTTCCAGGTGTGTTTAGGGATACAGTCGCCGGTTCCATCAATAACGACCGGCAAAATTTCCACATTCTGATCACGCGCCAGCTTGAAAGCCCCGGTCTTGAAAACATGGATTTGGCCGTCGAGACTGCGCGTGCCTTCCGAAAAAAAAAGCACGCTGACATT
>JAHFHF010000053.1:0-468 GCA_023247055.1 Candidatus Omnitrophota bacterium
TAAGTGTAGTGCCGGTAAAGGCCTTCTTGCGTCGGTTTGTTGTAGTAGGGCGTCACCACCAGCACGCCGTCCGCCCCGATCCGCTCGGCATGCTGAATTAACTCAAGCGCTTCGGTGGTGTTATTCGATCCTGCGCCGCAGACCACCGGAACCCGGCCGCCGACATGCTCGACCACGAGCGACATGACCCGCTTGTGTTCCGCGTGCGACATCGTGGCGGATTCGCCCGTTGTGCCGCAGGGGATCAAAACGTCTGTTTTATTTTTGAGTTGAAAGTCGAGCAGGCCCTTCATCGCTTTTTCGTCGATTTGCCCGCTGCGGAAAGGCGTGACCAGCGCGACCATCGAACCTTCGAATTTATTTTTTGCTTTTGCCATACATCCTTTGTCATTGCCCCAACGCCTATGCGTTTGGACTATAAACGACTCGAAACTGGACGTTTCTCGCCTCCGCGCGGTGGCGGAGACA
>JAHFHF010000053.1:478-22902 GCA_023247055.1 Candidatus Omnitrophota bacterium
AATATTATTAAATTTGTATTTGTCCTTCGAAAACAAACCGCGCCTGGCCTTCAAGCGTGACTTGCTCCGGCTTTTTATCACGAAATTTAAAATCGATGTTCAGGACTTCGCCGCCTTTGGTTTTTACCGCCACCGGCGGACGCGTATAGCCGAGAAGCGCGCTGATGACCGCTGAAGCCGTAGAGCCCGTCCCGCAAGCCAAAGTTTCAGCTTCGACGCCGCGCTCGAATGTACGCACTTCAATGGCATTCTTAGCGCGCACCTGTACAAAATTCACATTCGTGCCTTTGGGCTTGAAATCCGGATGTTCGCGCACGGCTTTGCCAAGCTGGGCCACATTGATTTTTTCAAGGCCCTCTACAAAAATGACGGCATGCGGCACGCCGGTGTTGATGAACGAATAATGCAGGCGATTGCCGGACACGATCAAGTCTCCGCGCAGCTTAAGATCGCGCGGCTGAACGAGACGCACGCGCACATCATCCCCGGCCATGACTTTGGCGTCGATCAGTCCTGAAAGCGACTCAAAGCGGAAACTAGCCGGCAATTTAAGTATTTTGCGGGCATACAGCGCAATGCAGCGGAAACCGTTGCCGCAGGCCTCGGCCTCGGACCCATCGGAATTGACAATGCGCATTTTGAAGGCCGCCTTAGGCGAGTTTTCAAGCAGCAGAATGCCGTCAGCGCCGACCGAGGTATGCACCGGGCAGAGTTTCTGCGCAAGCTTCACAGGATTTGTGACAACTTTGCGCCGGTTATCGATAACAATGAAGTCATTGCCGGAAGCGACCATTTTGTGAAAGGCGATTGTTTTCATAAGAGCCGTGTATTGTAGCAAATAGAGACACGGCTTCCAACGACTATCTTAAGTCCTTATTTTAAAACGGGTTATGGAAAGTGATTGGTGATTAGTGGCTGGTGACTGAAAATAGCCACTGTCACGGATCACTAATCACCGGTTACTGCTTATCTATTCCGGGAAGTAGTCGGGCACGCCGCCGGAAAATTTTTCAACGTCGCGGAGCAAGTCCGCCATGAACCGGCTGTTTTCATGGTCTTCATGCTTTTCGTAAGCATAGGCTAGGTTGGTCAGGATGCGCCGCACAATGGTTTTTACGTCTGCCGGCGTATTCAATAGTTCTTGCAGATTGGCGGTGCCGCTGCTGGAAGTATAAAAATCCAATACGGCTTTGGCGCTTAGCACACGGCCGCTGTGGAAGCCGTCTACATAAAATGTGCGGCCCGCATATTCGGAACGCGCTAAAAAATGACCGGGCAGCGCGCAGCCGGTAATCGTCATGCCGAGCCGCGCGCCGGTCAACATGTAAACCGCGGCCAGCGTGATTGGCAGGCCTTTTTTGTGTTCGATCGCGTAAACGATGTTGCTGTGCAGGGGATTGTAATAATCTTGTTCCGGAGCGCCGTCCAGGCGTTTGGTTTTGAAAAGAAAATCTGCAAGCAGCAGCGGGTCATCGCTCGTGCCGTGCAGCGAACGGAATTCCTGGGCCAGCCGGTCAAGCAGCACGAAAAGCACCGAAGCCTCACGGCCGGTCGTCTGAAATTCAGCAATCAGAGCCAGTGCCGCTTCGAGACTGGCCGTCTCCTCACCCGGTTTGTACCAATCGCCCCACACCCGGCGCAGCCATTCGCGTTTGTGCGCACTTAAAATGCCGGACAGGACTTTACGGCCTTCAAGGCCGATATCCAGCGATAATTTTTCTATTTCACGCGCCAGCTCTGGCCCGTAAGACTTAAGCGCCTTGACGACTTCCAATCGCACTGTCTCAGAATCGTCTTCGAGAAGCTGGACCAGGTAGGGAATTTGTTTGATATCCAAGCAGCACCTCATAAAAAACCAAGTCTTGAGTCGTGAGTCTTGAGTCGTGAGAAAAACTTGTACGCACCCGTTTGTTTCAAGAAAGAAGTTTTCTAATCGTTTCGAGCATTTGTCGCGGGTCAAAGGGTTTGTCCACAAATGCGGCCACCTGCCCTGTTGTGTCGCGCATACTTTGACGGCCCGACATCATCAAAATTGGAATTGTCTGCATGCGTTCCGAAAGTCCGCGCAGAGCGGAGACCAGTTCATACCCGGTTTTGCCCGGCATGAGCGCATCGGTGATGATCAAATCCGGTTTTTCAGTCTTGGCTTTCCACAGGCCGTCATCGCCGTCGGTCGCCGTAATGACGTCATAGTCCAGATAAGAGAGCCAGCCCTGCATCAAATCGCAGATTTCCGCCTCATCATCGATGACAAGTATTTTTTTCTTCATCGCTTTAGCACACATACTTTCTCGGGCAAGCTAATCACTATGGACTCGTCATTGCGAAGCAGTATCCAAATTGAGGCTGAAGCAATCTCGTTTTGTCTTGAGATTACTTCGCCCTTCAAAAATTGCTGGGCCTGCAATGACAAGTCTGTGATGAGGATTACAAAAAATTTTTATTCTAATGCAAGGTCTTCAATCTGGCTGATCGCATCCAGTTCCGCAGGTTTGGCTTCGCGCGCAGCTGCCGTGGCACTTTCGCCCTGCACATCAATCGCTTGTCCGGCCTGCAGCATCATTTTGTTTTCCGAACCCACAACAGTCACTTCCACATCGCCTTCGCGCACGGCAAACGTCGAATTGTGGCTTGTGCCGGCCGGCAGGACTTGCCCCCAAAATTGCGTGCCGCGCACGGCCACCACCACAACCGGAGTTCTCACTGACAAGTCGCGGCCCTGCATGGGATTGACTTTAAAGATCACATTGCCTTGCGGCATTTCAATTTCTGTTTTTGTTTCGTCTGCATGAATCACGCTTTCACTCGACGCCAACAGGCGGTAGCCCCAAGCCCCCGCTTTAATAACATCCAAGCGGCTGTCTTCCGCCGTTAGGATGCGATCGCCATTTTCAAGAGCATCGCCTTCGGCAACCACCCTGGTTTCCCCATCCCGGACCGCCGTGACTTTTCCGCTGACACCCGAAGCTTTAAAGTCCGAGGCCCAAGCGGGCGCGCTGATTAAAATTCCAGCAGCCAGAAAATAAAAAAATAAAAATCCTGTTTTGTTCCACATTTTCATAGCAAGGCTCCTTTTAGTAATTCTTTCCATGTTTTTGAGCACGGGTCTGATTAAACGACATTTTCCAGGCAATCTGCTTTTCAAGGTCAATTCCCAGTCCGCCGCACAAATCAAACAGCCGGATAGCGGTATCCGCCAGTTCGTCTTCAAAGGTATCTTTTTTTTCAAGGCCAAACTCCCCGCTGCGGTGCGACTCAATGGCCTCTCCCAGTTCGGAGACAATCAACATCAGCATTTCACCGACGTTGCGCTCTTTGTCCCAAAAACCTTTATCACGCGCCAGCGTATGGCACTCTTGAATCCAACCCGTCACTGATTTTTCCACGTCGCCTCCTGCTGCTGCTTTTATGAAAGCGGTTTAAATTTTGGCGAATCATGATAGCGCGGCGGCAGGGATTAAGCAATATGCGGAAGGAAAAGGCAGCGGTGTTAGAGTTTCATTCCTCTGTCATCCCCGAATGTTTCCACCTGCCTGCCGGCAGGCAGGTCGGGGATCTAACGCTTTTGGATTCCCGCCTAAAGCATGCGGGAATGACACAGCGCCAACAGCGCAGTGCATGACCGTCTCGGCTTCCACGCAGAGGCGGGAATGACACAGCGCCATCAGCGCTGCGCATGACCGTCTCGGCTTCCACGCAGAGGCGGGAATGACACGGCTAGCAACCAAGCCGTACCGCTACCCAAAAGGCCCCTTACTTGTCAATACGGAATGCTTGTTTTATACTGTGCGTCCTTATGGGCAAAACCTTATTTGAAAAAATATGGGAAAAGCATGCCGTAGTCACACCGCCGGACGGCGTGACTTTGCTGTACATCGACCGTCACCTGATCCATGAAGTGACCAGCCCCCAGGCCTTTGACGGCCTGCGCCTGGCCGGCCGCAAAGTGCGCTGCCCGGAACTGACCTTTGCCACCATGGACCACAACGTTCCGACGGATGACCGCCGCACGATTAAAGATCCTGTCTCCAAAGCCCAGATGGATGCGCTTTCCAAAAATTGCCGTGAATTTGGCGTGACGCTCTATGACCTGAACAGCGATAAACAGGGCATCGTTCACATCATCGGGCCGGACCTGGGTCTGACGCTTCCAGGCACGACGATTGTCTGCGGCGATTCGCACACCTCCACGCACGGAGCTTTCGGCGCGCTGGCTTTCGGCATCGGCACTTCCGAAGTCGAACACGTTCTGGCCACCCAATGCCTGCCGCAAAAAAAAGCCAAGACCTTTAAAGTGGAATTCACAGGCCGCGTCAAAGAACCGGTTTCCGCCAAAGACATGATTTTGAAACTCATCGGCCTGATCGGTACGGCCGGCGGAACGGGTTACGTGCTGGAATATTGCGGCGAAGCGGTCCGTGCGCTGACCATGGAAGGCCGCATGACCATGTGCAATATGTCCATCGAAGCCGGCGCGCGCGCTGGCCTGATCGCGCCGGATGAAACCACCTATGAATACATTTCACGCGGCAGCCGTCCCTTCGCGCCCAAGGGCAAAGACTTGGAAAAAGCCCTCGCCTACTGGAAAAGCCTGCCGTCGGACCCGGATGCTGCGTATGATCGCACGCTGACGATTAATGCGACGGAGATTGCGCCGCAAGTGACTTGGGGCACAAATCCGGGTATGGTCATGGACGTGACCGGACGCATCCCGCAACCGGACACGGTTCCCGGTTACAGCCGCAAAGACGTTGAGCAGGCGCTGAACTACATGGGCCTGAAGCCCGGCACGCCCCTGACCGATTTGAAAATTGACACGGTTTTTATCGGCAGCTGCACAAATGGCCGGCTGGAAGATCTGCGCACAGCCTCGCATATTTTCAAAGGCCGCAAAGCCGCGCAAGGGGTTCGGGTTCTTGTCGTCCCCGGCTCGGAAGAGGTGCGCCGCCAAGCGGAAGCGGAAGGCTTGGACCAAATTTTTAAAGACGCCGGCTGCGAATGGCGTTTTGCCGGCTGCAGCATGTGTTTGGCCATGAATCCCGACCAGCTTTCGCCCGGCGAACGTTGCGCATCGACTTCAAACCGCAACTTTGAAGGCCGGCAGGGCAAGGGTGGAAGAACACACTTAGTTAGTCCGCAAATGGCCGCTGCTGCGGCCGTAGAAGGTCATTTTGTCGACATTCGCAGCTGGAAATAATTTTTCCTTGATTCCTTTGTCATTGCGAGCCAGCTTTCGCTTTTCCGTGGGCGAAGCCATCTCGGACCTTTGCACCGAGATGGCTTCGTCGCCCGCTAAAAAACAGCGAGGCTCCTCGCAATGACAAAATAGTAATTTAAGGAATAGATACCTATGGAACCTTTTAAAAAATATACGGGCGTGATTGCGGCCTTAGACACCGCCAATGTCGACACGGATCAGATTATCGCCAAACAATTCTTAAAATCGATTGCGCGCACGGGATTTGGCGAACATTTGTTTCATGACTGGCGTTACGATGCCAGCGGCAAACCCAATCCGGAGTTCCCGCTCAATCATCCTTCCGCCCAAAGCGCATCGATTCTTGTGGCGCGCAATAACTTCGGCTGCGGCTCAAGCCGCGAGCACGCGGTTTGGGCTGTGCAGCAATATGGGTTTCGCGCAGTCATCGCGCCCTGGAAAGCTTCCGGGCAAGACCGCATTCCCGCTTTCGCGGATATTTTCCGCAACAACAGCATGAAAAACGGCTTGCTGACGGTTGAACTCACGGAAGATCAAGTCGAACAAATTTTTCAGGCAGCCGCGGCCCAGCCCGGCGTTCAAGCCACCGTTGATCTCGACACGCAGACGGTGACGGTCCACGGTCCCCAAAAACTCGTTTTTTCATTTGAAGTCGAGGCTTCGGTGAAAGACCGCTTGATCAATGGCCTGGATGACATTGGCATCAGCTTGAAATACGCGGGCGACATCACGTCCTTCGAAACACGCCACAACGCCCAGATGCCCGCCGGGCAGTAAGAATCCCTAGCAAAACTTTGTCATTCTGAGCGACCTTGCCTGCCGGCAGGCAGGAGCGAAGAATCTCGAACTTAGAATAAACTGCGCAAAAGATCTTGCTTTGAGATTCTTCGTCCTTTAAACCTCAACGGACTCAGAATGACAATCGGGTTTTCTTTTCCCACGGTAACTTTAGACTCGCCAGCCATGGCAGGACAAACAAAGCGGCCAGCGGTGAAAGCAATGTTCCCAAAACCACGGAAAAACCGAACCGCTGGGTCGGCGGAAAATTGGATAGCATGAAGATGCTAAAACCCGCGGCCACCATCAGCGTGGACCACGCAATCGGCTCCCAGAGTTCGTGGCAGGCCTGGCTCCAAGCTTCCCAGCTTTGAAGCGAAGGGTCGTGATTTTTGGCATGGATCATCAAATGGATCATGGAATCCACGCCCATACCGATCGCCACGTTAGCGGCCGGGGCGGCAATGACATCCAAAGGAGTTTTTAAAAATGCGAGAAGTCCCAGCATGGTGATAGGGACAAAATAAAGGCTGGCCAGCATCGCAAGAGCGGTTTTCCAAGAGCGTGACAAAATCATGGTCATGATCAGGATAACCCCGTTTAAAAAAACCGATCCGTAGATCAAGCTGGAAGAAATTAATTCGGAAAGCCTGCCCTGCAAGGCAAAAACGCCTCCCGTAAGGACCGGAATATAGCCTTCGCGCCGGACAATGGCTTCGATCTGCTGAATCACCTGCGGCCGGGGCAGTTCTAGACCTTCTTCTTTCATCCGCAGCATAAAAAGCGACTTTTTCCGGTCCTCCGTCACGAAATATTTGGCGACATCGCCGAACCGCGGACTGTCGAGCATCTTTACGAGCCATTTCGTGGACATGAATTTGGCCAAAAAAGACCGTTTGGCTTCCGCCAGCACAATCGGCAGCGACACGACATGCCCCACATGCGGGTCCTTTTCAAGAACAAGGTGCAGGCGCCACATTTTTTTGTACGCCTCGGCATCGTTCAGCTTCTCGTGTTCCGGATCTTCAATGACAATATTGAGCGGATTGCTGCCGCCGTTTTTATCGATGTATTCAAGCCCCGTCCGCAACCCGCTGTTTTTTTTGAAATATGCAAATAAACTGGGGTCGGTGTCCAGCCGGGGCATGGCGAATAAAGCAAAAACGGTCATGAGCGCAAGCAGGATCATGATCGCTCCGTGTCTCTTGCTGAAAAAAGCAGCCGCGCTTTTTTTACCGGTGCCCGCCAGTTGAAAAAAATTAGGTTTCTTCGGCTGATGCTCCAGAAACCAGGGGTAGAGCGCATAAGCGCCGGCCAGGGATGCCAGCGTAGCTGCGGCCCCGGAAAACCCGAGTTGGCGCAGCGAGGTGGAGGGCACAAAAAAAAGCGACCCGAACCCAAGCAGCGCCGTAAATGTGCTCCACAAGGCCGCCTGCCAGGTTTCACGCGCCGCCAGCCAAGCGAGTCCCGGGCGCGGCGCGCCGGTTTTGATCAAGATCCGTTTCCATTCCGCGGTCATAAAGGCAATATGCGAAAGCGTCATCACAAAAACAATCGTGGGCAGGTTGGCGGTCAGGAAACCAGTCTGCAGCCTGAAAAATTTCGTCAAAAGCAGCGTTAGAGCACTAGCGTTGCAGCAGGCGACGACGACTCCGGCCACAATCCAATACGACCTGAAAATCATAAAAAGAGCCAGGGAAAAAACGGTCAATGAGGCCAGAGTAAAAATTTTGAGGTCCCGGTAGAGGTTGCGCCGGATGAGTTCTACGACATACGGCCCGCCCGAAATCATGACTTCGAAACCGGGCCGCATGAGCCGCTGCTGCAGCGTTTCCATTCTTTCAATCAGGGAAGAATCGGGATTCTTGCGCAGGAAAACCCAAAGAAAAGAGGCTTTGCGGTCTTCTGAAACAAGAACCCTTTTCCAAAGCGGGCTTTTTGAGGCGTCTTCCGGGCTTTCAGGACCTCGTACCAGTGATTGGATGCCGAAAGTCTCCGGCATTTTTTCCAGCGAACGGCTTAAGTCTTCTAAGCTTTCCAAATATTTTTTGGAGACGATGTCGCCTTTGGCCGCTAAAACGACTTGCGGAACCTGGACAAAGAGTTCAGCTATTTTTTTGTCGTTCTGAAAACTGGGGTCATTGGAGGAAAAGAAAAAATGCTCGTCGACCTGGGGTTTGAGATCGACGAAGCGGAATAAGAGCGCAAGATTGACGAGGGTCAAAAAGGCTAAAAAAGCCAGGGACCCGCGGGGTCTAAAAAGTGTCACGATTTATACCGCGATCTTAGGCTCCTCATAAGGAATATCCACGACATTCGGATGATGGTCGGAAATCATCTTCCGCAGGCTGGTGTGCATTTCTTCCAAAGTTTCACCGCGATGCGGCGCGAACCGGTAAGTCGATTTCCGGTCAAACGGCTCTTTCAAATAAGATTTCACGAAGACCCAGTCCAGACGGTATTTGCCGAAGATCGCTGCCACGGGCCGCTTGACGCTGAACGTGGTTTCAAAACCTTTGTTGTCGCGCTCATTGGAATTGGCCAAAGCGCCGCTCTTGCCATTGATTGAACGGTTTTCATCGCCCCGGAAATCAAATGCCCCGCCGTCGGCGAAGCGGTAATTCTGAATCATGCGGAAAAGTTCATGGACCGGATTCGGCGCGACCACTGCGATATCCGGAGCAAGCGGATCCTGCAAATTCTTGGTGAAGTTCGAAAGAAACCGGGTGGTGTTGATGATCAACGCATGCGGCAGAAGGGCTGTCGTGGCCGCTGAAAACCATGCCGTGGGATCTTTGGCCGTACGCACGGCGACGCGTTTGACAGACGTCGCACTCAAGTCTTCGGGTGCGGCATTGAAATCGCCGGCCACAATGACGGGATGACGGATGTCTTTGATGTAGTACAGAATCTCCGCCATCTGCATCTCGCGGCCCTGGGGCTGGCATTTGATTTCAAGATGGATATTGATGATCGTCAGCGTATCTTCCGGCAAGCCCGGGACATGCAGGTCGACACGGAAGAAAATCCGGCCGCCGCGTTTGACTTCCCGCGTGAGTTCGTTCTCAAAAACGACCTTGGCGCCTACGCGGCGAGTTTTTTCCAAAAAACCGAACCCTTGGAGTTCCTGCGCATTCCAGTTGTAAGGCTGGGTCGCAAGCTGAAAAGCCCGTACTTTTTTGATGGGATACCGGCTCAAGACGGCGCAGCCGAAAGCGCCTTTGTATTTGGCCGGATCTACGGCAAAGTAATCTGTGGCCTCCTGATCGATGCTGCCGTCGGAGTACGTGATTTTTTCAAGGCCGAGAAGCACGGGATCGACCTCTAGCTGCTCCGGCGCAAAGGCGTAATTCATGTCAAGTTCCTCGGCCAGAAGCGCGGCCGCATTCACATAGCCTGAGCGTTTGACACCGATGTCCATTTCCTGCAGCAGAATCACGTCGGCATTGAGCAGCTTCTCACGCTGGCGCATCGCATTTTCAAACTTCTCCGAACCGGCCGCGGCTTCTCCGGGATCAAACATTTCTGCGGCATTCCCCTTGGCCGTAAATAATTTTACGGCATCGCTCATGTGAAATGATTTTTCGATGTTCCAGCTGACAACCCGCAAATAATCGCCGAGTTTTTCATCCGAAGGCCGGTGCGGTTTGGCGCCGTGGTAATACGCCCGGTTGTCGATGATGGGTGTTTCCCAAAATTTTTGAAGCCGGCGTTTTAAAAGGAACCCAGGCTCGATGTTGTAGGAAATTTTCCTCAAGTCATTAAAACTTAAAAAAGGTGCGTCCTGGTGGCGGATAAAACGCGGCTGCGTGAAATAAAAGACCCCGATTACCGCCGCAAGAACGGTCAAGACAAGCAGGCCAAAATGTTTGGCTAGAAGTTTAGGCATGATGGGACTCCTTGCGTACCGCCGGTTGTGCTGCGCGTGTCGATTCGGCATTCATTTGCAGAGGAAAGGCGGGGGCCCGCCCTTCTTTGTCCGCGCCCGCATAGACGGTCAGATGCGGATACGGCATTTCAATTCCCTTTTCCTCAAAAGCGAGTTTGAGACGGCGGTTAAATTCACGGCCCACGTCCCACTGGCGGATTGGCAAAGTCTTGAGGCGGCCCTTAATGACCACGGCCGAATCGCCGAATTTGTCCAAGCCGGCAATTTCAATCTTGTCTAGAATGTCATTCTTATACGGTTCATCCTGCCGCAGGGTTTCATCGACTTCGCGAATGACCCTGATCACCTCATCGACGTTCTCGCGGTAGGCCACCGCGATATCAAAAACAAAAAAAGAAAAGTCTTTGGTCATATTTGTCACAACATCGATCAGGCTCGTCCGGATAAAATGGACGCTGCCTGAAAAATCACGCAGGATAATCGTCCGCAGATTAATATGCTCCACCAATCCGCCCTTGTCGCCGATTTGCACCACGTCGCCGATGCGGATCTGGTCTTCGAGCAGCAGAAAAAAACCGCTGATTACATCCGCGACCAGTTTCTGAGAACCGAATCCCACTGCGACGCCGGCCACGCCGGCCGCGGCAAGCACAGGCCCGAAATTGATACCGAGTTGTCCGAGAATCATCATGCCGCCCAAGGCCACAATCGTAATCGAGAGCGTGGTCTTGATGATCTCCTTGAGCGTGTCCGCGCGTTTGCGAAATTCCTGATTTTTATTTTTCTGCAGAAGCAAATGGGCCGCCCGGTCTGAAAAAAGATTGGCGGCTTTAAGGGCAATCATAAGCAGGACGAAAATCAGCAGGATTTGGAACCCGCTGGTAAGCACCCAGGCGCCGATGATTTTAAGATACGCGTGAATATCCATGCAGTCTTTCTTGAGGCCGGTAGACACGGCGGCGAACCCTAGAATGGGCTGTCCGTTTAGAGACGGCATGATGGCCGCGGATGCCGCGGTCTCCAAGAGCCACCGAAACCGCTAAAATGCATCCGGCGCATACGGTCAAGATACTGGTCAAACTGATCGCAATCGACATGAACTCGGGCATGCCTCACCTCGATTGTCTCTTAATAATCAAGTTGCATGCCAAGCCCCTAAGTCATTTAAAATGAATGAGTTGCATTTTTATTATACTGTCACGGAGGGAGGGAATTGCGGCGAAAACTTCCAATTCTGTCTTAAGAATCTGACAATGCGTGGGAGGAGGAAAGAAGGTTTAACCGCGAATCAGTTTGAGGGTGATGCGGCCGCCGCCGGTCCAAGGCCAGAGCAAAGCCACGTCGACGGCCGCTTCTCTCTTGCGGACATACAAAATCTGCGCGGTGCTGACGCCGCCGTAGCGGCCGGAAAACTGGTCGCTTTCCGCGGTCGCCGGAGCGCCGGCGGATTTAAAAGGCGGGCCAAAATAGGCTTCGAGCGTGCGCTGTAAATCCGGCAAATGCGCGGAGAGCAACGCCGCTTCAAAATAAAATTGAACGGCATCACTTTTGATATCGCCGGGAATCTGCTTGACGGCCGTACGCAATTCTTCGAAAGTCATCATCCGGCACGCTGCTTTCGGAATAGCAGAGATTGAGAATAGGGCGTTTTAGGGACAGTTTAAAAAATCAGGAATGGTTTCGCTGCGCACAAGATCGGCCAAGGTCTCACGCGCCTTGACGACCGCAAAATGGCTGCCCTTGACCAGTACTTCCGGAGCACGCGGACGGGTGTTGTAATTGGACGCCATGACGTAACCATAAGCACCGGCGGACATGATGGCAATCAAGTCGCCCTCTTCCAGCTTTGGCAGGAGCCGCTCACGCGCCAGCACGTCGCCGGATTCACAGATGGGGCCGACCACATCATAAATTTCCCGCGCTGCACGGGGGCTGCGAACCAGCGGCTGAATTTCATGATAGGCTTCATACAGCGACGGGCGGATCAGGTCATTCATGGCCGCATCCACAATGGCAAAATTCTTGACCTGGGTGCGTTTGATGTAAAGCACTTTCCCCGCCAGGATGCCGCCATTGGCCGAAATAAACCGGCCCGGTTCAAAAACCAGCCGGAATTTCCGGCCTTTGAAAAGCGGCAGGATTTTACGGGCATACGCGTCCGCCGTCTGAGGTTTTTCATCCTTATAAATTGCGCCAAGGCCGCCGCCCAGATTCAGATATTCGATTTTGGCGCCGTATTTTTTTTCAATCCGGCCGGTAAATTCAAGCACTTTGCGGAAAGCCTCGACAAAAGGGTCTCCTGAGACAATCTGTGACCCGATATGGCAGTGGATCGCACAGAATGAAATCGCCGGGTATTTGCGCGCCGCTGCAAAAATCGACTCCGCCAGCGCCATATCGATGCCAAACTTGCTTTCCTTTTTACCGGTCGAAATGTGGTGATGCGTCTTGGGATCGACGGCAGGATTAATCCGGATCGAAACCCGCGCTTTTTTCTTCAGGCGCGCGGCTACGGCATTGATTTTTTCGAGTTCGGGTTTGGATTCCACATTAAAAAATAAAACCCCGTAGCGCAGGGCTTCTTCGATTTCCTGCTCGGTTTTGCCGACGCCGGCAAAAACAATTTTCTCGCCGGGACAGCCGGCTTTTTGCGCCCGGAAAAGTTCGCCGCCCGAGACGATGTCCAGTCCTGAGCCTTGAGAAACAAGCAGTTTCAAAATCGCCAGGCTGGAATTGGCCTTCATGCTGTAACAAATCAGCGGCTTGACCGACTTAAACGCTTTTTGCAGTTTGCCCAGATGGTCTGAGAAAGTCTTATGGCTGTAGATGTAAACAGGCGTGCCGGTTTTGCGCACAATCTCGGCCACCCGCACGTTTTCACAGTAAAGTTCTTTGCCCTTGTACTTAAAATCATGCATAAATCGAAAGGTTCCTTACTTGAGGATTTTTTGCCAGCGCGCCAATTCTTTTTTCACAAGACCCGGCTGAGTGCTGCCCGCCGTTTTTTTGGCTGAGACGGAAGTCTGCGGGTCAAAAAGCGCATAAATGCCGCCGTCGATTTTTTTTGAAAAGCTGCGCCACTCCTTGATCGTCAAATCTTTCATCGGACGGTCTTCGGCGGCGGCGAACCGGACGGCACTGCCCACAGCTTCATGGGCTTCCGCAAACGGCACGCCCCTGCGCACCAGATATTCGAGCACATCCGTGGCATACAGTCCGTCATCTTCAACGGCCTGGGCCATAGCGGCCCGGTTGAATTCACACGTCTCCAGAGTCCCCCGCAGCACCTCAAGGGCAGCGTCCGTTTTACGCAGTGCATCAAAGAGTCCGGGTTTGTCTTCCTGCAAGTCGCGGTTATAAGACATGGGCAGGCCTTTTTGGATCGTCAGAATCGCCATGAGGTGTCCAAAAATCACGCCAGTACGGCCGCGCACGAGTTCAAAAACATCGGGGTTTTTCTTTTGCGGCATAAGGCTCGATCCGGTTGCAAAAGCATCATCCAATTCTACAAACCGGAAAGGTTCGGAGTTCCATAAAATAAAATCTTCCGCAAGCCGTGAAAGGTGCATCCACAGAATCGCCAGCGCTGAGAGCGTTTCTGCAGCAAACGCGCGGTCAGCCACGGTGGCCATGCTGTTGGCAGAAACTTTTTTAAATCCAAGTTCTTTGGCCAGAAAAGCCCGGTCCAGCGGCAATGCCGAGCCCGCGAGCGCGCCGGAACCCAGCGGCAGCGCGTCCATACGGCCCAGCGCATCGCCCAGCCGGGCACGGTCGGTATCCAGGAGTTCCACATAGGCAAGCAGATGATGCGCCAGCAAAACCGGCTGGGCCTTTTTCAGATGCGTAAAACCGGGAATCACGGCTTGCTGGGCCCGTTCAGCACAACCCACCAGCGCCCGTTCCGCACCGCGGATTTTCTCATCCAATTCCGTCAATTTCGCGCGCAAATAAAGCAGCGTTGAGGTCACCACCAAATCATTGCGGCTGCGGGCCGTGTGAATTTTTTTACCCACCGGGCCGGCCACCCGCTCAAGTTCCTGCTGGATGAAAGTATGCACGTCTTCAATCGTTTCAAAATACCGGCAGACATCTCCCGGCTTCCAGGCGCGTTCGATTTTATCGAGCCCTTTAAGCAATGTGCGGGATTCGCGGGCACTGATCAGTTTGACGCGCGCCAGCATGCGGGCATAGGCGCGGTTGACCCGCAATTCAGCCTGCAGGAGTTCGCTGTCCACCTTAAACGAATAGCTGAATTCTTTTAAAATCTGGGCCGCTTCTTTGGCAAAGCGTCCACCCCAGAGTTTTTTCATCTTGTTCCTTTCACGGAGGCCATAATCCAAAACCTCACGTTTTGGATTGCTTATAGTCTCGGCGCATAGGCGCCGAGGCCATAAGCCAAAACCTCAAGTTTTGGATTGCTTATGGTCTCGGCGCATAGGCGCCGAGGCCATAAGCCAAAACCTCAAGTTTTGGATTGCTTATGGTCTCGGCGCATAGGCGCCGAGGCCATGCCTTCATACGGCAGGCCCCAAAGTTTCAGAAAGCCTTCGGCCATCGTCCGGTCAAACGTATCGCCTTTCGAATACGTGGCCAATTTTTCATGGTAAAGCGAATACTTGGACTCGCGGCCCACGGGAATCGCATGCCCGCGGTCGAATTTAAAACGCACCTTGCCGGTCACGCGCTTTTGGTTGCTGGCAAAGAAAGCATCCAGCGCTGTTTTGAGCGGCGAAAACCACAGCCCATAATAGACCAATTCCGCGTATTTTTCCGAAAGTACTTTTTTGTAGTGCAAAAATTCGCGGTCCATGACCATGCTTTCCAGTTCGTGGTGCGCCTTCAGCAGCACATCGGCGGCCGGGGCTTCATAGACTTCGCGGCTCTTGATGCCGACCAAACGGTTTTCGATCTGATCGAAACGGCCGATGCCGTAAGCGCCCGCCGTGGCATTGAGGTCTTCAATCAGTTTGACCAGCGGTTTACGCACACCGTCTACCTTCACGGGCACGCCCGCCTCAAACTCAATGACCACATACTTGGGCTTTGCCGGCACTTTGTCCAGGCCGCGCGTCATGACGTAGGCGTCTGCCGGTGGTTCGCGCCAGGCATCTTCCAGAACGCCCGCTTCAATCGCAATGCCCCAGATATTCTTATCCAGAGAATAGGGGCTCTTTTTGGACGCATCGACGGGGATTTTGTGCTGCTCCGCATATTCAATTTCTTCTTCACGCGTTTTGAATTCCCACTCACGCAGGGGCGCGATGATTTTTAAGTCCGGATTTAGCGTGCGCACGCCGACTTCAATGCGCACCTGATCATTGCCTTTGCCGGTACAGCCGTGCGCGACGTAACCCGCTTTTTCCTGTTCGGCAATACGCACCAAGTGTTTGGCAATCAGCGGCCGGCCCAAAGCCGTCGCCAGCGGATAGCCGTTCTCATAACGCGCCTGGGCCCAGAGTGCGGGAATCAGGAAGTCGGAGGCGAATTCAGCTTTCAGGTCTTCAACGAAAATCTTTTTGGCGCCGCCGGCCAGGGCCTTGCGGCGAAGTTCATTTTTGTCTTTGACTTCGCCGATGAATGCGGAAAAACAGATGACTTCCAGGCCATATTGGTCCTGAATCCATTTCACCGCACAAGACGTGTCCAAACCACCTGAAAATGCGAGTACTACTTTTTTCATAGACAAATCTCTCCTTGAATTGATTGATTATATATATAGCACCGAGCACCGAGAAATGAACACTGCGTGATAAGCACCAAGAACCGAGCACTGAGTACAAAATAAAGCTGAGAAAAAAAGTGATTTAAGATCAAATCTTCTCTCTCTTTTCTTTTGCTTTAACTCGGTACTCGGTACTCAGTGCTCGGTGCTAAGTACTCGGTGCTTACTTTCAGACTTTCTTACACAACCAAAGCATGACGGCTTTTTGGGCATGCAGCCGGTTCTCCGCCTGGTCAAAAACAATCGATTGCCGGCCTTCCATGACATCGTCGGTAATTTCTTCCCCGCGGTGCGCGGGCAGGCAATGCATGACTTGCGTGTTCTTGCCGGTCGCGGACAGCAATTTGCGGTTGACCTGCATACCGCGGAAGGCCTTCATTTTCTGTTTGCGCAAATGCTCTTCGCCCATGCTGATCCAGACATCCGTATAAATGACATCCGCGCCGCGCACGGCCTTCAAAGGATCATGAAAGGCCTGGATTTGGGCGCCTGTTTTCCTGGCAATCTGCCGGGCCTGATTGATGACCACGGAACTGGGCTCATTTTTAGGCGGCGTCGCGTAATGAATGCGGCCGCCTAATTTGGCGGCCAGCAGCACAAGCGAATGCAGCACATTATTGCCATCGCCGACAAACGTCAGCAGCGGCTTTTTCAAACTGCCGAATTTTTCCAAAACCGTCAAATAATCTGCCAGGGCCTGGCAGGGATGCTCGAAATCGCTCAGGCCGTTGATCACGGCTTTGCCGAAATATTTCTGAAATTCCGTAATCGTTTCATGGGCAAAGGTCCGCAGCACGACGCCTGCCAGATAGCGGTCGAGCACACGCGCCACATCACGCACCTCCTCGCGCACGCCGAGTTTGATGTCATCCGGTCCGAGATAAATTGCGCTGCCGCCCATGGAAGAAATCCCGACGTCAAACGAAACCCAGGTGCGCGTGGAAGGCTTTTCAAAAATCAGCCCGAATTTTTCGCCTTTAAAGGCGGATTGATAACGCGCCGGATTTTTTTTGACCTTGCGCGCGAGTTCAATCAGGTGTTTTGCATCGGCCGGCGTCAAATCCGCAATCGAAATGAAATCCTTCATGTTTTCTCCTCCGCTAAAGCCGCATCCAGAATCGTAAGCGCGCGGTCCATAATTTTCTTGCTGACTGTCAGCGCCGGCATGATCCGCAGCACGCGGTCCTGGGTACAGTTGATCAGCAGGCCTTTTTTCATGCAGCGGTCCACAATGCCTGCGCCCGGCACGGAAAGTTCCAGCCCCCGCATCAGGGCCGGACCGCGAACCTCAACGATAAACGCATATTTCGCTTTGAGCGCTTCCAATTTCTGCCCGAAGTAACTCCCCATTTTCTGGGCGGCCGCAAGCAGGCGTTCTTTGCGGATCGCCTTGAAAACGGCCAGCGCAGCGGCACACACCAGCGGATTACCGCCGTAAGTACTGCCATGCGAGCCCGGCGTCATCACCGACCCCAGCTGGCTTTCGTGAATCACCAAAGCCCCGATGGGAACTCCTGCGCCCAGGGATTTTGCCAGCGTCATCACGTCCGGCTCGATGCCATAAAGCTGGTAAGCAAACATTTTACCCGTACGGCCCATACACGTCTGCACTTCATCCAGCATGAGCAGGATGTTTTTTTGATCGCACAGCTTACGCAGCCCCTGCATGAAGGCCTGCGTGGCCTGATGGATACCGCCTTCCCCCTGGATGGGTTCTAGAAAAATCGCGGCAGTTTTGTCGGTGACCAGCCTCTCCACAGAAGTCAAATCATTCATATCGGCGTAATAGAATCCTTCAGGAATCGGCGCAAAGCCCTCGCGCACTTTATCCTGCCCCGTGGCGGCAATACCGGCGAGCGTACGGCCGTGAAAGGACTGTCGCAGCGTAATGATTTCATATTTTCCGGCGGCCGAACCCCAGCGGCGTGCAAATTTCACAGCCCCGTCGGTCGCTTCTGCGCCGCTGTTGCCAAAAAAAACCTTGCCGGGAAAAGAATGGCGGATAATTTCACGCGCCAGTTCCGCCTGTTTGACGTTATAAAAATTATTTGGAACGTGCAATATTTTACGGGACTGCTCTTTAATCGCATTCACCACCGCCGGATGGCAGTGTCCAAGACCGGAAACAGCCCAGCCCGGGAAAAAATCAATATACTCCCGGCCTTCCAGATCCCAAACACGCGAACCCTTGCCGCGCACAAGGCAAAGCGGCGTCTGCCGGTAAGTCGGCAGAACATACGTTTCATAAAGCTTTTGGACGTCACGGGTTTTCATGGATATTATCTTTGTCATTCCCGCCTCTGTGCGGAGACAGAGACGGTCATGCGCAACGCTGTTGGCGTTGTGTCATTCCCGCGTGCTTTTAGCGGGAATCTTAGAGGTATATTTCAGTGCCGATACCCTTATCGGTAAAAATTTCCAGAAGAAGGGAATGCGGAATACGGCCGTCGATGATGTGTGCTTTTTTAATCCCGCTGCGCAGGGCCGTAATGCACGCTTTGACTTTGGGAATCATGCCGCCGGAAATGATCTTCCGGTCAATCAAACTCTGCACTTCATCCACATGCAGCGAGGAGATCAGCGTGTTTTCGTCCGCCGGGTCCGTCATAATGCCCCGCACGTTGGTGAGCACCATCATTTTTTGCACGCCCATCGCGGCCGCAATTTTGGCCGCTGCTTCATCGGCGTTGATGTTATAGGTTTCATTTTTATCATCAAAGCCAACGCCGTAGACCACGGGAATGATGTTAAATTCGGTCAGTTCCTTGAGAGGATGGATGTTGACTTCGTCCACATCGCCGACATAACCGACATCGCCGTTGGCCTGATGTTTGACCACGTGCAGGATTTCGGCGTCATGGCCCGAAAGTCCGATCGCGCGGGCACCGAACTTATTGATGTCATGCACGATTTCTTTGTTGATGTCAGCCAGCGTATCGACCACGACTTCCATGGCCGTCTTGTCCGTCACCCGCAGCCCGTTGACAAACTGGCTTTGGATGCCCCGCTCCGTCAAATTCTTGGTGATGCGGTGCCCGCCGCCGTGGATCAGAATGGGCTTCATACCGATGTAGTTCATGAAGACCAAGTCTTGCAGGACATTGCGCCGCACGTCTTCAAACGTCATGGCCGCTCCGCCGTATTTGATCAGGACTTCTTTGCCGCGAAATTTTTTGATGTAAGGCAGCGCTTCGATCAGAATGCTGGCTTTATCCACCAATTCTTGCATCAATTCCCGCCTCCTTGGCGTAGGGTCCGGTTCTAAACCGGCCCTGGATTTAGGCGGGTTATGAACCCGCCCCTGCAGATTTAACTATAAGACCCGTTAATCGAGACGTACTTCTGCGTCAGGTCCGAGGTAATGAATTCCGCCCGGCCGCGCCCTTTGCCAATGACCACATTTAAGTTATAGCTTTTCTTCTGCAAAACTTTCCGCGCCTTGGGCAAATTAAGCGCCCGCAGCTTTCCGTTATTGACCACATTCACATCTTCAAATGAAATGCTTGTCAGCCCCAAATTAAAGTCGACCCCGCTGGCGCCGATCGCAGCCACAATACGTCCCCAATTCGGGTCCGCACCGGCCAGCATGGTTTTGAAGAGCATGGAGTTGGCAATATGCCGTGCCGCTTTTTCCGCGTCTGTCGGGTTTTTCGCGCCAGAAAGCCGGATCGTGCAAACATGCGAGACGCCTTCGCCGTCGCTGATCATGGCATAGGCCATGAGGCGGCAGACTTCTTCCAGCGCTTCCCGGAAATGATGGTAATCCTTGTCGACTTTCTGAATCAGGGCGTTGCCCGCCGCGCCGTTGGCCAAAGCCAGCATCATGTCATTGGTGCTTTGGTCGTTATCGATGGCAATCTGATTAAACGTATCATCCGACGCATGCCGGACCGCACGGCGCAAAAGCGGTTTCGTGATGGCCGCATCGGTCGTGATGAAGCAAAGCATGGTCGCCATGTTCGGATGCACCATGCCCGCGCCTTTGGAGATGGCTCCGATGGTAATTTTGGTATCGCCCTGGTAATAGGACAACGCCACTTCCTTAGGACGGGGGTCGGTGGTCATAATGCCTTTGGCCGCACGGCCGCCGGCAGTTTCCGAAAGACCTGCAACCAGTTTCGGCAGGCCGCGCTTAAGGCGCGTGATCGGAAACGGCACGCCGATCAGGCCGGTCTGGGCAATCAAAACTTCTTCCGGAGCAATGTTGAGCAGCGACGCCGTTTCCTGCACGGACTGAAACACCGTCTGTTTGCCCACAGGGCCGTTGACGCAGTTGGCATTGCCGCTTGTGGCCAAGATGGCACGGTGCTTAGCCGCGTTGATCACTTTCATGGAATGCTGGACGCACCAGGCTTTGACCCGGTTGACCGTAAAAACGCCGGCCGCGACGCAGGGTGTGTCAGAGTAAATCAGCGAGCAGTCATATTTTTTTTTGATTTTCTTAATGCCGCAGTGCATGCCGTTGGCCTTGAAACCAAGCGGAGTGGTCACCGTGCCGCCGCGCCGTTTTTCCCAAAAAGGTTTTTTCATAAAAGTCCCTGGCCCTCCGGAAAATCAAACCGTATATTCATATTCTGCACCGCCTGCCCCGATGCGCCTTTTAAAAGATTGTCGATGGCAGAAATCACAATGATCCGGCCTCCGGCACAGTCCGCCGCAACGCCGATGTCGCAAAAATTCGTGCCCGTTGTATCTTTGACCGGGGGAAACACGCCCTCGCCCCGGAAGCGCACAAAGGCCTCGTCTGCATACGCTTCTTGAAACGCTTTCACGACAGCCGCAGGATTGACGCCTTTTTTTCTGCGCGCATAAACCGTCGACAAAATTCCCCGGTCAATCGGCAGAAGATGCGGCACAAACGTCACCTTGACCGGCCGGCCGGCTTGATCGCTCAAGGTCTGTTCGATTTCGGGCGTATGCTGGTGCGTATTGACCTTGTACGCCTTGAAATTCTGATCGACTTCGCAAAAGTGCGCGGCCGGGCTCAGTTTCTTGCCTGCGCCGCTGACACCGGACTTGGCATCGATAATGATACTATCCAGTTCAATCAAGCCCCGCTTCACAAGCGGCCAGAGCGCCAGCGCCGCCCCGGTCGGATAACAGCCCGGATTGGCAATTAAATTCGCTTCTCGGATTTTCTCCCGGTAAATCTCGGGCAGCCCGTAAACGGATTTTTTTAGAATTTGCGGCGCCGGATGTTTATGACCGTACCACGTCACGTAATCTGAGGCGCGCTTCAGCCGCGCATCCGCCGACAGATCAATCACAATCTTGCCTGCGCGGAAAAGCTTGGCCGCGGTTTGGGCCGCCTCGGTATGCGGCAAGCAAATAAAAAAAAGATCGGCACTTCGCAGAAGTTCTTTCCAGGCATAATTTCGCACCACCAGGGAAGTTTTTCTGGAAAGTACCGGAATAAGGTCGTTGACCGGAATGGGCTTGTCCTGCCGCGTGGTCAGGGCGGTCAAGGAAACGCCGGGATGACGCACCAGGATCTTGATGAGTTCAATTCCTGTAAAACCTGTCGCCCCGACAACGGCGCATCTAATCATGGATAGTTTGCGGACCTCGTTCGCAGTTTTGTGATAAAAGACACTCCTTGCGTTCTAAAATAAGCAAGGCCGCGTATTATAGAGAATCCCTCTTTCTATTGCAATAGGTCGTACACTTCCCAGTTTATTGGGGACACTACCGCCGCTTCCAAGGTTTGATATTGCGGGTATGGCGTCCACTCAGGACCTGTAGTGGCAATTCATGAATTGCCACTACAAATTGAATTTTAGGGACAGGTCTGCGAGGTTTTATTGACTTTTGGCTCCAAACCCTCTATGTTGTCGCGCGACATGCCCAAACCGTCTCCTGTCATTCTCAAGGTTGCCCGTAAACTCAAAACCCGGTTCCGCAAGGCCGCCTGGCTGGAAGCCGCGCTTTGCCATCCCTCTTACCGCAATGAAGGCCCAAGCGTCGAATTGGAAGATTTTGACCGCCTGGAATTCTTCGGAGATTCCGTGGTCAACTACGTCATTTGCCTGAAACTGTTTCAAATGTTTCCGGAGGCCGATGAGGGCGAGTTGAGCAAAATGCGCTCCATTCTGGTTTCCCGGAAGGTGCTCTTTCGCCTTGCCAAAAAAACAGGGCTGGTCGAATTCCTGCGGTTTGGCCGCAGCCTGACGGGACAGCCTGAGCGTGAAAAAATAAAGGTTTATGCGGATGCGTTTGAAGCTTTTATCGGCGCGCTTTTTTTTGACCAGGGCCTGAAACGCACGGCGGATTTTATTTCAAAAGTCTTCCTGCCTTACCTGAATCCGCAGAAACTTTACCGGCTTGACCCCAACCCTAAAAGCACGCTGCAGGAGCTGGCCTTGCGCCAATGGAAATGCCTGCCGGTGTATCAGCTTGAAACTTTAAAAGGCGGGAAGTTCAAAACGACTGCGGCCACCGGCAGCCGGTTAAAAGCCTCGGCCTTCGGCCGGTCACGGCAGGAAAGTGAAGAAAAAGCGGCGGGACTTCTGGTGCGGAAAATCCGTCAGTTTTTGCTGCGGGCTTCGAAAAGAGCGTCTTCACGCAAAAAATTACGGAAAGCGCCCTGACTATTGCCGCGCTGCACGCGGTTAAGCAGCTTGCCGGCTATTTGCGAATCCGCCTGGATTTCCGGTTTAGCCAACGTTCCGGTCAGGATCAGCGGAACAGGCCCAAACCACTCGCCTTCCCCCAGGCCCATTTCTCCCGACGCCGCCCCGAGCACTTTGCGCGCCTCGTCGCGTGAAAGATAAAGTTCCAGCCTTAAATTTAACTGCCCATCGCCGGCCATTTCGCCTTTA
>JAHFHF010000054.1 GCA_023247055.1 Candidatus Omnitrophota bacterium
GTCGATCAGCAGAATGCCCTTCAGATGGTCCATTTCATGCTGAATCACACGGGCAAAGAAATCTTTAAGTTTGATTTCACGGATTTCGCCATGGCGGTCCTGAAAACGCAGCTGGATTTGGCGGGCCCGGGTCACATTCACCGCAAGCCCAGGCAGGCTGAGACAGCCTTCGAGATCCGTTTCTTGACCCGACTCGTTGAGTATTTTAGGATTCGCGATCACGTGTTCTTCGCCCGGTTTGGCGGAGGGGCAGGCAATGAAAACCTGTTTCGAGACACCGACCTGAGGGGCGGCAATGCCCACGCCATCGTCAAGAAACATGGTCTCGATCATATCGTCAAACAGCTTTTGTGACTTTGCGCCAAAATCGGTCAACGGCTCAGCCGCTTTTTTCAGAATAGGGTCCGGGTAAGTATAGATTTTGAGATGGGCCATAAGAGCGAGTCATGAGTGATGAGTAATGAGTCTTGAGTTAAAAGGCAGTAATTATTGTAGCATAAGAGGGAATGCGGGAAAAGCCATCGCCCGCTTTTTCTTACAACTCATCACTCATGACTCATGCCTTTTTTAAAGGATGCTCACCGGATCAATGTCCACGGCGGAAAAAACGGCGGAGGGCTTTTTGAGTTTCAAAACTTCACGGAACACTTCGGCCGGGAACGGTTTTCCGCCGGAGGTGGACAAACCGTTCCCGGCGGCCATCGACAGCGACATTTTCAGCATGACATGCCAGCGGTAGTGCCCGCGAAGTTTAAAAAAAGGCAGCGGCGCCGGGCCGATGATTTCGATTTCAGGAAAATGTCCCGGGGGCAGGTTTTCTTTTTTGATTTGCAGGCGCTCTTGCAAAAACTCGCGGATTTCGCGCGCATGCTGATGCGCTTTGCGTTCATCGCGGCCGCGCACCATGATGTTGACCAAACGCACGGTGGGCGGATAACGGTAATCGGCGCGCACCGGCATTTCAAATTTGTAAAACGATGCGGAATCGTGCTTTTGCGCAAACCGGATACTCGGATGCTCGGGTGAAAAAGTTTGGATAATGACGCGGCCCGCTTTAGCGCCGCGGCCGGCGCGGCCGGCCACCTGGGTCAAAAGCTGAAACGTGCGCTCGGCCGAGCGGAAATCCGGCAGCATTAGACCCACATCGGCCAGAATGACGCCCACCAGCGTGACATGCGGAAAATCAAAGCCTTTGGCAATCATCTGCGTGCCGATCAGAATGTCGGCTTCCTGCGCGCGAAATGTTTTCAAGATCTCTTCGTGTGATCCTTTTTTACGCACCGTATCCGCATCCAGGCGCAGGATACGCGCCTGCGGCCAGCGCCGCGCGACTTCGCTTTCAACTTTTTCCGTGCCAAACCCGACAAGGTTCATTAAACCGGTGCCGCAGTCCGAGCATTTGTCGCTCATGTCTTTTCTGAAATTGCAATAATGACAAAGCAGCACATTTTCTTCCTGATGGTACGTCAACGAAACCTGGCAGAGCGTACAGACTTCGGCAAAGCCGCAGGACGGGCATTGGATGTGGGTTGAAAAACCGCGGCGGTTGAGCAGAAGCAGCGTCCCCTCCTGTTTTTGAAGATTGATTTCGATTTCTGCCGCCAGTTTGCGGCTCAAAATAACGGCTCTTTTCTGAATATTGCGTTCTTCTTTCATGTCGATGATCTGCACGGCGGGCATCGGCCGCCCGTCAATGCGGCTTTTGAGTTCCACGCGTGTCACTTCACCTTGTTTGGCGCGCTGCACAATCTCAAGGGAAGGCGTGGCAGAACCCATGACAAAAACCGCGCCTTCCATGGCCGCTCTTTTTTCCGCCACTTCGCGCACATGGTAACGCGGCGAGTTGTCCTGTTTGTATGAACCTTCGTGTTCTTCATCGAGAATAATCAGGCCCAGCCGCTCCAAAGGCGCAAACACCGCCGAACGCGGGCCCAACACCACCCGCTTCTTGCCCTCACGGATGCGCGTCCACGCCAAAAAACGCTCCGTGTCGCCGAGACGGCTGTGCAGGATTTCAAGCTGATTGCCAAAATGTGCGGCAAAAAAACGCCGAATCTGTTCGGTCAGCGCAATTTCAGGCACTAGGCAGATGGCTGTTTGGCCGCGCTTGACGGCCTCATGAATCGCGCGGATATAAACTTCAGACTTACCGCTGCCCGTAACGCCATGCAGCAGCACAGGTTTTTTTTCAGGACCGTCCATGGCCTGCCGGATAGCATCGAGTGCCGCCTGCTGCTCGGCGGAGAGCTGCAATGCCTTGGCCGGCAAAATTTCGGCGGCACTGACGATCTCTTCTTTTCCCTTCGCCAGGGCTTTGCGTGCGCGGCTGCCGGATTTGACCCATTTGGGCAGCGCATTTTCAATGGCCTCGCCCCAGCCGGCGCCATAGCGGAGGGCCACCCAGCGCGTCAGTTCCAGCAGGCCGGCGGAAAGCACGGGTTTTTCGTCAAGGCATTCAAGAATGGTTTTAAGTCTGAGTTGCGGTGCATCGCGGCGCAGCGCGACCACATAGCCTTCGGCTTCCTGATTTTTAAACGGCACGCGCACGCGGACGCCCGGCTGGAGGCCGGCTTCCAGAGCTGCGGGAATGCGGTAGGTAAACGGGCCATCGATGGGCAGGGCCAGAGCAATATCGGCAAGGCCGGCAGCGAGCGGCTCAGGCGCTTGCAAAAAAAGATCAGGCACGGACGCAGTTTTAGGAGGCGCCATCAAGCTCTCTTTTGATTTTTTTCATGTCTTCCCAGACTTTGCGCTTCTCGGCAGGATTACGCAGAAGATAAGCCGGGTGGTACGTACAAAGCACCTTGACTTGGCTGTTTCCAGGATAGTCTCGGAAATCGCCGCGCAGCTTTGAAATCGGCGTGTCGGTTTTCAACAAAGTCTGCGCGGCAAAAGTCCCCAGCGCGCAAAGGATCCGCGGCTTGATCAATTCAATTTGACGTTCAAGGTAAGGCTTGCAGTGGGTGATTTCATCCGGTTTCGGCGGACGGTTTTGCGGCGGGCGGCATTTGAGCACGTTGGCGATATAGACTTGATCGCGCTCGAATCCGATCGACTGGATGATTTTTGTCAGCAGCTGCCCTGCCGCTCCAACAAATGGCAGGCCCTGAACATCTTCGTCATGGCCCGGGGCTTCGCCGACAAACATCAATTGAGCTTTGACATTGCCCGCTCCAAATACGACGTTCTGGCGCGTCTTCACAAGTTCTGGACAGCGCGGGCATTTCAGTGCTTTTTCCTGCAGCGCGTCCCAGGACAACGCTGCGATTTCATCCTCAAAGCCTGCGGAAGATACCGGGGTTATCGACCGCAGGGACCGGTCCACTGCGTTTGGACCTGTCCCTGGTTCAGGCAAATACTCGCCGACCCCCTCTTCTTTCAGCCAGCGTAAGAAAATTTTAGAATTGGGCATATGAAGTCGTGAGTCGTGTGTCTTGAGTCGTGTGAAAAAAAGTCATGAGTCTTGGGTAGTCAGTCGTGAGTAAAAACGAAAAAAAACATCCCGATAAACGGCCCTAGAATGATTGAATCCGCGATTATTAATAAAATGCTCCCAGATAGAACTTTATTTTGATAACTCCACAAGGCTTTCTACTCAAGACTCACTACCCAAGACCCAAGACTCATGACTTTTTTTCACACGATTCACAACTTTCTAAAACAAATCTTGCGAGATTATCGGCGCTGTCGGGTTTCGCAATGGTCTGGATGATTTTCTTTTTCTGCTCAAGCAAGCCCGGGGTCTCGAAAATATTTTTCAAAATAATTTCAATTTGCTGCGGCTCTTTCATCGCAAAGGCGGCATAGCGCGCCAAAAGATAATCGGCATTGCGCGTTTCCTGGCCCGGAATGGAGCCTGTCAAAACGAGCGGCACGCCCTTGGCCAGACTTTCGACCGTGGTCGAGCCGCCGGCCTTGGCAATCAAAAGATCACTGGCCTCCATAAGGTCAGGCATGAAATTAACAAAGCCAAAAATTTTGACCGGGAAAAGAAAAGGCGTATTTTCAAGCTGACGTTTTTGTTTTTCATTCTGGCCGCAGACCACAATGGCCTGAATGCGGTCTTTGTAAGCCTGCATCGCGCGCAAAATTTCTAATTGCGAGCCGAGCCCAAAACTGCCGCTCGTCAGAAGCACGGTCAGACGGCTGGGATAAAGATCGTAGGCTTTGCGGACTTCGTCCCGGCGGTTTTGGGGCTTGAAGATGGGATCGACAGGAATGCCCCCGGCCACGATTTGTTCTGCTTTAACGCCGCGGCGGATCAGTTCGGCTTTGGCCTCCCCGGTCATGACCCAATACACGTCGGTGCCGGGATTGACCCAAAACGTATGCGGCGCAAAATCGGTAATTACGACAATGACCTTGGCTTTGATTTTGCCTTCGCGCTTGAGCCGGCTGAAAAATTCAGCCGAATAAAAATGCGTGCAGATCAGAACATCCGGCTTGGTTTCCGCAAGCCAGGGCAGCCAAAGCCGCCCTTCGATGCGGTTAAACAAACTGCGTAACGGTTTAAGCGCCTTATAAACGAGCGGACTGTCGAGAGTTTCATAGGTCCAGCCCCAGGCATCGGGCAAATTCTTGACGGAAAAAAAATACGCCGCCGGATAGAGTTGGCGGGTCAAAGCCGACGTTTTTTCCAAAATGTCATGATGCTCGACGCTGACGCCGCTTCCGCCCAGCCGGAGCAGGGCTTGTTCGGTGACCAAAGCTACTTTTTTATGCCCGTACCCTGCGTTGGCGTGAAAAAGCGCGATTTTCATTGGAAAAACTCCAAATCTGCGGCCGCTTCCAAAGAATCCACAGCCGCATCCGGCGCCAGCGCGCCCGTTAATTTTTTTTCATCCTCACGGCCATAGCCCGTGCGGACCAAGACTGTTTTCAACCCGAATCTTTTGCCGGCTTCGATGTCGCCGGCTTTATCACCGATAAAAAACGTTTCCCTGGGATTGAAATAAAAATCAGCCGCGGCCTGTTCAAATAAACCGGTCTTGGGTTTGCGGCAAGCGCAGCCCGCCTGCTTGCCGTGCAGGCAATAGTACGTCCCGGCAATGGGAACATTTTCTTTTTTCAGGGCTTCGACCATATGCTGCTGCACCGCTTCAAGTTGAGTTTCCATAAAAACCCCGTCCCCCACACCGGCTTGGTTTGAAATGACAATGATCTTATAGCCTTTGCCGGAAAATTTTTTTAATGCGGCCACGGCCCCGCGTTCAAAGCGGAATTCCTCGGGCCGCGTCACATAGCCGCCGAGGTCCACGTTGATGACGCCGTCGCGATCTATAAATACAAGCTTACTCGCGGGCGAAGGAGAACTTTTCATAAGACAATATTGTAACCCTCATCAGTATTTGAAAGTGGTTGGTGACCGGTGATTAGTGATTTAAAACAATACAGCGCATTCGCCCTTTAAGTTCGTCTCTAATTTCAAGAACCGCAATCACCAGTCACTGATCACCAATCACTATTCACTGTTTTTCTTTCATTTCTCTATATTTCGCATACGCAAACAACTGATAAAGGCCGTGAAAAACGGACATGAGAAAACCCATAAAACCGTCTTTCATTCCGCCCTTCAGGAAATAATTTTTAAAAAAACGGTCGAACGTTTTACGCAGCGAGTTAGCCATCGAAACTTTACGGCCGTCTTGGATCCACTTGTCGGCTTCCAGCGTGGTTTCGCGGTTGAATTTACCGATCCACTGCTCCAGATTTTCGCAGGAATAATGCAGGATATCGCCTTTGAAAAAACCGCATTTGCCCTGATAAATCACCCGCGGATGGACCCGCGCTTCTTCATAACGGAACTGGCCTTTTCGGAAAAAACGCGCTTTGGAAGCCGGATAATAGCCGGCGCCCTTAATCCAGCGCTGGCCGATGAAGGTCTTAATCGGGATTGCATAAACCACGTTTTCGTCATCCGGATTAGCCGCCGCCGCGCCAATTTCGGCCGCGAGTTCCGGCGTGACGCGTTCATCGCAATCGAGACTCAGCACCCAAGGCTGGGTGGCCTTGTCATAGCCAAAGTTACGGTGCCGGCCTTCAATGTCCATGGCGCGCTGGAAAATTTTGTCCGTAAAACGGCGCGCAATTTCGACCGTGCGGTCCGTGCTCATGTCATCGATCAAGATGATTTCAGCCGCCCATGCGACGCTTTTCAGGCAGTCTTCCAGGCGGCGTTCTTCGTTTTTAGCAATGATGACAATCGAAACGGGAACTTTATTCATTGGAACCTCTATAATTTAGTCGTGAGTCATGAGTGCTGAGTCATGAGAAAAATCTATTCGGTGAATTGTCTTAAAAAGCCCATAATTCATTAACATGTGACTGCGGCGTGAAAGTATCCTTGTCTCATTTCTCATCACGCATGACTCATCACTAATAAGCGTTTTTAAACCCTCTCGAAGAAAACGTCATGAACAAAATTTCAATATCGAGCAGGAGCGACCAATTCTCCATATAGTACAGATCATACTTCAAGCGTTCACGGATCGAGGTATTGCCGCGCAGCCCGTGCACCTGTGCCCAGCCTGTCAGGCCGCACTTGATCTTATGCCGGGCCATGTAGCGCGGCAAGGTCTCGCGGAATTTTTCGATAAAATGCGGACGTTCCGGACGCGGCCCCACCAGGCTCATCTCGCCCCGCAGCACATTGATGAGCTGTGGAAGTTCGTCCAGGTTCCAGCGGCGCAGAAACTCTCCGGCCGCGGTGCGCCGTTTATCGTTGCTATGCGCCCACACGGGACCGGTTTCGCGTTCCGCATCTGGTTTCATGGTGCGGAATTTCAGTAAATTAAAAATTTTCTGATCGCGTCCCATGCGTTTCTGCCGGAAGAGAATACTGCCGCCGTCCGAGAGTTTAATCGCAGCGATGATAAAAAGCCACAACGGCAGTCCGGCAATCAGCATCAGGCTCGCGATCACGAGATCAAAGGTCCGTTTAAATGCCCGGTTCCATAAATCATCCAGCGGCAAGTCGCGGAATCCCAGCAGCGGCACCGTGCTGAGGTATTCGACATCGACGCTGGTGCTCATCACGCCGTAATAATCGGCCGCAATTTTAAAATCAATAAAACGGTCTTCGCAAAGATCGACCAGTTCTGTGATCCTTTCGCGGCTGAAGTCATGGTCAATCAAAACAACCTGGTCCGGATCCAGTTTGCCGATAAATTCCTCGCATTGGGCGGCTTCGCCCAGAATAGCCGCGCCTTCCACATGTTTTGAAACATGCGACGGATCACGCGAAAGCACGCCCACGATCTCATGGCCGTAATGCGCATTGTTCTTGGCCCAGCGGATCACGGCCCGCGCATTGCGATTTGCGCCGACA
This sequence comes from Candidatus Omnitrophota bacterium, assembly GCA_023247055.1. Lineage (GTDB taxonomy): Bacteria > Omnitrophota > Omnitrophia > Omnitrophales > Aquincolibacteriaceae > JAHFHB01. The sequence continues at coordinate 7,328 of JAHFHF010000054.1, forward strand.
ATCAAAACCCGGATAGTGTCTTTGCGCTCTTTGCGGCGTTTATATTCCAGCTGGATCAAAAAGTAACGGCCGGCACAGAGCAGCACCACGGAGGTCAGCCACAACACGACAAGGGTGACGCGCGAATACGAAAAATCACGGTAAAAGAAAGTGACGGCCATGAGAATTACCACCGCAAACGTGGCCGCTTTGGCCGTCAAAAACATTTCCTCGATACGGCGGATGGCGCGCGAACGCGCATAGAGGCCGTAAGCCCGCAAAAAAAGCACGTAAACCGGGACGACGACGATCAAAGCGCGGAGATAAGCCGAGAACTCCGGGCTGTCGCCTGCCACCGGAATCAGGGTAAACACTTTGAAGCGCAGAAGGTAAGCGGCAGCCACACTCAAAACAAGGGCCGCGATATCCGCCATGGCGGCGAGTACGGAATACCGGCTTTTCTTTTTACGCTGCGGCATGCGGTTCCCGTTTCTTCCTGGACAGCCTTTCGGCCGCCAGTCCCCTGAGTGTTGAAAAAATCTGTTGTTCTTTTTCCGCTAAAAACAAAAGCGGCGAGATGACCAGCAAAAAGACGCTGTATTTTACCGCAAGCAGAAGGCCCGCGGCACGCCCAAAAAAAATATCGAGCAAAAGCAGCGCCGCGCTCAGATAAATAAATATAAGCGCGATTTTAAAATAAAATTTCAAGATTTTAGCCTTATCGTAAATCTGGACAAGCGCCATCAGCGACAACGCAAAAAAATAAATGGCCGCAAGCAAAATGCCTGAGACGGCAATGCCCTCAATCCCCCAGCCGCTTTTGATAAAAAAGGTCATGGTCAGCCAGGCCAGGCCTGCAAGCAGTCCGTTCAGAGGCACCAAATGCCAATGCCTTCGGACCGTGACCATGAAAAGCGAAAAGGCATGCGTCAAGGCCCAGAAAAAAGAAGCCAGGCTCAAGACCTGCATGGCGCGCGTGCCGCGCAAGTACTCCGGCAGTACCCGCGAAACAAACAGCGGTGAAAAAATCCACAGTGTGCCGATCAAAAGCGGAAAAAGATAGGCCAGGCAGAAAGTCGGGCCCGTCAAAAACTTTTCCAGGTCCGCCGAATTGTCGCGTTTGGCAAAGACTTCCTGAAAATGCGGAAAAAAAACAATGCCAATCATATTGGGCAGGCTGTAGAGATAATTGCTGGCCATGAGCGCAATGCTGTAAAGCCCCAGTTCTTCAAACCCAAGATACTTCGTGATGATGATGCGATCCATGCTGGTGAAAACCGTTCGCAGAATGTCGGAAACAAGAACGGCAAAACCAAAACTGAGCAGCGGGAGCATTGGTTTTAAATTGAATCGAAAAGAAAAGCGCTGGCCCGAACGGCGCTGAATATAAATTAAAATCAGAAGGTAGTTGAGCAGAGTCGCCGCATAAAACCCATAGAGTTGAAATCTCCAGGTCAGCCCCGCGGTGAGCAGCAGGCCCAGCACGCTCGAGAAGATATTCAAAACCCCGACAAAAGCGAATTGTTTATGGGCCCGCAAAAGCACGACGTAGAGGTTATACATGCGCTGCAGCAGAACGAGTACCGCCACCGCCAAAAGGCCCGTAAAAATCGCGGGCGAAAGCCGGGGGCGCTCCCAAAACGCATAACCCGCAACGCCCAGAGAACACAAAAGCGAGGTGGCCAGCGTAAACGTAAAGACGAGGTTTTTGGTTTCTTCAACCCGGGCCGCGTCGCCTTTTTCGCGGAAGTACGGCACGTCGCGCGCCGTGGCCATGGTGACGCCGAGCGCAGAATGCTTGGCGTAATTCAGAATAACCTGAAGAAAAGACCAGATGCCCATGTTCGCGGGCCCCAGGAACCGGCGCGACAAAATGCCGGTGAAAATATCGAGAAATTGGGCAATGTAGGAACTGACGGTGTAAATGCCGGCGTCTTTAAAAATTTCTTTTCGTCGGGACATCGGACGCGCCTTTTCGAGGGAAGCTAGACCGGGAAGGATCGAAGTGAAGCAAAAACCTTTTCGTTATTCATCCCTGATGCTTTCCGCAAGTTTGCGGATCTCAGGAATGGATAAACGCCAGGCATTGTCTTTACTGTTGTATTCAAAATCGCCGGAAACCTTGCGTCCTCCGGCATGAAATGCGGTTCGCTCCCACCAGTCAAAATGCGGTTCGAGCACATACATGTTGTCGAATTCATAGGCATTGCGCGATTCTTCGAGCGGCAGCAGCACTTCATGGAGTTTCTCGCCCGGGCGGATGCCGGTGACCGTGTGTTTGCACTCCGGCGCAATGGCTTCCTTCAAGTCCATGATCTTGACACTCGGGATTTTGGGGATGAAAAGTTCGCCGCCGATCATGTCGTTCAGTGACTGGATCACAAATTCAACGCCCTGCTCCAGCGTGATAAAAAACCGCGTCATGTCTTCATGCGTAATCGGAATCGTCCCGGTTTTTTTCAGGCTCTTAAAATAAGGAATGACGCTGCCGCGCGAGCCGGCCACATTGCCGTAGCGCACGACCGCGGAACGTGTTTTCTTTTTACCCGCATAGGCATTGCTCGTGATGAAAAGCTTGTCGGAACAAAGCTTGGTCGCGCCGTAGAGATTGATGGGATTGGCGGCCTTGTCCGTACTGAGCGCGATGATTTTTTCAACACCCTGGTCGAGCGCGGCGTTGATGACATTTTCAGCGCCAATGATGTTGGTCTGGATGACTTCGAAGGGGTTATATTCGGCAATGGGCACGTGCTTCAGCGCGGCCGCATGCACCACAATGTCTACGCCTTCAAAGGCGCGGTACAGACGGTTGGCGTCACGCACGTCGCCGATAAAATAGCGGATGTTCTTCGCGTCAAACTTCTGGCGCATTTCGTACTGTTTAAGTTCGTCGCGGCTAAAAACAATCAGTTTCTTGGGCTTCAGCCGGTTCAGGGCAATTTCCACGAACTTTTTGCCGAATGAGCCTGTGCCGCCCGTGACGAGAATTGTCTTTTCACTCCAGGGAATCATGCCGTCCTCACTTGTAACTCTAGGAAATACAAATACTTATGAAAGGCGAGGTGAAGTTGAAGCTGTTAAAATAAACCTGATGGGTCTAAATGTCAAGTTAATCGACTTAGCGGGGTTTGGCCCTTTTGGGGTGCAGAGTCAGGCGCAGATAGACGTGCCGGTGCTTGTCCATGAAATAGGCGCCGTCATAAGGCGGGAAGGTCCGTGCCCTGAGGATGTTGATTAAATCCCCGGCCCGGTATTTCTTATTCAAGTCAATGGCATCGATTTTTTGGACGTCCGCGGTTTTATAAAAACTGCCCTTCCGCTTTTTCTGTATCCGTCCGCGCAGCCGGCCGCTTTTGATTTTAGGCCAAGCCTTGCGGAACAAATCCACCGCCGCATCCTGCAGCCTTACAAACAAAGTCTGTCCTGTATCCCAGCTTTCGGTGCGGACTTTGACTTGGGCCGCAATCGGCCCCGTATCAATGCCGGAATCGACATAATGCAGTGTCACCCCCGCCTGGACCCGGTCTACAATCGACCAAACATTGGGAAACTGCCCGCGGTTATACGGCAAGTAAGCCGGATGCAGGTTGATCGCGCCTTGAGGAAAGAGTTTCAAAAATTCGGGCCGCACAATGTAGCCGAAATTCATCAGTAGAGCAATGTCCGGCTTGAGTTTTTTGATGCGCTTCAAGACCGCGGGATCTTTAAGTTGATGGCCGAGAAAAATATTTTTGGACGGAACCTGTGCGTCCGCGATGATTTTTTTGCGCTGCGGCAGGTTTGTGTCCCACTTCGGATGCAGGACGAGGCCGACGATCTTTTCTTTCCGGCTTTTCAGGTGCTTCAGGATCCGCCAGGCAAGCTGGTTATTTCCGAGAAATAAAATCCGCATCGATCTTTTCTTTCGGTTGATGGGCAAAGCCGGTGATCATTTCGTCAAAAAGGCGGCTGATCCTCTTGGCCGCGGCACCGTCCAACTTGTAGAGTTGTTTTTCGATCTGTTCATCGGTGATTAGGCCGGTTTTTTTTTCTAGCGCATCCAGCACCGCGGCGCAGATCGCGACCCGGTCTAAATTAACGGCTGGAACCCCGGCTTCCAAAAGGCCGTCGGTGCGGGACACGTTGCCGGTCAGATCAATGAGAACCACAGGGTTTTTAAACGGCAGCACGTCGATAACGGTCGAAGACATCACCGTCAAAATGCAGTCTGCGGCTGCGGCGTATTCACGCATAAGGCCGTGCGTACGGATAACGGCCCGGCCGTTTTTAAAATAACTGCGGCACAGCGCTTCATGGCGGTCGCGCGGATGCAGCTTGACCAGGACCTGGCAGCGCTCATTTTCAGCCAGGACCTGCGAGACGACTTCCAGCATTTTGCGGTAAGCCTGCGGAAAATATTCCGCCTCGGGAAAATCGGTGCTGGAATAATCGCGGTACGGAAACATGGCCAGCACTAACAGCTTCTTGGACGGATCCAATCCCCAGGCTTTTAATTTTTCGGCCCGTGTGTGTTTTTGCAAAAATTCGGCTGAATCCATCGCAGGGTTGCCGGTGACCACCACCCGTTCCGGGGCAGTACCCCAGCGGATGAGCCGGCTGCGGGTCACTTCACCCCAGGCCGCAAAACACGTTGCACTCAAGGGACAAAAACCGATGCGCAGCCCCGCAGCGCCATGTTGGACCACAAGGCTTGGAATGTTTAACCGGCGGGCCGTGTGAATCAAGGTCTTGTTGAATTCGCAGACATCCTCTTCGACCAAAATGCCGCGGATGGCGCTGCGTTGCAGAAACGCTTCAGCGGCCTCGATCTGCCCCGCTAAGCGCGGCGCAAGGCGCCGGCAGAAATAATCCAGCTTCTGTACAAACAGGGCTGCGAACGAAAAGCCCGCCCATTCAAAGGCCGGGTCCATGCCGGCCTGGGCCTGCGCCTGCGGCCAAAAAGCTTTCAGCCGGCTGAGGCAGTTTGCCGCGGCACGGCGGGCACTTGGCGCACCCGTATCCAGCGTGCAGAACTCGATGTCCTGTTTTAAAAATTGCCGGGCTTGTTTGACGCTGAACGCATCGCGCAGATAAAAGAGCGATTTATTTTGCGCCGCGCTGAACTCCGCAGCGACTTTCTTAACGTGGGAATAAGACGCTGAAATCAAGACCGGCATTTTACCGCGGCCCGCGGCGGCCCTTCTGCGGCGGCGGTAGGTCTTTTCAGCAGCGCCGGAAAAAAGATCGGCCGACAAGGCCTTGAGCAGGTCCAAGGCCGAAAAGAAGTTCCCCCCTAAGACGGATTTTAAGCGCGGGCCGGAATGCGTCTCAATCCAGCCGGCAAAGCCGGCAAAAAAAACGGCGGGGGCTGAATGCGGCAAGACCTTCACCTGAAATTTGGCCGCGTGTAATCCTTGCATAAGAAGCCCGTAGCAGGTTTTTTCGCGACCGCCATAAAACCGCCGGACGTTCGCAGCCCCGGTACCTGTCCAGACTTCATCCGGCTGGATCCGGCACAGCACTTCCTTGAGAAAAACCGCCGCGCGCAGATACCACAAAAATAAATACGTGGCCTCATGCTCCACGAGTTCACCCAAACGGATGCCCTTATACATCAGTTCGGCCTGCCAATACGGCGCTTCGAACCAGCTTTCTGCCAGCTGATACGCCCGTTCGGAAACGCCGTCATAAAGACTGTTGGGCACATCAAAATCCTCTTCGATCTTGAAGGCGGCGCCACGCGCGCGCAAAAATTCAACGGCGGCAGGGTCTGCGGCAAGGACGGTGGTTTCTTTTCCGGACAGATATTTTTGAAAGGCCCCTCCTGCATAAGCGCGGGCGTGCGCTAAATCTTCGAGGAGGACGAGAATCTTCACGAGATTTCGCGGATGAGTTGAAAGGCTTCGGCTGCTTTTTTGCCGCATTGCACGCCGCGCCAGGACGCCAGCGTGCGCAGGGCTTCGGGCGAACGCGGATGCGGATAAGGCAGGACTTCCGAGGAATAGGCATTCATGGCCTTGACCTTCGCTTCCACGTAGGCGCTGATATCGATAAACACATTCGGCAAAAAAGCATGATTACGTTCGGCAAAATTCCATTCGGTTGAAGACGCGACTTCAAACGAAAGGATGCGCTTGACGGATTCGCCGGCCAGCGGCCGGGTCGCGGTTAAAACCGCCTGGCAAGTCTGGCGGTGGTCGACGTTGAGGTCGCCGGCGTGGTTGGTGTAAATGAGTTCCGGCTGCAGTTCCTTTTTTGTTTTTTCCACGACCTTGACGATGTCCAGGAGCGGCACAGAGTCAAAACGGTTGTCCGGAAAATCATGATAGCGCACGTCTTTGACGCCCAGGCCGGCCAGCGCTTTTTTTGAACATTCGCGCAGGGCCTTGACCTTTTCAAAATCGGCCTCTTCGCGCTTGTCATAACGCGAGGTCATGCCTTCGCCCAGAATTAAAACCGAAACCGAGTCTTTTTGCGCAAGATGGTGACAAAGTGTGCCGCCCGCGCCCAGCACCTCATCATCGGGATGGGCCGCTACAATCAAGACTTTCACAGGATGCCTCCTTCGGCTTTGGACTGGTTCATCAGGATATCGTAACTTTTGGGGCCTTCGTTGAAAAGCAGGTCGATGACGGACATGAACGGCTGAAAACCGGCATAGCGCTGGGTATAAACCGGGTGCTGATAATCTTGAAAAATGACCTTAATGCCCGCCTCTTCAAACTTGGGCAGTTCCAGATAGTTACGCCCGAGCGCGCCGGACAAATAAGTGCCGGCATTCAGCTTTTTACAGATCTCCAGAACTAAGTCCGATTTTTTCGCAGTTTTTTCAAGCGACGAGGAAAAAATAACCTGCGTCTTGATGCCGAGAAAACCAAACACGCCGGTAATAATTTCAAGATTAAGGTCGAGCAGTTTGTCCCAAGTTTTCGTATACACGTTTTCAAAAAATCCCGCGTAATCCTTGAAAAAAGGCGCTTTCTGGTAGCTGAAACAAATACTCTTCCAATGTTTCTTCGGCCAGCCCGAATGATTATCGATGCCGGCTTCACGCAGTTGGTTTTCGCCGAATTTGCCTTTGGTCAAGACCGGCACGGAGAGCCAGGTGCTGCCTTCGGCGGTCCGGATCTTGTTGCGGTTATCGAAACTATTTTTATCAAACTGCACGTCGTCGAAAAAAACGTGCGCGTCGCTGCGCGCAATGCGCTCAAAATAACCGAGCCAGGGCAGATAACCGGGCTGATGGATGCTGACGGTAGTCATGGGTTACTCCAGCATGCTCCAGTCGATGAGTTCGTCCTCCGCGATTTCACGCGCGGCCTTGCGTCCGATGACCTTGGCGCAGTCTTTGGGCGCAATGCCGGTGCCCGGCCGTTTCACAATAACGTCTTCAGCACGAATGGCCGCACCCTTGGCGATTTTCCGGCGCGCGATAACGCTCTTGCGGATTTCGCCGCGCAGCGCGATTTCCGATTCATTGGGTTTTTTCTCCCCGGATCCAAGCGCCTTTTCCAAATCGCGGATGCTGCGGACAAGCTGCGTCATTTCTGCGGGATCGGCGGAAAAAAACGAATCGGGCGTCTGCAGTTTTTTATCGAGCGTAAAATGCTTCTCGATGAAACAAGCCCCCAGACTGACTGCCGCGCACGAAGCCAGCGTGCCCACCGTATGATCAGAAAAACCGACCGGAACCTCCAGCGTATCGCGCAGCGCGGCCATGGCTTTTAAATTAAGCGCCGCAAAATCAAGCACCGGATACCCTGAAACGCAGTGCAGGACAAGCACCTGCGGGTTGCCCGCGGCCCGGACAGTTTCCACGGCTTCTTTGGCTTCCTGCATGTCCGCCATGCCTGTTGACAAAATCACAGGTTTTTTCTTGGACGCAACGTACGCCAAAAACGGCAGGTTTGTCAGATCGTCGGAGCCCAGCTTGTAGACGGGGACCTTCAATTTTTCGAGCAGGTCCACGTCGTTGTAGTGGCTGGGCGTCGAAAAGGCAAGAATGCCCCTAGCTGCGGCATGGGCAAAAAGTTCAGCGTGCCACTCGCTAGAAACTTCAAAACGTTTGAAAAGTTCGTATTGATTGACGCCTTCGGCCACGGTTGAGAAACGGCTGTGCCGCGTGACCAAAGTCTCGGCGCGGAAGGTCTGGATTTTTACGGCATCGGCGCCGCATTGGACCGCGAGGTCGATTTCTTTCTTACCTTCCTCGAGCGTATTAAAATTGCCGCCGATTTCACAGACGACAAAGACAGGGGCGCCTTCACCAACGGCGTGATCAGCTATTTGGACGCTTTTCAAAGGAGAGAACCTAAAACTTAGTGATGAGTTCGGGGGCGCCGACGTATTTGTCGACCATGATATCCTTGCCGCCTATTTTTTCTTTGGCGGCCAGAGTTTTGCGCGGCAAATAACAGTCCTTGCAGGGACTGAGTTCCTTATAGCCGATGTGCTTCAAATGGAGTTCGCGGGCCTTCTCCATTTTTTCGCCATGCCAGATGTCATAAAGCGACTGCGTGTTGGTGTCGCCGACGATGTAACGGCCGTACTCGTCGTTGGAGCAGAGCAGGACGCGGCCGTCGGAGGCCACCACGAGCCGCTGGTAAAGCACCGGGCAGGTGAAATTTTTCTCATAAATAATTTCGTGGGTCTCGTGATGAAAATCAATCAACGGGTTTGAGGCAATATTGTCGACAATCGGATTAAAGAGATCGTAAAATTCCCGCGCACTGTCTTTGATCGACGGCCAGACCGCCTGAATTTTAATCACGGGTTTAAGCGAACCGCGCTCTTTTTTAATGCGGTGATACGTCCGGATTTTTTCTACGGCCTCATCAAATTTGGCCGGGGCACGGATGCGGTTATACGTCTCCCCCATGCCGTCAAAAGAAATGGTCAGCCAATCGAGGCCGGCTTCCATCACCTGCACAAACATTTCGGGGTTGAGTTGAAGGCCGTTGGTGAGCGTTGAAACTTCTTTGATGCCTTTTTGTTTGGCATAGCGGATCAATTCCACAATGTGCTTATTGATAAACGGTTCTCCGCGCAGGCTGAGCCGGATCGAATACACGCCGTACTTGGCGCATTCATCCACGCATTTTTTAAATAGTTCGGGCCGCATGACTTTTTTGGGCACGGTCTGTTTGTAGAGATCGTTGGTGGTATAGCACATGGGGCATTTCATTTCACAGGTGGATGCAAGTTCCAGATCCACGTGGTCGGGAAACTTGGAGACGTACTTCATGCGCGGATAAAAATGCCATTTAAAGCGATTGCGGATATACGGCAGGATATGGCCGGTCGCGCGACGGTAGCTAAACTCCAGCTGTTTGCGCCAGGAAAGAAAAAATTGCCCTTTGTTTATTTTCATATTTTATTTTCTTGGGAATTATATTTTATAGACCCGTGGCCCGAAAAATCACCCTAAAATGCCTGTCCTGTAATGAGTTGTGCTATATTATGCGGCCATAGTTGAATTTTCAATGAGTTTTTGAGGAGGCCTTGTGAAACCAGCGCTGTTAAAAACACCCAAAACCACCGGCAAAAAACCTAAACACGACCTCTTACGGGAGTTTTTGAACGCCATGTGGCTGCGGCCTGAGGCCGCCCTCTTTCTGGCCATCTCCGCGCATGTGCTCCATACGGCCCCTTACCGCCCCAGCCGAAAACCGTCGCTGGATCTCGGCGCCGGCAACGGACTTTTCAGCTTTTTGGCCGCGGGCGGCTCGCTGACTCCCGATTATGACTATTACACCCATGCCGGCCATCTGGACAAATTCTGGAAGCACGCGGACATTTACGACCATTTTGCCGGTCAAGGCCAGAGCCGCTTCATCGCCCGCATGCCGGACGACCGTTTTACGTATGCCTACGACCACAAAGAAAACCTGAAAAAGCAGGCCGATCTTTTAAATTTTTATGACGCGTACGGCGTCGGCGACGCCAACAAACGGTGGCCGTATCCAGACGGCGAACTGCAGAGCGTCTTCTCCAATATTTTTTACTGGTTGGACAACCCGCGCTTCTTATTTCCGGAACTTGCGCGCGTGCTTGCGCCCCGCGGCAAAGCGTTCCTGGCCCTGCAAGATCCGTCGTTTCCCAAATTTTGCCCCAGCTATCAAACCGGCAAATTTCCGAAATACGCGGACGTGCTGAAACTGCTCAACCGCGGACGCGCGGATTCTTCCCTATGGCGCCTGAGCCTGAAAGAACTGGAAGCGCTGGGCAAGAAAAACGGCCTCAAACTCGTCTATCACCGCCGTTATCTCACGGACATGGTGCTTAAAATTTGGGACATCGGCCTGAGGCCGTTCTCACCGGTCCTCATCCGCATGGCCAATTCCCTGTCCGCGCAAGACCGTCTGCAATGCAAAAAAGAGTGGGTGGATATTTGCGTGAACCTGCTCCGGCCGATCTATGAAAGCGAAAAAGACGTCACAAATCAGGGCGGTTATCTCTACCTGATTTTTGAGAAGCAGTGAGTCGTAGGGGACAGGCATGCCTGTCTCCTACGACTCGTAAATTCACAACATTATTACTTAGAGTTTTTTCTGCTCGACGTGGGAATTGATATCGCGCAGCTGCGGCTCGCGGCGCATCAAGGCCAGGATAGGATCGATTCCGAAAAGCGGATTCGCATCGTAAAGCCGGTCAAAAATCGTTTCAATGAGTTTCATGTCTTCAGCCGTATCCACACAAATCCGCAGTTCCGGATCATGCCTGGAAGGTTCCGCCACGACCTGCTCGGTTGAAAACCGCCCCGGCTCCGTATAAAGATACGGCGTGACGTGCTCGCGCTCCGATTCTTTGCGGGCTTCCTGCGCCGCCCACTTCAAGGCTTTGAATGTAAAAACTTCCGTATCCAGCCCGCGCGGATAACTGCGGATCAAGGTATTGCTCGTATAATCTTTATAGCTTTTCATGTTTTGTAAAATGACTTGGTCCGTCACCCCGGGGTCGAGCAAAGGACAGTCTCCCGTACAGCGCACGATCAAATCCGGTTTTTCCGGCAAAGCCGCCTGATAATACCGGTCAAGAACGTCGTTTTCACTGCCGGTAAAAACTCCGACCCCCTCTTTAAGGCCCACCTGTACCAGCGGGCGGTCTTGGGCAAGATCGCTTGTGGCAAGAATGATGCGGTCGATTTGTTTGACTTTCTTCAGGCGGTCAAGGGTATGCACAATCAACGGTTTCCCTTTGACCGGCATAAGCACTTTACCGCGCAATCTTGAAGAACCCATGCGCGCCTGCACAATACAAATAATTTTCATAAATACCTCTTTGAGATTTCACGGGCCAAACGCTCAGGACCTTTTCCGTCGATAAGCCGGCGCCCGCATTGGGACATTTGTTTGAGTTTCCGGGCATTGTTCCACAAATTCGAAAGACTGCGCGCGATTTGCAGCGCCTTGGCATCTTGAAGCCGGCCGCCGTGCCGGCCGCAGCCGGCCCGGCTCATGGCGCGGGCGATCCGCTTTTGATTATCCGCGGCCACAAACAGCAGCGCAGGAATTCCCAGATACGCGAGTTCATAGGTGGTCACACCGCTGGCGCTCAAAGCCAGGTTTGAACGGCCCATGGCGGGAGCCACTGTATCCGGCCGCACCCACTTCATTCCCGGGAGCACACCTTTTGTTTTTCTCTTCAGCCGCAGTCCGCCTGCAATCCGCGCTGAAGCTTTGGGAAAACGTTTTTGGAATTGACGAAAGCCCGCCAAAAAAGGACGCAGGGCGGCCGGGCTTGCGGTTCCGCCCACTGAAATAAATAAACGCGGCCGGTCAAAAATCGTTTTTGAGCGCCGCGCATGCGCCACGTCGCTGGAAATCAGCGTATAACGTGCCCCCCGAAAAAGTGCCTGCCCTTTGCGGCTAGGATAGTCTAACTGCGGGCCGTAGATGTTGTGGTTGATGATGCCGTCGACCGGATAATCGCGTTCGCGCGGAATATCATCGAAAGTTAAAATCGTTCCGTCAAATTCCCGGCGCAGCTGCCGCAATTCTTTAGAGCGGTATTCGTAATGATCGACGATCAAAAGTTGTGCTGCTTGCCGGTGCAGCAAAACCTGCAGCTGTTTTAATTCAGAAGACATACTGCCCGGTGAAAGCACATAGATGCGAAAACCCGCGGCCCAGGGTTTGAGGTTCGAGCCGTCGCGCGTGACGAGCGTAATGTCTGCTTTTTTGGCAAGGGCCGCAGCCAAGGCCAGCGAACGCCGCAAATGGCCCATGCCGACTTTTAAACCTGCATCGAATCTGAAAAAAACAGGCGGCTTCTTCACAGGGCGGCGTAAGCGAGAACTTTTTTAACCGTGCGGATGACCGCCGTAATTTCTGAGTTTCGCATCGACGGAAAAACCGGAATTGAAATGGCGGCTTCGTAATATTTTTCAGCGGCCGGAAAATCGCCGCGGCGGAATCCCTGGGCGCGGTAATACGGCTGCAGATGAACGGGGATATAGTGGATTTGGACGCCAATGCCCCGGCTGCGCAACCGGCGAAAAATTTCGGTCCGTCCCTTGCCGAGCTGCTTCAACCGAAGGCGCAGGATGTAAAGATGCCAGGCCGAACGGAAACCCTTTTTTTCGAGCGGCAGACACACTTGGGCGCAGGCTGCGAAAGCCTTGTTATAAATCGAAACGATTTGGCGGCGCCGCACAACCATGGCTTTGAGGCGTTTCAACTGACTGAGTCCCAAAGCCGCCTGAATGTCGGTCATCCGGTAATTGAACCCCAGGGCCTGCATTTCGTAATACCACAGCGTGTCGCCGCCCGCTTTCGTGCTGCCCTGCGGAGCCAGGTCCTTATTTTTCAGCCGCAGCGGGTCTTTGACCATGCCGTGATTGCGGAGCAAAAGAAGTTTTTCATACAAGTCTTTGCGGTTGGTCGTGATCGCGCCGCCCTCACCCGTTGTAATGGTTTTCACAGGATGAAAACTAAAAACGCAGGCGTCCGAATGGGCACAGCTGCCCACCCGGTGCCAAGTCGCGCCGGCTTTATACGAGGCGCCCAGGGCATGGCAGGCATCCTCAACGACAAAAAGTTTTTTCCGGCGGGCGAGTTTTTGAAACGCCGGCATATCACAGGGCAGTCCGGCCAAATGCACGGGCATGATACCGGCCGTACGGGCCGTGATGGCCCGGCGCACTTTTTCCGGATCAAGATTGACCGTGGCCTCGTCGACATCCGCAAAACGGATCTTTCCGCCGCTTAAGACGACCATGTTGGCTGTGGCCAAAAATGTAATCGGACTGGTAATGACGTCTCTTCCTTCCACGCCAAGCGCCAGACAAATCAGATGCAACGCGGCTGTGCCGTTTGCAACCACGACGGCATAACGCGCCCCGGTTTCTTTGGCCAGCGCTTCTTCAAATTCACGGACTTTCGGGCCCTGCGTCAGCCAGGGCGACTTCAACACGCGCAGGACTTCTGCAATATCTGCTTTGGAGATGGACTGACGTCCGTAAGGAATCATTCTTTTCTCTTTTCTGAACCGCTTTGTACCAGCTGTGTCACACACGCCTGCATTTCATCCTTGAAACGCTGACGGCCGAATCCCTGGATTTTCGGCGGGATAGCCGCGCGGTCCCAGGTTTTGCTTTCGAATTCTAAAATAGCGGCTGTCAGGGCCGCGGCGCTTTGTTCTTTAAAAAAAAGTCCGGTTTTAACGCCCTCGAGCGCGCCGCCCTCGCCAAACGCAATCACGGGAGTCCCGCAGGCCTGAGCTTCCACCGGCACGATCCCAAAATCCTCCAGTGTCGGAAAAAGAACGGCCCGGGCTCCCGAATAAAGGCGCTGCAGGTCCGGATCATCGACCGCACCCAGGAACGATATTTTCTCACTCTTCCGTAAATTTTGATATTTCTTTTCAAGCGGCCCCTTGCCCACCACCAGGAGTTTGCGGTCCAAGGCATTGAAGGCCTCAATCACCAGATCCACGCGTTTATAAGGCACAAAAGCCGAGACAATCAGATAGTAATCGGAAAGCGCTCCCTCAGGATAAAACTGTTCCAGTCCTACCGGCGGATAAATCACTGCCGAATCACGGCCGTAAAATTTTTTGATCCGCCCGCGCACAGTTTCCGAAATTGCCACAAAAGCATCCACGGTTTTGTTGCTCTTGAGGTCCCAGGCGCGCAGCCCCTCCAGAGCAAAACGGATTAATTTTCTGACAAGTCCGGGATAGCTTGAAAAATATTCATTTTCAAAGCCCCACAAATAACGGATCGGTGTAAAACAGTAGCATAGATGCAGCGCCCCTTTGGGGATGCGCACCCCTTTGGCGACGCAATGCGAACTCGAAATCACAATATCGGCCCCGTCAATCGTGAGTGTGCGTATCGCCAACGGCAGAACCGGTAAAAGCCAGCGGTAATAGCGGCGGATGCCGGGTAAATAATGCAGGAATGAATTTTTAATCTTCATTCGTTGCAGGCCCGGGCTAAGGCGTTTGCGGTCGCTGAAAAGCGTATAAATGACCGCATCCGGGTAGAGTTCGGCCAAAGACTCGAGCACGCGCTCGCCGCCGCGCATGTGGATCAGCCAGTCGTGAATGAGGGCGATTTTCATATCAGCCATGAGCTATGAGTGCTGAGTAATGAGAAAAAAAGGGAGACATAATTTTCATTTTAAAACTTTGGGTTTGGCACTTAGTGTTTCGTGTCATCCCCGCCTCTGCGTGGAAGCCGAGACGGCGATGCGCAGCGCTGTTGGCGCTGCGTCATCAGTGCTGCATTGCCGGTTCTAGAGTTACAAATAGTTTGTTAGAAAAAACTCCAAACTCAAGCATCTCAATTTATTCATTCTAAACGTTTTCCACTCATTGCTCATCACTCGTTGCTCATCACTTTTTTATAGATTTCCCAAGTCTCCTGCGCTGTTTTTTTCCAGCTGAACTGCGCGGCGCGCGCAAGGCCGCGGCGCGCAAGGTCGTCGCGGAAAGCCGTATCGCTCTCGAGGCGCAGAAGCGCCTGAATCAAGCCTTTTTCATCGTGCGGTTCCAGCAGGCAGGCGGCCTCCCCTGCGATTTCAGGCACGGAGGCGACCCGCAGCGCCGCCACGGGTGTCCCGCAAGCCATGGCCTCAAGAATCGTGAGGCCGAAGCCTTCATAAAGCGACGGATGGACGAGCGCCAGGGCGCCCTGATATAAACCGGCCAAATCTTCGTCTGAAATGTGGGCCCTGTGAAAAACGCCTTCTCCGTCCCGCAGCGCGGCCAGTTCTTCATAGCCGCGCGGATAGCGTCTGTCTTTGCGGCCGGCCAGTACAAGGCTTGCTTCCAATTTGCGCTCGGCATGTAATTTGCGGAAAGTCTTGAGCAGCCACAGCACATTTTTATGCGGCTTGAGCGATCC
>JAHFHF010000116.1:0-2018 GCA_023247055.1 Candidatus Omnitrophota bacterium
GAAGCCTCTTGGCCGTTTCAGCCGGTTTTGCAGTGCCGCTCGAAACGAGTTTTCCCTGGCGGTAAAGATGCGTAAGTTTTACCGTGCCATCGCGTGCAAAAATAGTTTCTGGGCCATCTTTGAACCCTTGGACATAGGTTTCCGTTTTCAGGCGCTGGCCATTTTGGTAATAAGAAACTGCTTCACCGTGTTTGCGGCCGTTTTCCATGTTAAACGTGGCTTGAAGCTGGTTTTCCCGGCTGTAAAGCTTGGCAAGGCCGGTTTGGACGCCCTCGACGTAATTGCGTTCGGCTTGCAGCGAACCGTTGTCATAGAAAAACTTAGCGGTGCCGTCTAAGCGGCCGTTGAGGTAGCGGCCTTCCATGGCCACTTGTCCATTTTCGTAATAAATATGCGCCGGGCCATTGAGCCGGCCATTCTGATAGGTTTTCTCCGATTCAACCTGGCCGTTTTCATAAAAAGTACGGCGCAAGCCCTCGGATGCCGGGGGAGAAGATTTTGAACAGCCTGTGAACGATGCAAGCATCCAAAACAGGCAAGCGGCAAAAATAAGTTGATGGGGTCTTTGCATGAAAGAATTATCGGTTAGAACAGTTAAAACTTCAACCGGACGATAAACTATAGCATGCTGTTCAGCACAAGGCCACAATCTTTATGGGCGTTTTTCCTGCAGGCCGGCCTGCTGGGCGCAATGCTGTTTTTCTTTTCTTGTTTTCTGAGGACGGAAACTCCACAGAACTTACGCCTCCCGCTGATCGTCAATGTGCATGAGCATATCGAATCCGCTGAGGCCGCTCAGAAATATTTAGATGCGGCCGAGCGGCAGCAGATTAGCCTGACCGTTATTTTAGGCAGCCCGAAAGCCACGCTGGTCCCAGGATTGCAAGGTTTTCAGGGCGAAGATCCCAATAACCGCAGCCTGCTGAAATTGGCGCATGAAAATCCAGATCGGTTCATTGTTTTTCCGACTCTGAATCCGGAAGATCCCAGGAAACTGGAGCGCCTTGAAGAGTATGTCCGCCTCGGAGCCAAGGGACTCAAACTCTACAGCGGACATGGTATTTATCACCGTCTTCCGCTGGATGAAGCGTCCATGCTGCCTGTCTATGCCTATTGCCAGCGCAAACAGCTGCCCGTGATGCTGCATGTCAATCCGGCCCTCTACCAGGAGGAATTTGAAAATGTACTCCGTGCATTTCCGGATCTCAAAGTCATTTGTCCGCATTATTGTCTTTCGACCCTCCGGACGGATCGCTTCAGGCGTTTGATGGACCGCTACCCGAATCTTTATACGGACACGAGTTTTGGGTATATCGGGTTTTTTAAGGAAGCGCTATTGCGGTTTTCTAAAGACCCGCAAACCTACCGCGCATTAATTCTGCGTTACCAGGACCGTATCCTTTTTGGTACGGATTTGGTGGTGACGGACGAGTCTTATAAGACCGCGCATTGGCTCGAACAAATGATCCGTGGGTATCGCAGCCTGCTTGAAAAAGAGACGTTTTCATTTTTTGATTTGCCGGGCCGGACATTGAATGGCTTGAGATTAGACCGGAAAGTCCTTAAAAAAATTTACAGCCGCAATTTTGAACGCCTGATGGGCGGCCGTTGGGCGGGTTGAACCCCGGCCATTTCTGTGCTATCATAGCGCCGTTAGTGTTCTTATCTCTTAACCATTGACCACAAAGGACTTAGATATGAAAACACGTTCTTCTGGATTTGCCGCGGCCAATCTGGCTTTTGTTCTCGCGCTTGTGTCCTGCCTTGCTGCCGGTTACCTCTATTTTCAATGGCATCAGCTTTCTCAGGAAAAACAGGGGTTTGAAGCGGCGCGGATCCAGCTGCAAGATCAAATTGCGGTGTTAGAAAAAGACCTTGAGGCCGCACGCGCGGAGCAGGCAAATCTGAAATCCAAGCTGGATAGCGCCGAAGGCGCTGCAAAATCTCAGGCTCAGGCACTGGACGAAAGCAAAAAACAGATCGCTGATTTTAAATCTCAATTGGCGCAGCTGATGAAA
>JAHFHF010000116.1:2028-5149 GCA_023247055.1 Candidatus Omnitrophota bacterium
AGGATGCTTTAAAAAAATTGGTTGAAAAAGCAAAGGCCGCGGAGATGCCGCTGCCCGCAACAACGGCGTCCATTGAAACGGGGGGAACCCCGGCTAACGCGGCCTCCGCGACGCGCGCGGTTGCTATCGGGATGAATACATCCGGCGCCATGAAAGTCAAAACAATCAATCGTAAATTCAACTTCGTGGTTTTTGACCGTATGCCGGGTAAAGACATCCAAGTTGGTGACACGTTCAAGGCCGAGCGCGATGGGGCCTGGGTCGCGGACCTGAAAATTCAAAAAACCTACGATCAATTTGTGTCTGCGGAAATCCGCAAAGAATCCGATCAGAATCCTCTTCAGATCGGAGACGAAGTTAAGCCCGGCAAATGAGTTCTGCTGTTGTCAATCGCCGGGGTAAAATCCAGGGGCATTTCACGCCTCCGGGCGATAAATCCATTTCGCATCGGGCGGTTATGTTTGGCGCTCTTGCTGAAGGCCGCTCGACCTTTATGCATTTTCTGGAGGCTGAAGACTGCCTGCATACCCTGATGGCGTTTCAGGCCCTCGGCGTACACGCCGAGCATGAAGCGGGGACGGGTAAGCTGACCCTTCAAGGCCGGGGACTCAAGTCCCTGACGGCGCCGGCCAAAGAACTTTATCTCGGAAATTCCGGCACCAGCATGCGCCTGCTGATGGGGATTTTGGCCGGCCAGCGTTTTGAATGCACATTGACCGGCGATCCATCGCTTTCAGTGCGGCCCATGAAGCGGGTGACCCAGCCGCTTAAACTGATGGGCGCGCAAATCAAAGGCCGCGATAACGGTAATTATGCGCCGCTTTTGATCCGCGGAGGACGGCTTCAAGGTATTGATTTTGACAATACGCTGGCCAGCGCGCAGGTCAAATCCGCTCTTTTGTTTGCCGGGCTGTATGCGGAAGGCGCCACCCGCATTCAGGAACCGCGTACGTCCCGCGATCACACGGAAAAACTGCTGAAAGCCGCGGGCGCGCGTTTTACGCAAATGGGAAACGTGATGACGATTGAGCCCACGGAAACACTCCGGCCGCTTTCGTTTACGATTCCCGGTGATTTTTCAGCCGCAGCTTTTTTTATTGCCGCGGCCGCGATGATTCCCGGTTCGGTTTTGACGGTCAATAACGTCGGGTTGAATCCGCTGCGCACTGGCATGCTTGAGGTTTTAAAACGTATGGGCGCCGCGATTGAGACAAAAACCGGCACCGACTTTCCGGAACCCTGCGGAACGGTATCTGTGGAAGGGCGGCGTCTTCAGGGCACTCGAATCACGGCCCCGGAAATTCCCGGTTTGATTGATGAACTGCCCGTCCTCATGACGGTCATGGCGTTGAGTGAAGGGGAGAGCCTCATTTCCGGCGCCGAAGAACTGCGCGTCAAAGAAACGGACCGGATTCTTTCCATGGTCACCAATTTAAATGCACTCGGAGGCCGTCTCAAAGAACTGCCGGATGGCTGCCTCATCCAGGGCGTTGAAAATATGCAGGGCGGCATCGTCCAGAGTTTCGGCGACCACCGCACCGCCATGTGCATGGCCATTGCCAGCCTGGTTTCAGACGGCGAGATCCGTATCGAAGACGTGGACTGCGTAGCGACTTCTTTTCCCACTTTTTTTGAAGCTTTTGAGCGGCTGCGGGTCGATTGAGGCCGGTTATGGAATTGGTGGAATGGGCTTGGACCTTTTGCTATAATCCCACCCTCTCATCCAAACCCAAGGAGTTTTTCAGATGCAAGCGACGGATTTAAGACGCGGGACAACGATTCTGTACGAAAAAGAACTTTATGTGGTCATTGATTTTGAGCACCGGACGCCGGGTAATTTGCGCGCATTCGTCCGGGCAAGCTTAAAAAATCTCAAAAATGGCCGGATTATCCAAAACCGTTTTGCTTCCACGGACAGCATCGAGCGTGTTTCGCTGGACGCTAAAAAATGCCAGTTTTTATACCACGACGATCAGGGTTTTCATTTTATGGACATGGAGAGTTATGAGAGTTTCAGCTTGTCGGATGACATGGTGGGGGACCAGAAGTACTACCTGAAAGAAAACATGGAGATCAATATCGATTTCTATGAAGGGAAGCCCGTGCTGCCCGAATTTCCTAAAAATGTTATTTTGAAAGTCGTGGAGTCGCCGCCCTGGGTCAAAGGCGATTCCGTCTCGAATGCGCTTAAGCCGGCGGTTTGCGAGACCGGACTCAAGGTCCAAGTGCCTCTGTTTATTGATGAAGGCAACATGATTAAAATCAATACGGAAACCGGCGAGTACATCGGCCGGGCCTGATGCGGCAGGTAAGTTTTTTTTAATGAATCCAGATTCATAACTGGACAGCGTTATGAACTGGATAAATTCGCACTTATAACTTACGCTGTCTTCGCAAGCGTAAGTTATGTGCTCATTTAGGGCGATTAGCTCAGTTGGTTAGAGCATCCGCTTCACATGCGGGGGGTCTCAGGTTCAAGTCCTGAATCGCCCATGTTTTTTAGTCGTCAGTGGTGAGTCTTGAGAAAAAGGCGCTTTTTTTGCTCACGACTCATGACGCATCCCTCACGACTGTTTCACGCCGAGGTGGCGAAACTGGCAGACGCACTAGCTTCAGGAGCTAGCGGGGGCAACCCTGTAGGGGTTCAAATCCCCTCCTCGGCAGTCTTCCTCCCATACCTTTCCCATGAATACGACAATTGAAAACCGCAAAGCACGGCATGATTATTTTTTGGAAGACCGCTACGAAGCGGGAGTCTGCCTTTTGGGCTGTGAAGTGAAATCGATCCGCGAAGGCCGGGTCAATCTCAAAGACAGCTTTGTGCGTTTTTTGAAGGGTGAGGCCCATCTTTTCAATTGCCACATTTCGCCCTACTCTAAAATTCAGGGGCATGTTGAAATTGATCCGATTCGCATCCGAAAGCTGCTGTTGAACCGCGCCGAACTCATTCAAATGGAAACAAAGCTGCGGGCCAAAGGCACGACGGTGGTTCCGACATCGATGTATTTTAAAAAGGGCAAAGTTAAGGTTGAAATCGCCATTGCGCGGGGCAAACAGCAGCATGATAAGCGCGAAAATATCCGCAAGCGCATTCATGAAAAAGAAAGCCAACAGGCAATCA
>JAHFHF010000117.1 GCA_023247055.1 Candidatus Omnitrophota bacterium
AATCCGGTTACGGGCGAAGCCCATTTATTTTTTGCGGCGACAGCAGCCTCTGGCGAGTATCAGATTTTTGACGGGGGAGTGCCGGTAACAAATACCTGGAAAAGCGCCGAATCCAACTCGAATATCAAGATCACGGCTTTTACGCCGGTTTGGGATTCTGAAGGTCAAAAATTCCGTGTGTTTCAGGGGATCGGAACCGCACCGAGCGCTTTCATTTTTGCGGATCAGGATAGCATTCTAGCAGAATTCCCCGGCAGTATCCGGGATATCAAAACGGCCGCAGATCCTGTTACGGGTGAGCCTAAATTTTTTATGACATGGGCGAGTTCGGCCATTGGCGCTAGTCTTTCAGAAGGCTGGTTTGAAAACGGGGAGTTTAAACATAAGTTGATTGAATTACCTGAGGGCATGGTGTTATCCAACCAATTCATTTTCCCGGCAGCCAATCCGGCCCTGGGCCGGGTCGAGGTTTTCTTTGAGGTCAAAAATAAGGGGCCGGCGGTCAGCCCTGACGACAACGATAAACGTTGGCGTAATCAATTTGGCTGGGAAAGTGCGGCGTTTCAATCTAGACAAACGAGTCCAAGGTTTTGGGTTGATCCCGAAACCCGTGCCCTGCATGTTTTTTTTGAAACCCGCTATTACCCGGAAGGCTCGACGAGGTCTTCGCGCGAAATTTTTACATTGGATAGATCTGTTTTAAGCGGAATAAGCGGGGAACGGCGCGGTTATCCCCGATGGGCCGCCATCCGGGAGCCTTCCGACGGCCAGCCGCATGTTTATAGCGTTGCTGCCATAGGCGGCACTGGCGCGCTGCTCAAGCTTTTTAGAGACGGAGACCGGGTGGAGCCGGGCACACTGCTCCAGCCCGGCGATGAACCGCTTCACGTCCTTGCGTTCTCTTCAGGAAATCAGGGACAGTCCTCTGCCACTGAAACACCGGTGCCACCAGGGGCCTGGCACCACCAGCAGGGGCCTGGCACCACCAGCAGGGGCCTGGCACCGGATGAGACGCTGACTTTTTATGAAGCGCTGGCGGCATTTGCAAAAGGCGATCAGCGCTGGAAAACAACGGTCGGTAGCGCAGATCATTTTGAACTCGAGGGCCTTGGTTATGTCCTTGACGTTCCCCGAGACGATCCGTTTGACAAACGCCCCTCTTTGCTGCTGCCCGATGTGAAGCTTCTGTTTAACGAGAGACACCTATCTTTTGAGATCCATAGTATCGAAACCCACACAGCTAAACCGGGTAAGCCGGTCGAAATTCATTGGTCCATCAATCCGGCATTGATCCGGGCCTTTAATGTGCGGACATCCGGTGATGGCCGGCCTTCCTTTGAATTCTTTTTCCCGCAAGAACAATTCGAAGCATCGAAGCAAGCCGCTCGTTTTGCGGATGAATCGCTTAGGCAAAATCAAGTCAAGGGAGAACGTGTTCAGGTACTGCCGCCGGACACGTCACTCCTCAGAAGTGCCGGCGCTGTACCTGATCAAGAAGATCAGGTGCTGCCGCCGGACACGTCACTCCTCAGAAGTGCCGGCGCTGTACCTGATCAAGAAGATCAGGTGCTGGACCATGAAATACGTCTTTTATCCGCAGACGGTAATGCCTTGCGGTTTATTTTTAGGCCTCCGCAGGAACCTGTTTTGTGGAAAGTTCCCGGCGATATCGCATCTTTGGGCATGACCAGCGCGTTGGATATTATGCTGGCTTTCCGGGAGTTTACTCCGCTTGATATGGAGCCCGGCGGCTTCCTGCACCGGTGGGTTGAAGCCTCCGGCTATAAAAGCACCTTGGACACTGCGGATTTAAGATACTGGTTACATGCCGGCGCCATCAAGGCCCATTATGAAGGGCAGATCGGCCGGTCGACGTTCCGGTCTTTGCAGATCAGCGCCCGGTACGGAGAAAAGCCCGGGCAGAGAATCCGTTTTTTACGCAGCGATTCAGCGCAATCCGGCAGCTTCGTCGAGTTGAGTTATCACAGCAAGGGCTCGGCCGTTCCGGTTACGGTGAATATAGGCGGTGTAGACAATGTGAAAAGCGCGGTTTTATTTCCGGAGGATGAGACTGCCCATAGACCTCGCACGATTGAAATCACGCTGTACAAAATCACTCCGGCCATAGACAGCCAAATCGAAGGCATGATGAATCGCATGCTTCCTCTGGCCATGGGCGAGGGTGCCCGTATCCATACGAAACCCGGAAAGGCCTACAGCCGCAGTTTTGAAATACCCGGCCGTTTGATTTTTACCGTTTCTGCGGTTAACAATAAGCCACTAGAGGCCGGGCCTGATCACCAAGAACCTAGCCCGACAACCGCGGCTGGGCTTGTGCCCGTCACTGCAAAATCCGAAAAGTTGGAAGAGGCTCTTCTGGAACTTTTGGCCGAGCATCCGGCCTGGAATAGGGATGCGGACCCGCGCTATGCGCGTTTTCAACTAGAAACAGATGAGCGTTACAACGTCGTGCTTTCAAACGATCACAATGCTTTGCAAGTGCCGGGCCAGCAATTTTTATTCTCGGCTACACGGCCCACCTTCACGTACTTTGGAACCAAACATCCAAAAGATAATCCGCCGGTGCAGCAGTGGTATTTGAATCTGCCCGACATCCGCGCTTTTGATTTAAAATCTTCAGCCGCAGGACTTCCAGAGTTCACCTTCTTCCTGCCTTGGGAAAAATTTGCTGACGATCGTACCCGCCTGCTGTCTACGGCAGAAGAATTGGCCCGAAAAGGCTATCCGCTTCCAGAAGGAACGATTCAAACGCGTGACAATGAAATTGCGATGCGTACGGCCGACGGCAATGAAATCCGCTTTGTCTTTGCCGAGCCGCCAAAGAATGTTTTTTGGACTGCCCCTGCGTCTAACGCAGGGACTGCCCAGGCGCGTCCTGATGAGCCGCGTCCTGGGACTGCCCCTGCGCCTACAGCCCCCCTCCCAGCCTCCCCCGAAGAGCGCGGGGGAGGAGAAGAAACGCAGGGACTGTCCCCGCTTCCTTCAGGGACTGTCCCTGAGATACCCGTGGGCCAGCTTTCACGGGAGCCTTTGGATTTGACGGCCGCCCTGGATATGCATGCCGATAGGCCCGAAGCCGCCGCTCTTGTGGAACAGCTGCTCAAGCCTGAAAATGGTTTTTTTGTTGAAGAAATAGAAAGTTCAAATCCACAAAAACTTTATAGTCTGACACGTCCCGGTCATCCGGAGGATTGGGTGGCCAAACTGCGATCCGGGGGAACATTTGGCCGTGTTTTAGGGAATATGCGTGTGGGGTTTTACAAACAACCTGGATCGTCGATTTTGATCCGTCCGAGTTTGACAGGCGATGCACTTGAAGATGTATTAACCAGTCGAGGTGAAATAGGTTTATCTTTCGATGCGTTCGATGCCCGCCAGAATCCTTTGGCCGGGTTTCATTTAACCCGGGACCTGATACGCTCTGTTCAGGTACTGCCGCCGAGTACGTCACACCCTAGAAGTACCGGCGCTGTATCTGATCAAAAAGATCAGATGCTGCCGCCGAGTACGTCACACCCTAGAAGTACCGGCGCTGTACCTGATCAACAGAATCAGGTGCTGCCGCCGAGTACGCCGCCGATGGAAATCCGGATTATCTTGGAACGATTGCCCGCAGGCGAGTCGTGGACAAAAATGGCAACTTTCTTTGATAAACTTGAACAAGTGTTTGAACAGCAGAAGTCTTTAAAAGCAGCAGTCACGCGCCATGGAAACGGCTGGTCAGCCGAGACGCCGGACGTGCGTTTTTCTGTTTATGCCCCCGATAACTCTTTGTCATTGCGAGGCAGCGTTCCAACTGAGGCCGAAGCAATCTCAGACCCTACCAACGCCGCTGATGAGACAGTCCCTGTATCTATAGCCCCCCTCCCAGCCTCCCCCGAAGAGCACGGAGGAGAAAGAACACAGGATGCCATCTTGACTAAGGATGAAAACGCCGCGCTAATCGAAGATGTGCTGACTGGTAGAGCCCAAGCCGAAGATGTCACAGCCTTTTTAGCGCTCATTCAAAAACCGAATGATGCGTTGACTCCACAGGATATCCAGGCGGTTCTTGCAAAAACTTCGTTCAGGTCTTATATAAAAACCGACGGCAATCTTCTGGTAACCATGGATTATAGGGGTGCAAATGCGGACAGAGACGGTCGACGCTCTCTTTTTTCGATGCAGGCAACCAATTTTGTTAACGCAGAGATTTTTCAGATTTCGCTGCCGCTGACGGAGGAAACAAATGCACCCATGATGTTTCTAAGGGTCTCGCCGTTCGTCTTGAGAGTCGACCTTGAAAATAACTTGAGAGTCGATCTTGCCAATAAGATGAGAAGTCTGGGTTTTGGCCTGCCCTTGCTTGGAAAAGTTCCCGCCATGGCCATGCGCCACGATGAACTCAAAAATCGTGCAGAAATTTATTTTACGGTGGAAACCGGTTTTCCAGAAGACACCGTGGCGTTGCTCAGAGCGTACACCGACTTCATCCGTCTCAAACCGGATGATATCCCGAAAAATACCCGTATTGTTTTCGACGAGGCCAAAGGCCTTTTTGTTCTGGAGCATCCCAATCTCCGCCTCGCGATCTTTGCCGGCCAAGGTGCCGGGCATAGGCCCGGCACCGCTGCTGATGACCTTTCGTCATTGCGAGGCGGGGCGCCAACTAAGGCCGAAGCAATCTCAGACCCTACCCAAGTATTGGGTGAAAAATCTCATGTTTTGATCGACAGCGATTTTGCCGTCCCGCGGGATGCAAAAGATTTCACGCGTCTTTTTGATATGTCGCTTCAGGATAGTTTTTCCGGCCAAGATCAGTCCCACATAGGGGGAGGTGAGGTTCGAAAAATTTTCAAAAATACGGATTATGAAGATAATTTTAACTTTACCGGAATCGATTATTTTGATACGCGAGCAGAGACGGGTGATTTCAGTCTGCCCAAAAGCTCAAAATTTTCCCTTAAAGCATCCGGAAATTTTATGAGAGATGGCGAAGTCCGTAATCTGCAGAATAACTTTACCTTGATCCATCAAATCGCCGTTGATTCTGAAGGCCGGCCGATTCTTTTTGAAGTGCGCGGCTGGGCGCTTAGGTCCGG